>JAFGFO010000240.1 GCA_016931085.1 Thermoflexales bacterium
TAAAAATCTTCTCGGCGCACTCTGCGTGCTCGGCGCGCAAGCGAAAATCTTCGCGGTTGTGATAGTTTTTCATGGGTAATTCTATATATCGCTCGTCCTTAGAGTGCAAAGCCGCGTACCATCAGGCTGGTTTTTGAAAGTTCAGAGTGTAGACCCACCAATTCCCGTGGCGTTGGGCCAGCTCAAAGCCGGCTTCCGCCGCCCAGCGGATCGTCGTCCGCGCCAAGGGATAGTCGGGATCAAAAAATTCCTCGGTGATGGACAGCACGCCGCCCGGCTTGAGCACGCGGCGCAGCTCGGCCAGCGCTCGCCAGCGGTCCGGGATCTCGGGCAGCACGGTCACCAGGAAAGCGCGATCCACGCTGCCGTCTTCCAGGGGCAATTCGTAGGCGCTGGCGACGCGCGCTTCCACGTTGGTCAGGCCGGCCGCCCGCACTTTTTGCTCGAGGGCGGCGATCATCTTGGGTTGGATGTCCACCGCCACCAGGCTGCCGCCCGGTCCCGCCCGCCGCGCGGCTCGCGTGGTGAAAGCGCCCGGCCCTGGCCCCAGCTCCAGCACGCGCTCGCCGGGCCGGATGCCGATGCGGTCCAACACCCTGTCCATGTACCGGCGGCGGAGGGGGTTGTCTACGATCCAGGCAATCGCGTAGGGGCAGGGCTGACCGCCGGCGAGCCTGGCCAGGACGCGGATGACCACCAGCCAGAAGAAGGACAAGACGCCTACCAGGATCAAGACGAGCAGTACAATTTTGTGCAGCAAGGATTTACTTTTCATAGCACCTCCAGTGTTTCAGGTTGCCGCCCAGCCGGATCATTGACAGGCCCCCCAGGATCAGGCCGGCGACGAGGGTAGAGATCCACAGCGTCCATCCCAGGAAACTCACCTTGAAGTGGAACCAATAGTCTTTGTAACCCGCCAAACCCTGTGTGCCTGGAATCACAATAAAGTCCGGCTGAATCGTGACGAAAATGAGCCAATCGAGGATCAGCAGATCCCACACGGCGAAGAAAAACGCGAGCAGCGCACTGTTGGCGAAAGCGGCCGGGAAAGACAGTTTCCCATCATTCTGCCGCCTTAGCCTGGCGTTCGAGTAGAGCGGCACGCCGACGACAATGCAGAGAAAGAGCACGCCCGCGACGAGCTTCTGGCTAAGGGGAATGTCAACGGGACCCACCGCCGCCTGAATGTCCGGTGGATAGTCACTGATCCAGAACAACGGGTTGACGTAGATGGATCCGTAAACGACAATCGTGAGCAGCAGGTTCATGATGGTGCCGTCGACGAGGATCCGCTTGATAGATAGCTGGCCTTTCATAAACACGATCTCCCTTCTCTTACACCGCTCGGGTTATATGTATCTTCTGACGCTCCGCCGATAGGCTTCATAGGAAACGCCGTGCTGTCTCAGCAGAAAGTCCTCCTCCGCCAGGACGATGCGATGGTGGACGACTATCCCGACCAGCCCGCAGCCAATATTCACCGGATGGGGTACCGACACCATCGAGGCCAGCGTCACCAAGTAGAACCCCAGATACATCGGATTCCGGCTGACGCGATAGATCCCCCTCGTCCTCAGCCCACCCGAATCGTTGGATACGCCAAACCTGGAGTCGCTTCCCAGGTGCAGAAAAGCGGAAGTGACGAAAGCGATCCCCAGCAGAAGGAGAACGGCGGAGACATACTCGAGAGCCGCGGGGATGGGGAAGGGGGTCAATTGCATCCCCGCCGCCTGCGCGGACAGGAACCCCCACGAGATGCCCATAGCAAGCTTGCCCGCCACAAAGAACAGCGGGCGAATAGGGAACTCGCCCAGCCGCTTCTTTCCTTGGAGCCTCTGCAAAAAGTTGTAGCCCAGGATGAAAGCTGTGAAGACAAAAAGCTCGATCAGGATCGTCACCCGCGCCAAAGACATTCTGCCCCTCACACTGAGTCGGCCGGCTTGACGGCCACCCGATAGTAAACGTGCAGTCCCCAGACGAAAGAGCTCAACTCCTCGTGGCAGATGGTGAACCCCGCTTCGGTCAGATGGGACGGATAGAGTGTATAGTCGCCTTTGGCCAGGCGGCGCTCCAGCGGGTTGCGGGCGCGCGGCCCAAACTCGGCCGAGACGTAGCGGCCTCCCGGCTTGAGCACGCGTGCGATCTCGGCGACGGCCTGGCGCTTCTCCGCCAGATCGAGATGGTGGTACAAGATGTTCGTCATCACCACGTCAAAAGAGCCAGCAGGATGCGGCAGGTTGGTGAGTGAGCCGACGCTCAAGCCCACCGTCAGGCCGCACTCTGCTGCGTCCTTCTGGGCCGCCTCGATCATCTTGGGCGACAGGTCCAGGCCATGCACGACGCACGTGGGATGCTGAGCCGCGATGCGCATGGTCGTCAGGCCCGTGCCACAGCCCGCATCGAGCACGCGTTCGTAAGCCCTCAGCTTGGCCAGCTCGATGACGCGTTGGCGAAACACTTCGTGTTTGCGCCCGCCAAGCACGTTGAATCCCCAGTTGTAGATTGGGAACCCCAGATTGTATGGCGAGACGAGGGCATCTGTGAAATCTGTAAAGCGGTGCCGGTAGGGAGAGCGTTCAGCTTTGTACATCTGGGATTTGCTTTCTCTTCTCAGAAACTAACGGATGGAGTCAGTCCCTCACAGAAGGCGAACTTGTAGCTGCGATGCCACGTTCATCATAGCGAGATAGCCCCGTTGTCTTGGCGGCAATTTCGGTAAGGGGCACGATATCCTCCCTGTCGATATACCGCAGCGCGAATTTTCGATTCAGGGCCATGAACTGCTTGAGGCCGGTGGAGACCCGGTTCAGGTACGAATAGACACCAAGCGCCCCGGGCGGGATACTGGATGTCTCGTCGCCATAGTCAGCCTTGAGAACGCGAAAATCAGCGAATACTTGGTCGATGCTCGATCCGAAGCGGGCATACTCCTTGGGTACAGAGTCGTTCCGCAGCGCCTCTCCGACTTGCCGCCCCACCAAAGCGGCGGCCATGGCAGCCCGACCAATGGCTATCATACGGACGTATGGCGCTCCAAGCGCCAGACCCTTGTAGACCTGATCCTCGGTCGCAAAGCCACCGGCCATCGCTATCGGTGGCAGTGGCTTGTGGGCCTTTTCGAATCCGCTCAGGATACGGCAGACGATCGCCTCGAGCGTCACGGTCGGTATGCCCCATTCGTTCATCATCTTGGCCGGACTGTGGCCGGTCCCGCCGCCCGCCCCGTCGAGGGTTACGAGATCGACGCCGGCCTCTGAGGCGATTTCGAGTATCGTGGCAATGTCCCGAGGATCAAAAGGGCCTGTCTTGAAGCAGACGCGTTCGGCGCCCAGCCTCCGCAGCTCAGCCACTCGCTGCACGAGCGTTTCGGGAGTCCACATCGGCAGCTTGCCGATCCTTTCGAACACGGGTCCAACTCCCCTCGCGTAGGCATCCGCGACGGATGGGTCTGTCGGGTCCGGCAGGACGATGTAGCCGAGTGCCTTGAAATGAAGCGCGTCCTCTATTTGGGGCACCCTGCTCATGCCCTGGATGCCCTTGGCGGCCTGTCCGAATTTCAGCTCTACGGATTTGATGCCAAGCCGTTCAATGGCGTACTCGAGCACGCCGTGATACTCGTCGTCAAAGTTGGCCTGGAGTACGATATCGCCGGCATCACGCTGGTAACGCCTGAACGCAGACACCATCTCGGCGATCAGCGGGGCATTGACGACCCTATGACCGTCGACGACAAGGCCTGTATCCTTCGCGATCACATCCTCGCCGATGACGACGGGCACACCGGACAGCGCGGCGCCCGCAAAGTATTCCTGCCAAGCCAACTTGGCCATAGCCGGGAGTATAAACGGGGCCTTGATCCCGACGGCATGGGCAACTCCAAAAGTGGAAGAGATGTCGGCGTTCGGGAAACTGGCCACATCTGGATCGGCGGGAAGCCCGGCTGCTCCGAATACCCGGCCGTTAATGTTAAAGTGGGAAAAATCGAGGGGATAGCGCTTCTCCGAAGCGAACTGGTTTTTGTCAGCTAAAAACGGCAGGATAGCCTCAGAACCTCGTATCGCGGAGAGGCCGATCTCGCAAGGGCCGAAGCAATCGCTTGTACAGACAACGCACATGCCGGAGACATCGGCCACATGGTTTGGATTCCGCAGATGGGTATTGGTTATCGGACTACCGAGGGCGGGACTAGAACTCATTTCAAACACCTCCATGAGCTATCTTTTCAACATGTAGGGCAATCGCACGGGTTGCCCCTACAATGTTATAGATAGTCTTCTTCCTAGGTCTTGCTTGACGCCCCCAGGGCTTGCCGGACACGCTCCGGCGTGCAGGGCAGATGCCGGACCCAGGCGCCGCTCGCGTCGTGGATGGCGTCGACCACCGCCGGCGCCACGCCGTCCATCGCGAGCTCGGATACGGATTTAGCCCCAAAGGGGCCGCTCGGCTCGTCGGTCTGGACAAAGATCACGTCCATCACGGGCATCTCGTTCGAGCGGGGGACGTGGTAGGCGCCCAGGCGCGGGTTGAGGGGCTGGCCATCTCGATCGAAGAGCATCTCTTCGTACAGCGTAAAGCCAAGCGCCTGCGCCATGCCGCCTTCGACCTGGCCGGCCGCCGTGCGGGGATTGATGACGCGCCCGCAGTCCACCACCATCAACAGCCGCTCGACCGTGACCAGCCCGCTTTCCACGTTGACCGTCACTTCGGCGAACTGGGCCGCCGTGGGGGGCGGGCTGACAAAACTGACGTGCGAGGCCGTCGCCGCGATCTGGTGCTGGTCTTGCTGGTGCAGGCTGTTCAGGGCGAGCTGGGCCAGCGTCACGGCCCGGCCATCCGGCGCGATCACCGCCCGGTCTTGCAGGATCAGCCCGTCGAGGGCTTGCAGGCCAAGCATCATCGCGGCGTGCTGTCGGATTTGGGCGGCCACCTCCATGGCCGCCTTGCGCACCGCCTGGCCGCTGATGTAGGTAGTGCTGCTGGCATACGCCCCCTTGTCAAAGGGCGTGAAATCGGTGTCCGACGAATAGACGATCACGTCTTCCAGCGGAATGCCCAACACCTCGGCCGCCATCTGGGCCAGGATCGTGTCGGAGCCGGTGCCCAGGTCGGTGGCGCCGACGAGCAGGTTGAACGAGCCGTCGTCATTGATCTTGAGCGTGGCGGCGGCCATGTCCAGTCCGGCGATGCCGCTGCCGTGCATGGCGACGGCCATGCCGATGCCGCGCCGGACAGGCCCGGCCTGGCGCCGGTGCATCTTCCGCTTGGCGTAAAAATCGCTCGCCTCCAGGCCAACCGCCACACACTGCTCCAGGGCGCTGCTTTGCAGGGATTGCTCGTAGCCCTCGCGGCCTTCGCCGAGCGCCTTGGCCAGGTGCATCGTCTCGCCCAGCTTGAGCCAGTTGTCTCGCTTGAACGCGACCACGTCCAGGCCAAGCTTTTCGGCCAGTTCCGCCATCAGCACCTCGACGCCGAACTCGCACTGCATCGCGCCGTAACCTCGAAAGGCGCCGGAGGGGGGCGTGTTGGTGTAAGCCACGTCGCACACGAAGCGCGAGTTGGGCGCGTTGTACAGCGTCAGGCCCTTGAAGCCACCCACCATCTGCACCGTCAGGCCGTGGGTGCCATAAGCGCCGGTATCGCCGACCAGGTACAAATCCGCCGCAGTGAGCTGACCATCCTTGACGCCGAGCGTGTAGCGGATGATCTGCGGGTGCCGGCTGCGCGAGCTGGTGAACTCTTGCTTGCGAGTGTACTCCATGTACACCGGGCGGCCGGTTTTGAGCGTCAGGTGAGCGCACAGGTCCTCCAGGATCATCTCCTGCTTGTTGCCAAAGCCCCCGCCGATGCGCGGCTTGACGACCCGGATGCGCTTGACGGGCAGGTCGGTCAAGGCGGCCACCATGCGCCGGATGTGAAAGGGCACCTGCGTGCTGGTCCGGATCACCAGGCGCTCGTCTTCGTCCCAATACGTGAGGCAGACGTGCGGTTCGAGGTGGGCGTGCTGCTGCTTGGGAGTGCGATACTCGCCGCTCAAGACGTGGTCGGCGGCCGCCATGGCCGCCGCGACGTCGCCGACCTGCGCCTCGATGTGGTGGACGATGTTGCGGCGCGCGTCAAAGATGCCCTCGGTGTCCGGCTCGTCGTGGATCACCGGCGCGCCGTCTCGCATCGCTTCCTCCGGGTCGACGACAGCCGGCAGCCGCTCGTAGTCAACGTCGATCAATTCCAGCGCCCGGCGTGCCAGCTCCGGCGTCTCGGCGGCGGCGACGGCCACGCGGTCGCCCACGTGGCGCACCTTGTCGTCCAGGCACACCTGGTCGTAGGGAGGCGGTTGGGGGTAGCTCTGGCCGCCGGAAGCGTGCTTGATGCGCGGGATATCCTGGCAAGTCAGGACGGCGTGCACGCCCGGCAGCGCGCGCGCCCGGCTGGCGTCAATGCGCCGGATGCGGGCGTGGGCGTGGGGGCTGGTCAGCAGCGCGCCATAGAGCATGCCGTTCACGGGCACGTCGCCGGTAAAGACCGGTCGGCCCTGGACGAGCTTGGCCGCGTCCACCTTCACTTCCGCTTTCCCCACCACCTGGGTCTGGCTCATGCCGGCCGGCGTAAAGACGAGCGGCGGCAGCGGGTCGCGCGCCGCGCTCCGCCGGTAAAAGGCCTCCGGCAGGTCGATTTTCGAGTTCGGCAGTAGGGGCCGTTCGATGGGCGTCACCGGCGCGAGCGTTTCGCCCCGCAAGAGCGCCGCCGCACGCTGCACGGCTTCGACCACCCTGACGTAGCCTGTGCAGCGGCAGAGCACGCTGCTCAGGGCCTCACGGATTTCGGCCTCGCTCGGATCGGGGTTCTTTTCCAGCAGCGCCTTGGCGACCAGGACCTGGGCCGGGGTGCAGAAGCCACACTGGATCGCGCCGGTCTCGACAAAGGCCTGCTGCACGGGGTGCAGCGTGCCATTTTGGCTCAGCCCTTCGACGGTCGTGACGGCGCGCCCGTGGGCGTTGGCCGCCAGCGTCACGCAACTGCGCGTGGGTTGGCCATCCAGCAACACGGTGCACACGCCGCAGTCCCCCGTGTCGCAGCCGCGCTTGACGCTCAGGTAGGAGTGGCGGCGCAGCACGTCGAGCAGTTTCTCGCGCCGCCCGACCGACAGCCGTTTTTCAGTTCCATTGACCGTAAGGACGATCTCGATGGGCTGGTCACTCATATTGACTCCTTATGGCGCCGCGCTCCAAAAGCGCACGCCGTAGTGTTCGACCGCGTGGGCTTGCCCACTGGTTGCCAATGCCTAAGGTTTCTTCCCCGTGCGGCGTCTGTGGCTATCGAGTGCGCGGCAATTCGTCTTCGCGCATCGGGTGGGGGTGATGATGGTTACAACCACGTCAATTATACCCCCATGGCCAGCTTTGATCAAGCTGGATCGATTTGGAACAGCTCTAGCAGGCTGTCGGAGAGAGCGTTTTGTAGGGCGGCTTTCCATGCCAAAGGCGTCCTGCGGATAGCCGCCGCGCCTGTGGCAGGTATGGAAACCTGCCCTACGGGTGTCTCTCCGACAAGCTCCTAGCTCAGGATGCTTGAGCGCTTCCGCGTAAATCGGTCCCTGCGCCAAAAAGCCCAGGGCCACGCCGCTTCCGCGCCCGACCAGCAAGTGGCTACCTGGCCGGACGCCCGTTTCAGGCGGTGCTACGACCTGCTCATTCTCACCCATCTGGCTGTGGCCCAGCACGCGTCCGCGCAGGCGCTTTGGCACTCGTTCGAGCCGGCCGACGCTAAAGCCGCCGGAGCGCCGGCTGCCGCGCAGAAAGAGCACCGACTCGCCGGCCTGGAAACCGTACTCGTGGTACGCCTCGGGGGGAATGGGTATCTCTCGCCGCGGTCCCACCACCACCCATCCGAAAATCCATTTTCCGCCTTTGACCAATTGGGGCATGGATCCCCTCATTTTCATGATAAATTCTCTATCTCTCCTTAAAACAAGCACGCTAACGTTAAGATGATCCCCATCGCCCGAACGACAGCCTGTACAAGGCGTAATCCAGCGTGTTCATCAGCAGGTTCGCCATCTGAATCGTCCGCAGCGTCAACTCTATCGCCTCTACCTTCTCTTCCCCGTACTGTTCAGTGACCCGCCCGCGCGCCGCCGGATCGGGCTTGCCCCTCGTTTCGGCCCAATGTTGCGCATAAAGCAATGCAGCCAGTTCCTCTGGTGGGCTGTTCGCCAGCTCCCCAGTCTGTAAGGCCTTCACCTCCTCACTCGACATCCCTTCGACCAAGGCATGCCTGGCGTGCACGTACGAGCAGTAGCGGCACCCGTTGACCGCCGTGACCGCCAGCATGAGGCGTTCTCGAAACGCGGCATCAATCAACTTGCCGCGCATCAGCGGCTTCATTCGATCACGCCGGGCCATGACGGCCTTTAGATCGGCGACGACTTGAGATAAACTGTGATAGGTGCGACGCTTGCACTCATTCATAAAAAATATCCATTCCTTGGCAGGCGCCAAGCGCTCAAATTGCCACGGCCTGCGGCCAAGGCTCCTGACGCGCCCTGGTCCACAGCGTGTTCACATAGTTCAGCGCAAAGTGATTCTGCGCAAGATGAAGCCAGAACGCGCCCGGCTCGGTGAGCTCGAGGTATCCGCCAGTGTGAACTGTGAGCCCAGCCCGTTCCATCGCTCTCAGCCACCAACGAGTCTTGGGGGCATCGTCACCAAGAACCGCGTCGAGATCGTCCAGTGAGATGCGCGTGTCGTAAAAGCGCCAGTACAGCCACCACCAGCCGCTCATCTCACGGGTGAATGGCATGCGCAGGGCAATCGCCGCACTCACCCAGACCAGATCGACCGATGTCTCGACGCCAAGCATGCCGTTCGTGTAAACGTGCACGTGGAAGAAGCCGATCCGCTTGGCCTCAACAATCGCGTCCGCGAGCGTGTAATTTGCATCGCGCCACAACATCGGCTCCCCACCGCTGAAATACAACTCGCGGAATCCGCGCGCCCAAGTGTTCTGCATGGCGGCAGCACTTGATCCCAGCTCATATCGCGCCGACCGGTGTTGGACACGTGACAGCCACGGGCTGGCCGGCTGTGAGCGCGCAAGCGTTAGCGCCACAATTGCCAGCGTGCCCAAAATCAGCACGCCGGCCAAGGCTGCCATCACGACCGACTCGTTCCGTTTAGCTCGCACACGCCTCCAATGTTTTATCCTCCAAAATGGCAAGTTACCTCGTGCAAAAAGATGTAGCAGAAAACAATGCTGTTGACAGGTTGCTTGCTTTCGGTGTACATGCTTGGATTATCGCATAGAAGAGCTCGTGGATGCTGTCACAAAAATCGTCACGCGCTCGCTGTCAGTCTGATCGCCATCGCTGACGCTGAAGGTAATCCGGTACGTCCCGGCAGCGCTCGGCGTCCAACTGAAGCGCCGTGTGGCCGGGGTAAACGTCGCGCCGGCCGGCAGATTTTCCGCGCTGAAGGTCAACGTATCGTCAGCGTCCTGATCGAGCGCGTCCAGCGTGCAGACGACCGTGTCGCCAACGGCGACGCGCCGGGAACCGATGCCATTTAGAATTGGACGGAAGTTCCACGTCTCGCCCGCTGGTGGTGTGTGGAAGCTCCAGTTTTCAATGGGGAATACATTGGCGCGCCCTCCCGCATCCGCGCCGGCGACCCACCAGACGTCGTAGGCGTTATCGGGCGTCAGGCCGGTCAATACAGCTTGGTGCTGCCGGGTTAGCGTGTTGTCTTGATAGACGCGCATATCCCCAGAGTATTGCAGTTCATACGTTATAACCGTGGTGGCCGGTTCGTCGGTGCGCCAGCGGACGGTGATGCCGGTGTCGCTAAGGCCGCTGTATTCAATACCATAGACAATCGGGATGCGGCTATCGCTCCCGGCGGGCGTGGCGGCGACGACAGTGGCCGGCGCGCTGAGCTTGTTGCTGGCGTCCCAGGCCACCACTGTGTAGGTGTAGGCTGTCCCCGGATTGACCTTGTTATCGCTGTATGTGGTTGCGGGCGTGGTGGCGACCGGCTCGCCGAAGCGGTAGATGATGTAGCCGGCCAGGTGCGCATTGTCGGAGGCGGCGTTCCAACTGAGGTCTACTCGCGTGGACGTCGCCGCCGCCTGCACGTTGGTTGGCGCAGTAGGCGGTGTGAGATCGGCGGCCTGCGGCGTTGCGGACAACTGGAAGACGTGGACGATGGGCTTGGCGTCGTCGTCCATCACCTCTTTTTCCAGCACATACACCAATCCGCGCTGGCGGTCGTAGCCGACCCCGCCGAGTATCTGGCGGCGGCAGCCCTGCTGGAACATGTAATCCTCCAGGTTCAGCATCGCGTAAGGCTGAATTTCGTAAGGCGCAATCTCGCCTTGCACAGCAGCGGCCAACATCGCTGGATCGTAAAACAAAACCGCGGCATAGTACGGCTCGGCGTGCCAGCCCTTGCTATTGCCACACGCATCCACATTATCCTCGCCATAATATTCCAACTCGTACTCGCGGCGCAAACTTTTGATGCCGGCAAACATAACGGCGCTGCGCTCGCCTACGGTTAACCAGGCCCCGTCGTCCCATTCATCGGCGTGGCTGTAATCCCGTATCATGTGGTCTATGAAATAGTTGTCATAGTCGAAAGGATAGTAGAGCATTTGTGTGGCCGTCACGCTGCTGCCATTGGCGGGCGGATTTCCGTCATTCCACGGGCCAAAGGCGTACAGGGCCGGCCCCCAGCTGCCATCGTTGGGGATCCGGTTGCGCCCTGCGGCCAGGTAGCGCCCCGGTGTATAGGCGTCGGCCCAGGCGGTGGGAATTTCAAACAAGTATTTGTTGGCGCCTGAGGTTGGGAAATCACCTAGCCGCCACGCGCCCTGCGCTTGCGGTGTAGCAAGGGTTAATTCGCTCCACCCATGCCCGATTTCATCTTCTGGCATATAGTATTCGAACATCACCCAGTAGAGCTTGTCGCTGGTCTGCGCGCCCTGGCGCGGGTAATATTGGATATCGACCACCGTCAAGCTATCTTGCAGGCCGGAGATTTGCCGCCCGCCGGTGATGTCGGCAAAGGGCTGCAAGGTGGTCGCCGTCGGCAAATCGCCGAGATTCTTGCCCGCCGAAATGAGCGGTACGGGGATGCTGAATTCAGACACATAGTTGTTATTCGGGTAATCGCTGATGCTGAACAGCGATCCGGGATAGGCGTCGGTGTTGCCGGCGTCACCGTTGGGATAATAGCTCATGCCATAACCGCCATAGCTCCACGAAACGTCGCCGGCGGTCTCGTTGGGCAGGCGGAACGCGCCCAAGTAGACAAAGTCCATCGGCTGGATGAGCGCGCCACTGGCGTGGGGCGTCTGGGCTTGAATGGTGATGGCGTGGTCATCATTCGCCGTGTGTACGCCGGAACAGTTGCTCGCCGTCACTTGAATCGTTTGGCTGCCCGTCGTGGGCCACTGATACGTCGCGCTCGCCGTCCCCTGCCCGCTCTGCGGCGCAGGCAACCATGTGTAGGCAATGGGCGTTGATGCGTTGGCGGGCGTGGGCGCGGCGGTGAAGGTGTACGCTGTGTTGGTCAGGCCGCTTGTCTGACCGTTGATCGTCACGCCGGTGAGCGGGACGGCGCACGCGGGCGGCGCGGCGGTGTCATTTTTCAGTACGACAGGCAGATAGATAAACTTGTCCTTGGAACCTGATTGGTACACGCTAAAGTCAGCCTGGCTGTCGCCGTAAATGGTGGGACTGACGACGCTGGCGACGCGCACGCGCATAGAGGTTGACGGCGTGATGGGTGTTGTCCAGGTATAGATGCCGGTGTTGGCGACGGAAGCAACGATCGTGTGGCTGGTCGTAAAACCATCGGTAGAATAGGCCAGGCGCACGTTGGCAATGGCGCCGGCGCTGGTCCACTGAATGGGGTGCGGACTGTTGACCGGCCAGTTTTCGCCGCCGTTGGGCGAGACCAGTGTGAGCGACGGCGTCGGCGTGGCGCCGCTCTTCCAGCGATTGTAGAACACGTTGAGCATCTGGACAAATTCAGTCGTGGCTTTTTGCTGGCCGGCGGTGGTGGGGTGGCTGTCCAGCCACATGGCATACGCCGCGAGGTCATTTTCCACCGGCGAGACGTGCTGCACGGCATTGTTCCACCAGCGGTGATGGTTGCCGGCCTCCTGCCCCGCATCGTTCGTTTCGGGATCGCCGCCGTTGCTAGTCAGCACGTTATAGTAGTCAAAGACCGCCACGTTCTTGTGCGGGTAGGTGTCCAACCAATCGTTGACCAGCCAATCGTTGAAGGCGCGATAGTTGGCCGCGTGCGCCGCGTCGGTGGGAAAGCCCATATCATCGGCCAACAGCGGTGGCCCGGTGACGACGACAAAAAGCTTGTCCTGGTGTTCGGCAAAGTATTGGAGGATGTCGTTATAGATGCCCTTGGCGTTAGCGACGGTGTGATAGGTATTGGGAACGGACTTGCCCTGGACGTCATCCCAATTCCACGCACTCTGGCCGCGCAGGGGATTGTCGCCGGTGGTTGGATCATCGCCGGCATTGCCGCTGAGGTGCGCGTTGGGAAAGCAGCCTTTGAACATGACAACCTCATTGGGGCCACCGGGATCGGTTGGCAGGCGCGGCCACGCGCCAAAACATTCGTAAGGCGGATCGGCGATGGGGTTGCAAAAGTTCTGCCTGTTTTCGGCATAGAGCGCGGTCATAACCGCGCTGGTGTTGTCGCCGCGGAACCAATTCCACCAGTGACCGATGTCCGTAGTGCTGCCGATCTCATCTGGTCCCCAGCCATAATTGGTGGCGCTGACGAAATAGTTATTGTCCATCAAGGCGCGGCCCAAGCCGCCATAAGACTGCTCGCCGTTGGGGTCGGCCAGCCAGTTGCCGCCGGTGGAGTGGTGAATGAAAATCAGCTTGACAGCTTGTGTGGGTGAGATGGGATTATCGGCGGCCGTGTTGTGAGGGGAGGGCGTGGGGCCGGCAGCCTGGATGAGCATATCATCAGGCCAAGGTGACGCTTGTATAACATAGGTGGTGCAGGCAATGATGACCATGAGGCTCGAGATCAACGCCACTTTTCTCATCAGATTCTTTATCCTCCAAAATGTTGGCCGGTCGGGGCGGGTGAATATTGAGCAGGCATACAGACCTCTGTAAAAGCTAGAGCTACACTACTCGCGACTGAAAATTGTAGTATATTTGAGGCTAAATGTCAAATGCTCGTAACTACCTTTTGCAAACCTCCACTCTCGAATGTCGTTCCCTGGCCAGGTTACCAGCCCAGTATCTTGCGCAGCGCCCGTGCCTGCACCCGGCTCAGATCGACCTCCGCGCCGGTAGTCAGGCGCAGTTTGTGGCTGCCCTTGAACCAGGGGATGATTTCACTTACCCGGTCGAGGTTGACGATAGCGGAACGGTGAGCGCGGAAGAAACGGGCCGGGTCGAGCCGCACCTCCAGCTCGGCCAGCGTTCGCTGAAGGGGATAGACTTTGCCCCCCAAGTGCACGCAAGCCTGCTCGTTCTCGACACCGATCCAGTCCACCTCGTCCGCATCCAGCACGCGGATGTGGTTCCCGTCACGCACGGCCAGCCGGGTCAGGTAGCGCCCCTGGGCAGCCAGGCCCTCCAGCAGCGGGGCAAAGCGGGCAGACAGGTCGTGCTCCTCGGCCTGTTCTTCTTGGGCGCGGCGAATAGCCTTCTCCAGCCGCTCCCGGCTGATGGGCTTGAGCAAATAGTCCAGCGCGTTGACCTCAAAGGCGCGGATGGCATACTCGTCGTAGGCGGTGACAAAGACGATCGGCGGCGGCTCCTCCAGGGCTTCAATGACGCCAAAGCCGTCCAATCCCGGCATCTGGATGTCGAGCAGCACCAGGTCAGGCTGCTTTTGCTCGATCGACTCCACCGCCCCGACGCCGTCGTCGGCTTCGCCAATCATTTCCACGCCTTCGATGTCTGCCAGGAGCCGCTTGAGGCGCTCTCTGGCCAGGGCCTCATCGTCAACGATTAGGATGCGCATCTAGTTCTCCCGGCTCGGAATCTTGACCGTCACGGTGGTACCGTGGGGCGTGTTGTTGTGAAACTCTAGCCCATGCCCATAAAGCTTGCGCAGCCGTTCATCCACATTGCGCAGGCCGTGGCCGAGGTCGCCGCCGATCTCGTAGCCTGGCGGTATGCCCGGCCCCCGATCGGCGATGGTGATGGTCACGTCGTGGCCGACGGATTTGATTTGGACGTCAATGTCGGCGCCACCGTCGTCCCCGCAGCCGTGTCGAATGGCGTTCTCTACCAATGGCTGGAGGATCAGGCTGGGCACGGGCACGCCCAGGGCTCGTGAATCGATCTCACGTGTGACACGCAGCCGTTTCCCAAAGCGAGCGCGCTCGATCTCCAGGTAATCGTCTACAAAGGCCAGTTCCTCTTCCAGTGGCACTTGGGGCCGTTCACTGCTGGCCAGTGCGTGGCGAAACATCTGGGCCAGCCGCTCGACGGACGCCTCGGCCAGCGCTGGGTCGGTATGGATCAGCGCGGCAATCGTGTTGAGAGTGTTGAACAAAAAGTGAGGGTTGATCTGGGCCTTGAGTGCCTTTAACTCGGCCTCCGTCGCCATTGCGCGCAGTCGCTCCTCCAACTGCTCCCTCGCCTTCAACTGGCGATAGAGGCGTAAGGCGCTCTCGGTGCCATGGATGACCGGGAAACCAAGCACCATGCCCACCACGGCCCACCAAGCCCTGGTATCCCAGATGGAAAAGCGAAACAGCCAACCGCAGGCAAGCAAAGCCAGGCCTGCGCCACCGATGTGCCCCAGCAAGGAGGAAACGATCTCCAGCCCAAACCTCAGCCAGTCGTATGATAGGCGCTTCAAGCGAGGCTGAAGGAGTGCGCCATCCAGCAGATAGGCGGCTTCGATAGCACTGCTCATCGCCAGCCCCGTGATCAGCGAGATCAGGCAGCGCCGTGTAGCGAGGCTAACAGTCAGCCCGAACAAGAGGCCTGAGATCACCGTCCAGGCCAGGTGGCTGGCCACAGCTCGTCTGCGCCCGCTCGTTTTCTGCTCGGTCATGGGCTATTCCTTCGTCCGACACCTTATTCTATCATAACCGACAACGTTTGCGGCGTCAAATCGCCCACTTTTCATCCCCATATAGTATCATCTCAATATTTCGGGGCCGCCGGGCTTCGGGCCAGACTTCCGAAGTCTAAGAAGACTTCGGAAGTCTTCCATCCCCCGCTTTTTTGA
>JAFGFO010000241.1 GCA_016931085.1 Thermoflexales bacterium
GCGGTTCGCCGGACTGCATGACGGTGGTCAGCTTGGACTTGAAGGCCTCGTTCTCGAGGACCGTGATCTCGATGGTGACGTTGGGATGAGCAGCCGTGTATTCATCGGCCAGTTTTTGCCAGTACGCCTTGTGCTCCTCGCCGGTCGAGATGTGCCACCAGACGACCTTGACCGGGGCGGGCTTGGTGGGCGCGACCGTCGCAGCCGGTTGAGCCGGGGCCGCGGTCGGAGCGGGAGCGCCACCACCACAAGATGCCAGCAGCATGCTGGCGATGATGATGCTGGCTATGAACGGGAATGTATACTTTTTCACCTTAATCCTCCTTAGGGAATTTGGAAATACATTTGAAACGATTAGTTGCTGACGTGCTCGTGATGTGTTTTGATCTAGAGCCTAAAGCCTCACCTCCTTTCTCATCCGACATTCAACGCGCCCGGGTTGACTTGGGACGTGCCCAGGTTAAGCGTTGATGCTGGCGGCACACGCTCCACGCCAGTCCCTGCTGGCGCACCAACTCCTAAGGGTGTACCTGTTCGTATTGGCGCGTTGAGTGACCGGCACGACTCCCTGATCACCAATTCCGTGGGGAGCTCCATGCGTTTATACTCTCGTTGTGGATCGTCAAGCACGGCCAACAATATCTGGGTCGCCACCCGGCCCATCTGCTCTAACGGCTGGCGCACTGTCGTGAGCGGCGGGTAGACCAGCAGCGATTGCGGGATATCGTCGAAACCAATGATGGATATGTCACATGGTATGCTCAGGCCGCTGTCACGCACCGCTTCCATGGCGCCAAAGGCCATCACGTCATTGGAGGCAAAAATGGCCGTTGGCGGAGATGAAAGGCTGAGCAAGGCCTTGGCGCCTTGAAAACCGGCCGGCTGCGCAAAATCCCCGGGCTGGATCAGGGACTGGTCGACGGGAAGGTGATGCGTCTTGAGCGCGGCCTTGTAGCCGTCGAGGCGCTCGTTCGCGCTGCCCAGGTCCGGCGAGCCGGCGATCAAGCCGATCCGCCGGTGCCCCAGGCGAACCAGGTACTCGGTGGCAATGTAGCCACCCTGCCAGTTGGTCGCGCCCACCGCGATGCACTTTTCGTCAGTCCCCTGGTGATCGATCAGCACGAACGGAAAATCGCGGGAGCGCAAAATCTCTATGTAGGCACCCGGATTGCGCGGCAAGATCAGCAGCAGCCCTTCCGCCACGCCTTGCGTCATGGCCGTGATGTAGTTGGTCTCCTTGGCTTCACGGCGATGGGTGGTGTAGATCATCATATCGTACTGGTTCAATTCCAACTCGGTGTCAATCCCACGCATGATCTCGCCGATATAGCCGGTGCCCAAGTCGGGCAAGAGCACCCCAATCACGCGAGAACTCCGTCCGGCCAGGCTGCGCGCTCGCCGGTCGACGACATAGCCCAGTCGCTGCATGACCGCCTGAACCCGTTCCCGGGTGGCCGCTTTGACGTGCGGGCTGTTATTGATCACGCGCGAGACCGTCCCATACGAAACCCCCGCCTGAGAGGCGACGTCGAGGATGGTGATATTGGCGGAGGAGCGCCTGTTACTCGGCGACATGGCTATTCCGCTTGAGGCTTGTTTTGTGTGATGCTTGCATGCTGTTTTGATAGCTTGACCCGATAGTTCGCTTTTTGCGTGTGAACGTTTACAGTGAATCTATGGACAAAAACTCGCCTTTTAGCCGGAAATCGAGATTTTAGACCGGATTTTTCGGGAAAACCCGTTCGTTCCTGTGAACGCTTACATAGATATGATAGCATAAAAGCTCAATTTTGTCAAGTGTTTTTGTAAATTACAAAGACGACATCATCTCCCGGTTCTAACGAGACGGTCGCTTCGGCAATGGACTTGCGATGTTTTCCTCCAGGCCGATGCGACCTGGGATGGAGCGGGCAGCAACTTGGTAAAGGTAGGTGTGTTTCCTGGTTTGTCTCCAGGTAGAAATCTGTGTCCCAGAAGAGAAATGGGAAACTTTTAAATCATTCAAGCGCCGGCTAGGTATGAATTGCTTGCCCCAACGCGGCGTGAGCAGCTTCGGCCAGGGCTTCACCCAGGCTGGGGTGGGCGTGCACGCTGCGTGCGAGGTCTTGGACGCTCAACTCGGCCGAGCGGGCCAGCACCCACTCGGGCAGCAGCTCGGTGACCTCGGCCCCCACCATGTGCGCGCCCAGGATTTCACCGTATTTTGTATCGACGATGACCTTGACGAAGCCGCTGTGGTCGCCCAGGCCCAAGGCCTTGCCGTTGGCCTGGAAGGGGAACTTGCCCACCGCCACAGCATAGCCTGCCTCGCGCGCCTTTTTTTCGCTCAGACCCATCGAAGCGATTTGGGGATGGCAGTAGATGCAACGCGGCATAAAGCGATAGTCCAGCTCGACCGTCTCGCGCCCGGCGATCGTCTCGGCCGCCACGACCCCCATCGTGCTGGCCACGTGCGCCAGCATCAGCTTGCCGGTGACGTCGCCGATGGCATACACCCCCGGCACGTTCGTGCGCATGGCGCTGTCGATCTGGATATAGCCACGCTCGGTTGCCATGCCCAACGCCTCCAGCCCCAGGTCGTCCGAGTTGGGCTGCACGCCGATGGATACGAGCACCTTGTCGGCGTGGATGGTCTGCTCGCCGGCCATCACCTGGACGCCGTCGGGTGTCTTTTCTACCCGTTCGACCTTGGTAGCCAGCATAAACGTGATGCCGGCTTTCTTGTAAGCCTTTTCCAGTTCGACGCTCAGGTCTTGGTCTTCCAGGGGCGCCAGGTGGGGCAGCATCTCGACCAGCGTCACCTGCGTGCCATACGCGTGGAACACGTAAGCAAACTCCAGGCCGATCGCGCCGGCGCCGATGATGACGAGCGACTTGGGGGCCTCGGTCAGCTCGAGCGCCTCCCAGTAGGTGATGAGTTTCTCTTTGTCGATTTCCAGGCCCGGCAGGTTGCGCGGGCGCGCGCCGGTGGCGACGATAACGGCTTCCGTGTCCAGCACACCTTCGAACTTTTGCCCGCCCACGGCCTTGCCGGCCTCGACGGGCGTCACGGCGACCTGCTTGGCCGACTTGAGAGTGCCGCGCCCTTCGAACACGTCGATCTTGTTCTTTTTCATCAAAAACTGGACACCCTTGACCAGCCGTCCGCTCACCTGCCGGCTGCGCTTGTGGGCCGCGCTGTAATCCAGGCGCAGGTTGTCAAAGCTAAAGCCAAACTCTTGGCCGCGCCGGAGCAGTTCGGCGATCTCGGCGTTGCGCAGCAGCGCCTTGGTTGGAATGCAGCCGACGTTCAGGCAGACACCACCCAGGAAGGTGCTCTCGACCAGGGCTACCTTCAGGTCTAATTGCGCGGCGCGGATGGCGGCCACGTAGCCGCCCGGCCCCCCGCCAATCACCGTCACATCGTAAGTGGGATTGCCCATCGTTTGCTCCTTGTCTGTTTAACGTCTCACGTTTTACGTTTCACGTTTTGCGTTTTTTGCTTACTGGCCGGAGTTGAAAAAGTTATAGGCCGCTTGCGAGACGCCTTGAAAGATCGGGTTGACCTGTTCCCATTCACCGCCGGCGGGGACGTACAAGAAGACGACCAATACGTAATCGCGTCCGGGCGAAAAGACGATCCCGGCGTCGGCGCGCACTTTTTCGGACCAACTATATTTGCGTGCCAGGTGTACCCCCTCAGGCAGGCCGCTGCCCAAATAGGCTGCTTTACCCGAGCGGTCATTCAACGGATTGCGCGCGAGTGTGTCCAGCATGTCTTGGCACTCGTCCGGCGTAAAAGCGTTCGGATAGGCCACCAGCAACGTGCCTCCCCCCTTCGAACAGCCATAGATCATGTCCAGCAGCAAGCCCACGTCGCGCGGCGTGGTTTGCATTTTGGGATCAGGGGCAGTGCTGATATCCGTGCGTGAATTGGCCGGCGTGATGACGACCAGGGGGGCGGCGTTTTGATCGTAAGGGATGACAGCGAAGGTATTGACCAAGCCCAGGTATTTCATAGCCGGGGTCAGAAAATCTTTGGCGCCGGCGTAGGCGTCGCCGTTTCCCAGCTTTTGCAGCAGCGCGTTAGCCGCGCCGTTGCCACTTTCCGTGGTGATCATTTCTTCGATCAGGCGGGCGTCGCTTTCGGATACATGGATGTGTTTGTGATAGATCTCGACCATGATGGCCAGCTTGATCACGCCCATGCCTGAGAAGGCCACGTCATCGTTGATCCCGTACTCTTCGCCGCTGGCCAGGTCCTTGATAAAGACCCCGGCCAGGCCCCGAAAGTCGCGCAGGCTGACCTGGATCAAGTTGTCCAGGGTGCTCAAGGGGGGTGGGGGAGGGGGGACCGTCTTGACGGTGAGTGTCGCCGTGCGCCGGTTGGCGTCGGCTGAGGCGATAGAGATGGCCACGTTTGGCACCGAAGCGGAGATATCCAGCTCGTGGCCGGCCCGCCCTGGTGCCATCCGCAGCCCTTCCAGGATCGGGCTGGGGCTTTGTGGCCGGAGGTCGTATTGACCGGCCACCTGGGTCAGATAAGCGCGCAGTTTTTCGTCCGACCAGCTCAGGCTGGCCGGGACGTCTTGCGGCGGTGGGGCGCGGCGGACGATGTAGGTGAGGAAACCACGCGCGTCCCCGCTGGCGTCGCGCGCCAGCACGACCGCTTCCAGCGTCTGGGTGGGGTTGAAGCTCACGTCGATCGCGGCCGGGTTCAGCGAAATCTGCTGATCGAGGTAGCCGAGTTGCACGGGTTTTTGCGTCAACGTTTCGCCCACCTGGCTCACGGCTTGCTGGTAAGACAGGCCAGCCACATCGGCGCCGGAGATGGTCCAGCCGGCCGGCATTCTAGTCATGGCAAATTGGAAGGCGATAAATTGCCATACCAGGAAGACAACCAGGATGGCCGTTATCCCTCCGAACCAACTCCAAGGCGAGGTGCGTTTCCGAAATTTAAGCAACGCGTCTCTCTCATAGCGCGGCACGCTTCGCGCCGCAACCAAAGATTTTACCGCCGAGAGCGCCGAGAACGCAGAGTTTTTAAAAATCTTCTCGGCGCAC
>JAFGFO010000242.1 GCA_016931085.1 Thermoflexales bacterium
GCATAAAATTAGTGAAAATTAGCGAAAATTAGCGGATGAAAATCCGGCATGGTAGCTTGACATAGTAAGTTTTGCTCTATTGCCTTAAATCGTTGAGACGCGCCGCGCCGTTTGAGACAAGTTCACTAACGCTTTACAAAGGAGGAATGCGTGCAACGTTCGAGATCTGCAAAATCAACACTATCCATCATCGTCGTATTGCTAGCGCTTCTGTTGAGCGGCTGCATCGTTAAAGACAGCCCGGCGCCAGGGTGTATAGAATCGATTGGACCTCCAATGGCTGGCGGCTGCTTTGGGAAAACCGTCATTTTGGATTTGACGATTGCGCCTGAGAACGAGTGCCTGGTCATCAAGGCGAACAACTGCAATGGAGGCGTGCTGGAGGTAGACAATTCTTGTACCGAGACACTCGTCCTTGACGGAGTGGAGGTGCCATCCCAGGCCCGTATCAGCCTGGACGTGATTGAAGAAAATGGCAGTTACTCGTTGGTCGAAGTGAATAGCAATTTCTCCAACTATGTACCGGCGGAGAACGAGCGCCTGGTTATGACGGGGCGGCTGGGAAGCCAAGAAGTCAGGCTGGCTTTTACCAAAACCGCACCGTTATGTGAGTGAGGGTGTTGTTCACCTCGCCTGGCTCGGGTGGGTAGACGTCGAGAAAGTCCCGGCTGCAATCATCGGTGTCATACATCGCAGGCCGGCGTTCGAGCGAGTGGGTAAAGACAAGCACGCCTGGATGCGGGACCACGGACGGGAACACGGCATCCCCATAGACGACGACGTCGATCGGAACGTCATCTGGCCCCAGCAGCAGCACCTGGTCGCCGTGCCCGGCCAGCCACCAGTCGCCCTCACCCCAGGCAGCGTACTTGGGCATGACGGGCACACTCCCCCCGCACGCCTGGCACATCTGAAAACTCGCTCCCACCACCTGCGTCCCATCGTAAGCGACCACCACCACCCCACCCGGTCCCAGCAGTGCGCCATCAGGGAAGCGATACATCCCCTCAAAACGCTCGGCCGTCTCGGCGTCACCCAGCTTGTAGCCAGCCATGTCAAGCGTGCGCCCGGTCGGGTTGTACAGCTCGACCCACTGTAACGAGACGGTGCTTGAGTAATAGACCTCGCTGATGACGAGATAGTCGACCGGCGGCGGGGGCGGCAGGGGCGGATAACCCTTCAAGACCAGCGGCAAAAAGATCGATCCGGACAGATGCCAGTCAATCCAGAAAACGCGCGCCAACGCATCGTACAAGCCCTGCGACTCGACCTGCACGGCCAGCTCGCGGTTGACCTTGCTCGACGCCTCGCTGCCGTTGAGGCTGCCGATGTGGGAAACATAATGCGTAAAACGTAAAACGTCCCTCGACAAGCTCGGGATGATATAAGGTGTGAGGCGTGATGCCGACGAGTGATCATCGACCCTCGACGATCTGACCAGCGCGAGTTTGCTGTGGATGCCGTACTTGAGCGGGTCACCCATGCGCGCATGCAAATCGATCCCTTCCCGGCGCGCCATGGTATTGAGGTAGGCCGTGGCCGAGATGTTTTTCGATAGGTCGAAATACTCCTGGCCGAAGGTCCCGCTGTTGAGCAACACACGCACCCTGGCCCCACGCCGAGCGGCGTCGAGATAAGCCTGCAAGCGCAAGTTGGGTGCATTGAGCGGGTCACCCCAGTCGGCGTGCTCGTACAACTGCTCGACGAGGATCTCATCGCCTTCCCCCGCCCGCGCCAGCAGGCCCAGCAGCGCGTCAGACTGGCGCAACGCGGCCTCCGGGGCGGTAAAAAGCTCAAAGTGAGTCGCGTCAGTAAAAGTCTGGGGAGTGGGGAAATAGACCGGGCTGGTGAACCCACCGCTGGCGGTGACGGGGACGTACGAGGCTGGCGGGGCGCCAAAACCAAAGCTCTCGTTGGGCCAGCGGGCAATGTCGGCGCGAGTTGGATCCAGGTCGCGCTCAAAAATCGCGCCGGCGCGGGCGGTCAGCTCCGGCGAGTCGATCAGCACGACGTAGCCACGCGAGCCGTAGCTGCCGTCAACCTTGTCGTCGTCCGGCAGGCCACTGGCGCTGAAATTCTGGCTGGAAACCAGCAGCCGCTGGCGATCTAGTATGATGAACTTGGCGTGCACCATGTCGTAGCGATCAAAGATGCGATAGCCGGTCGGGTGATAGTCATGCATAAACCAGCACTGCCCGCCGGCGGCCTCGATCTGCTGACAGCCCCACAAGCTCTGGGTGTCGATCCCGCCGGCCGGCTCGCCCTCCAGCAGCAGCGTCACGCTGAGGCCGGCGCGGGCCTGGGCAGCCAATTCCTGCGCCAATCCATACTGGCTCACGGTGTAGGCCTCGATCTCGATCGAGCGCCGCGCCGAGCGCAGTGCGCCGAGCACCACGTCGTAGGCGCTGTCGGGCGCAATGCCCAGGGTGACCGTCGCCGGCGCAGTGGAGGTCAGCGGCCAGAAGAACAGGTCCATGTCCCAGCCGGGGTACAGGACACGCCGGGCAGCGGTGTAATGGCCGGTGTTCTGGATCCAATCAGCGGCCGTATCGCTATCAGGCACAGGCAGGCCACTCTGCTCGTCCGGGATGCGGGCCAGGATTTGCCCCTCAACCGCGCCTATGCCGTAGGGACGCACGGCCGGCCCCCACCAGCCATCGACAAGCAGGCCGCAGTTATCGTGAGCCAGCTCACGATAACTGGCATCCACGTAAACCAGCCGGTCGGCCAGGCGGCCCTCCGCGTCTAGGAGCTGCACGTCGCCGCCGGCGTTGCCGAGCCCCGGCCACGAGCCGGCCAGCGCCAGCACGCCGGTGGGTGGAGAACCAGCGGCGAACTGGGGCCAGAAGCCAAACGAGGCGTAGAAAGCCTGGGCGTTCCGGCTGGCCCACGCCCGCCGCTCCACACCCAGGCTATAAGCGGGAAAGACGACGCCGCTCGAGCCGATACGGGTCAGTCGCCAGCCGCTCAAGTCGACCGGCGAAGGGCCGAGGTTGATGATCTCGATCGACTCGTCGGCATCGTTCAGTTGGTAGCCGTCGTACAGCACACCGTTGAGCAGCACGAGCGATGCCGAGGAGCCAACCTGCGTGGCGGCCTGCGCGGCGTTATTGGTGACTACAGACTCGCCTGGCACAGGACTGACCTCGACGGCGTTCGTCAGCAGCCCGGCAAAGCCCAGGTCCAGCCGGCCGCTCAGCGTCCAACTGAGCGGCGCGCTGTCCGAAGGCACACTGCCCACCTCCCACACCAATGTCTGCCCCTGGCGGCTGAAGGGGAACGGGGCGGACTGCCGGCTAAACGCGATAGGCTGCGGCAAGCTATCGGTGACGCGCACGTTGGCGGCCGGCGACTGCCCGACGTTTCGCAAGGATATGGTGTAGGTGATCTCTACCCCAGCCGCTACCGAAACGGGCGCGGCTTTGGCCACCACCAAATCTGGAGCGGGCGAGACCACCGAGGAGGCCGAATTGGCTGCCTTGGGCGTGCCGTTGAGGGGGGCGCCGGCCGCGTCTAAGCCGCAGCGCGTCACCCCGTCGTTGCTGGCCCAGTTGGCGTCGGCGTCGGGCCCCAGTGCGTCGATCCGCTCCATGCTGAAATAGTCAGGCCCAGCCGAGCCGGCCGGCCAGGCACCGCCATCGCCATTGGCGCTATCGACCAGCGCGCCCGTCTCGTCGCGCAGCACCAGCCAATCCGGCGTGGGCGGGTTGCGCAAGGCGTTGCTGAAAAACTGATCGGCCGGCACATCGCTCACTGTATCGTCGCCGCTGCGCTCGAGCAGGAAAAAGCCGCCGGCCGGGACGACGCCATCCAGAATTATGGAAACACTGCCGGTGTTGGTCAGCGTCCAGCCGCTCAACGTGATGGGTGTGGAAGTGTTGTTCTTGAGCTCGACCCACTCGTCGCTGGACGAGGCGGCTGTGCCGCCCCAGGCCACTTCGTTGATGACGATAGTAGGAAGTAGGGAGTAGGGAGTAAGAAGTAGGGAGTAGGAATTGCCGGCTGGGGGATCCGGCGGCTCGGCGCGCAGCCCCCTACCCTGCAAAACGCCCAGGCTCAAGGCCAGCGCCGCGGCTCCCAGGCACAGCGACGTGATGGCATAACGCATAGCCCTCCTCCTCTCCTCACCATGACAAACGGCCTCTTCTCCGTGCCCTGCTCACTGTCAATAGGCTGCCAACTCGCGCTCCAGGATGGCGTAAAAGCTGGCCCTGGCCTGCCTTTCCAGCCACGGCGTATGCCCGCAGCGTTCGAGCATGATAAACCGAAAGCGCTCGAGCGCGGCCGACAGCGGCTCCCGGACGCCGGCGGCTGGGTGGGGGTCGTAATCGCCGTGGATCGCCACCACCGGGCAGCGGATGCGCCGGGCAATATCCAGCAGTTGGCCGCTGCGCCTCAGTTCGGCCGCCGCCTGCCACACGCCTTGGAAGATGTCGCCGTGACTGGGCAGCCGCTCGGACTCGTGAGGCAGCGGATCGTAGGCGTCCGCCTTGGAAGCCAGCACGCCCAGCCTGGCCAGCAGCGCGTCGCGCTCCGCTTCGGCCGGCTCATTCAGGCGGCTGACGGTGGATTGGAACTCGGCCCGCTCTGGCTCGTTGAGACGGCTGAGGCGGGTCTCTTCGAGCTGGCTGACGTAACGCTGCTCGAAAGGCCCGCTCCCGATGAGTACCAGCTTGCTTACGAGCTGAGGATAGCCGGCCGCGAGCAGGCAACTGAGCCATGCGCCCCAGGAAAAGCCGATCAGCCTGACGGGAAGTTGGGCGTTTTCTTCCAGCACCGTTTTTAGCTCCTCGACCTGGCCTTCCAGCGAGGTCGCCGTTTGGAGCGCTTCCAAGACGCCCCGGTTTGGGGCAAGCTCGCGTGCCACGGGGGTCATCTCGCCGCCCGCGCCCGGCCCGCCGTGGACGAGCGCCACGCCATAGGGGGATTCTCCATACAACCTTACATTCCGCACGTGATCTCGCATCCTCCCATAGTTTATGCTATACTACATTTTTGCGCAAGCGTAGTATAATTATACCATGCGCGATCGAGATTCGGCGGACAAATCCTTGGAAAGCTTGTTGGAGCAAGTGCGCCAAGAGCGCGGGCTGGAGCTAGGCCATTACAAGCCGGCCTTCCTACAACGGCGGCTGGCTGCGCGCATGCACGCACGGGGATGCGCGGACTATGCCGCCTACGGCCGGCTTCTGCAAGAGCCGGGGGAGTATCGCGCCATGCTGGACGCCCTGACCATCAACATGACCCGCTTTTTCCGAGACGCGACGACTTTTCAGCTCATCGAGGAAAAGCTGCTGCCCAAGCTTTTGGAGCTTAAAGCACCCCAACGGCGGCTGCGCATCTGGAGCGCTGGCTGCGCCAGCGGCGAGGAACCCTATTCGCTGGCGATCATGCTGCACGAGAGATTCGGCCCGGCCCTGCGCGGCTGGCATGTCGAGCTTATGGCCGCCGATGTGGAAGAAAAGGCCCTGGAGACGGCTCGCTTGGGTTCCTATAGCACCTACAGCTTCCAAGGCCTGTCGCCGCGCCACCAGGCCTGGATCGAGCGCCACTTTACACCCGGCCCCCCGCGCCAACTGGCGGCCGGTGTGCGCGCCATGGTCTCGTTCCAGCAGCACGACCTGGCCCTCCAGCCTCCCCCCGCCGAGCTGGACTTGCTGCTCTGCCGCAATGTCTTGATCTACTTTGAGCGCAAGATGCAGGACCGACTGTACGGCGCTTTCCACCAGGCATTGGGAGCCAGCGGCTTCCTGGTGCTGGGCAAGACCGACATCATGCCTATGGCCTGGAGCCAGCACTTCACCCCGGTGGAGATCAGGGAGCACATCTACTCACCTTCCGGGAAGGTAAAAGGGGAACTATGAAGCAACATTGGCGAAAGCTACTGCGGCTACGCGATTGGCCCATCGCCTGGAAACTGAGCCTGGCGATGCTGGCGATCTTGGTAGTGGGCCAGGTCCTGATCTCACTGATGGGCGAAACGCTGGTGCGCAACAGCCTGCTGCAGAACCAGGAGCGGGAGCTGCTCGAGCGGGCGACACAACAGGCCGAGCTGGTGCGCAACTGGCGTGACAAGTACCTGCACAACCTGTACGTGGCCGCCAACCGGAACAGCCAGGAATTGCTGCACGGGGACATCCAGACCCGCCGGGCCAGCCTGGCGTACGAATTACCCCATCTAGATGGCATGTACAATCTTGACCTGCTGGACCAACGTGGCGTCGTGCTGGCCTCGACTAACCCAAGCCTGGAAGGGCAAAGCGTGGCCGCTGAGGCCTGGTTCACCAGCGTTCAAAAGCGAGTGGCGGGGATCTCACGCCTGCAAGCGGGCGCAAGCGGCACTACGCCCGTCTTTATCGTCCACGTGCCCGTGCCGGACGAAACCCAAGCCAACGGCATTTCCTCGCTGAGCCTGGTGGCCCGCCTGCCGGCCGCGCTGCTGTGGGAGTTGGTGGACGTCGTCCAAATGCGGACAGGAGGCTACGCCTACATGGCCGACGACAACGCCGTCCTCATCGCGCACGGGGCGCGTCACGCCCAGACCGGCCAACTCACCCACGACCTCGTGCGGCGTCCCATCAACAAAGAGGGCGACCCGCTCGTGATAGCCGCCGACGCGCAAAATGCTTATGGCACACCACTTGGCGACTGGCTCGATATCCCCAGCCTGGCTGCTTTCATCCAGCAAGGGCCGCCATCCGTTTCGATGACACAGCCCGAACGCAACATCCACCGCTACTATTTCGGCCTGCAGCGCGCGCAAAAGACATCCGTCGTGGTGCCCGTCGGCGAGCCGCAGGGGCTGGGAACGCCAAGCGACATCTGGCCAAACGATTGGGTTTTTGGCATCACCGTAAACGACACCGAGTTTCTCACGCCGCTGGTCCAGCTGCGGCAAGGCCTGATGGCTGCTACCGCGGCCGGCATGGTGGCCGCTTTTGTCGCCGCCGTGCTCTTCAGCCTCAGCATCACCCGGCCCATCCACCGCCTGGCCGAGCTGGCGGCCCGCGTAGAAGGCGGCGACTATGACCAACGCGCCCACCTGGAACAAGAGGACGAGCTGGGCCAACTGGCCGGCAGCCTGAACGCCATGTTGGAGCGCCTGTCCGAAGCGCTGCTCGTCCAACAGGGACAGTTGGAGACCATGCGGCACACGGCCAACACCGCACGCCAGGACGCCGACATCATCGCCTCCTCATCCGAAGAGCTGGCCTCGGCCACCCAAGAACTGAACGTGGCGGCCGAAGAGCTATCGATGATGGTGCAAAAACTGACACGCGACGCCGGCGAGCAAATGAACCAGGTGCAGCAGACCTCCACCCAGGTGCAAGGCCTGGATCAGGAGATTGGCCAGGTGAGCCAACTGGCCCGTCGGATAGAGACATCCTCAGAACGGGTTCATGACCTGGCCGAAGAAACAGAAGGCGCCGTGACACTCGCCCTGGAACGCTCCCGCCACATCGAGGCCGTCGTCCGCACTATCGACAAATTCAGCCGCCAGACCAACATGCTGGCACTGAACGCCACCATCGAGGCGGCCCGGGCGGGTGAGATGGGTGAAAGCTTTGCCGTCGTCGCCGGCGAGATACGCCGGCTGGCCGAGGACTCGCGGCAGGCGCTGGCCAACGTGGGAACGCTTAACGAGGCCATCCAGCAGAGCATGGATGTTATTCACAAGACTATGAAACAGACCCAGTCTGCCGTCGTTGAGGTTGTGACGCTGAGCGGCGAGATGGCCCGGACTGCCGGGCGGCAAGCCGAGTCATCCCAGGCCATCGTGACGGTGACCAACCAATTGGCAGCCATCGGCGAGAACAACGCCGCCGCTTCGGAAGAAATGGCAGCCGCCGTAGAGGAGCAGACGTCTGCTTTCGAGCAGATCAGCACTGCCAGCCAAGAGCTGGCTCACCTGGCGGCCCGCCTGCAAACGCTGGCCCGCCAATTGGCTCCAGAAGAGTAAGCTTGCGGCAGGTATGGAAACCTGCCCTACGCACTATTTGTGAGGTAGATTATGGCACTTGAACAAAACAGCCAAGAACAAGTACAAGTCCTGGTCGGACGATTGCGCTGGGTGATCACCCTGCGCTGGGTAGCCGTGATTGGAGTCGCCCTCTCCGACCAGGTCACGATGCTCGCCGGCTACAGCCAAAGCCAGGGTTTGTTGGCCTGGCTGCCGGCTCCACTGGTGTTGGTCTACAACGCCTTGTTCTGGCTATGGCTGCGCCGGGTAGAGCACAGCCGCAGTGCCCCTGGCCAGGCCATACGCCAACTAGGTTGGCAGCTCTACCTGCAAGGCTTGTGCGACATCGCGGCGATGATCCTTCTGGTTTATCTCAACGGCGGGATCGAATACCCGCTCTTTTACGCCCCCCTGGTGGCTATTTTGCTCACCGGCCTGCTCTTGTCCCGCCGGCTCGTCTTTCTCCAGGCCAACACCGCCGCGCTCCTTTTCGTCGCGACAGTCTTGGCCGAGCAGCAAGCTTGGATCCCGCATTACCCTGGCCTGGCGCCGGTGTACCACCACGGCCTCTACCGCGACTTTCACGCCGCCCTCGGCACGGCTCTCTCGATGGTGGGGATGCTGAACGTGACGGCTTTCCTGGCGTCCAGCGTCGGGCAGCGCTTGAGGTGGGCCGAGAAACAAAGCCGGGATCTGCTGGGCCAGTTGCGCCAGCAGGTTGGGGAGGCAGCCGCTCAACTGGCTCGGTCGACCGACAGCCTGCGGGATGGCGCCGAGCAGGTCTCGCAAGTGGCCGAGCAAATCGCGGTCACGGTGAACGAGATCGCCCAGGGATCCAGCCAGCAGGCGGCTCAATTGGAGCGGCTTTCGCACAGTCTGGAAGACATGGCCACCAGCAGCCTCCGCGTGGCTGAAGGTGCCCAGGAGACTCACCAGGCGGCCGGGCGGGCCACGGCCACAGCCGAGCAAGGGCAACAAGCCGCCCTGGCCGCCACCGAGCGCATGGAAGAAATCGCCCAGGTCTTTGCCCAGGCAGAGGCCGCCATGGGCGGGTTGGGACGCCTGTCTGGCCAAATCGCCGAGATGGCCGCCGCCATCGACCACTTTGCCGAACGCACCGACTTGCTGGCGCTCAACGCCGGGATCGAAGCCGCTCACGCCGGCGAGCACGGGCGGGGATTCGCCGTGGTGGCCGGTGAAGTCAAAAAACTCGCCGCCAGCTCGGCTGCCTCGGCTGAACAGGTAGCCAGGACAGTCACCCAGGTGCAGACCGAGGTCGGCCAGGTATTACAGTCAATCCAGGCTGGCGCGCAGCGGGTCAAGAGTGGGCAAGAGGCCATCACCACTTTGCAAGATGTCCTGGGCGGCATGGCAGCCGTCATCGCCATAACGGACGAGCTGGCCGGGACGATGGAACACCTGGCAGGCCAACAACGCCAAACGCACCAGGAACTCGTGCGCGCCGCCGGCGAAATCGCCACGGCGGCCGAGCAGACGGCCTCCGGCTCCCAACAGACGGCCGCCGCGGTGGAGGAGCAAGTCGCCTCCTTTGGCGAGCTGGCCCACGCGGTCCAAGACATGGCTGCCCTGGCCACCCACCTGGATCAAACCGTGGCCGGGCTGTTCAAAGGAAACGAGCCGTGAGCGAGATGCAGACACAGAAAATCCAGTTGGTCATCTTCTCCCTCGACCAGCTCGAGTTTGGCGTGCCGGTCGAGCAGGTCTGGCGCGTCGAATCAATGGCGGAGCAGACGGTGACCCGCGTGCCCCGGGCGCCGGCCTTCCTGGAAGGCGTTGTCAACGTGCGCGGGCAAATCATCCCGGCGTTGGACCTGAAAAAGCGCTTCGAGTTGGGCGCCAGCCAGCACCGGCCCAGGGCGCGCCTGCTCATCGTGCACATGCAAGACCAACGCGTGGGGCTAATCGTGGACACGGTGAGCGATATCGCCTTGATTCCAAGCGCGCAGGTCGAGCCGCCCCCACCCATGGTGGCCCAGATCAGTGGCGTCTTTGTCCAGGGTGTGGCCCGCCAAGACCAGCGCTTGCTCATCATCTTGAACCTGAATGAGACGCTCGACCCACGCGAGCGCCAGGCACTAAAAGAGCTAGGGCAGTCGTCTTCGACCGCCCAGGGAACAAGCCACCATGCGAGTCCTGCTGGTTGACGACACCGTCTTTATGCGGCGGATGCTGCGCGACATCCTGACCAAGGAAGGCTTCGAGGTGGTGGCCGAGGCGGGAAACGGCCGCCAGGCCATCCAAGCCTACCAGGCAGCCCGCCCCGATCTGGTCATCATGGACATCACCATGCCGGAGATGGATGGCATAGCGGCCGTCCGCGAGATCACCGGCATTGACCGGGCCGCGCGCATCATCATGTGCAGCGCGCTTGGCCAACAAGAATTGATCATCGAGGCCCTGGAGGCTGGGGGAAAAGATTTCGTGGTCAAGCCCTTCCTGCCGGCCAAGGTTCTGGAGGCCGTGCGCAAGGTCATGAACATGGAAGCTGAAACTTGAAACCATGAAACTTAGAGTCCTGGTCGTAGACGATTCCAAGCTGATGCGGCGGCTGATCAGCGACATCCTGAACGCTGACCCAGCTCTCGAGGTGGTGGCCGAGGCGCCCGACGGGCCGGCGGCCATTCGCCTCATCCACGAGCTGCGCCCAGACGCGGTCACCCTGGACGTCGAGATGCCGGGGATGTCGGGGTTGGAGGTGCTGGGCTATATTATGAGCGAGATCCCCACGCCGGTGGTCATCCTCAGTGGCATGCGCACCCCCGACTTGGCGATGCAGGCCTTGGCCTTGGGAGCGGTCGACTTTATGCGCAAGCCGTCTGGGACGATCTCGGTCGACCTGTACAAAGTGAAGGAAGAGCTCGTCAACAAGGTCAAAGCGGCTCCCCTGGCCAACTTGCGCCAGTTGCGCCAAGGGGTCGAGCAAGCGCCATTAGGAAATGGGGCCCCTTCCCCACCGACGATGGCCATCTCGAGCAAGGACACACCAGCCAACTGGTGTGTGGTGATTGGCGCATCCACCGGCGGCCCACAAGCGTTGACCCCCCTGCTGGCCGATCTGCCGGCCGGGCTGGCGGCCGGCTTCTTGCTCGTCCAGCACATGCCGGCCGGCTTTACGCGTTCCCTGGCCCAACGCTTGAACAAGCACTGCCGCCTCAGCGTCGTCGAGGCCGAGGAGGGCATGCCTTTTCAGGCCGGCTGGGTCTACGTTGCCCCTGGCGGGCATCACCTGGTCGTGCAGGGCGGCCAAGATCAGGCCAAAGCCTCAGTACACCTGGACGATTCCCCGCCGAGAGGCACGCTGCGACCGGCCGTCGACGTGACGATGGCAGCCGCGGCAGCTTGCTTCGGCACCCACACGCTGGGCGTCATCCTGACCGGCATGGGCAGCGACGGCGCCGAGGGATGCCGGGAAATCCGCCAAGTGGGTGGGCGCACGATCGCCCAGGATCGCCACACCAGCTTGATTTACGGGATGCCGCGCGTCGTGGCCGAACAGGGTCTGGCCGACCAAGTCCTGCCCCTGGACGGGATTGCCCAGGCCATCGCCAAGATCGCCTTGGAGGAATAAGGCGTGGACATAACTCAGTACCTGGATATTTTCATCAGTGAAGCCCAAGACCATCTGCAAGCCATGAACCAGGCACTATTGGAGCTGGAAAAGCAGCCCGAACACCTGGATCAGTTGGACAGTTTTTTCCGCGCTGCCCACACCCTGAAGGGCATGTCGGCAGCCTTGGGCTTTGGACACACGGCCGCCCTCTCGCACGCCTTGGAAGATATCTTGGATGCGCTGCGCCACAAGGAACGCCAGCTCAGCCCAGGACTGGCCGACGCCCTCTTCAAGTGCCTGGACACGCTGAGCGAATCCTTGCAAGGGATCGCCGCCGGAGAGGGTGAGAAAGAGGACACCACCCAGGCGCAAGCGCTGCTCCGCTCCGCCCTGGGAATGGAAGCTCACGCCCAAGCCGCACAGCCGGAACTCGATTCTTTAGGTGCAACCAGTCCCGCTCAAAAAGTGACGCCCGGAGCAGGCTGGCAAATCTGCGTAGAGATAGCGCCCGACTGCGCGCTCAAAGGGCCACGCGCATGGCTCGTGCTCAAACGGCTGAGGACGGCCGCCCCTATCCTGGACAGCGTGCCGCCCCAGTCTGCCCTGCGGGCCGGCCAGTACGAGGGGGGCTTTTGCGTGCTCTTTGCGCCTGCAGCCGACCCCGAGGCGCTGCAGCGCGCCGCCAACTCGGTGGCCGAGGTCACCGCCGTCAAGGTAAAGCAACTGGCACAAGTTGCTGTGCGCCAGCCTGAGTTAGCGCACCCGCCAACCGCACCGGCCCCGCTCGAGCAGGCGGCGCCAACAACGGCCGCCGAGGTCGCGCCGGTCGCGCCGGTCGTTCGCATCAAAACCGCCCTACTGGATCAACTGCTCGAGGCCGTGGCTGACCTGGTGATCAACCGCAGCCACCTGGCCCAGGTATCTGCCAAGTATGGTTTCTCCGACCTGAAGGAGACCGTCGAGGCCCATGCCGGTGTCCTGGACCGACTGCAAGAGACCGTACTGGCCATGCGCATGACGCCGGTCGCCCAAGTCTTTAACCGCTTTCCTCGCCTGGTGCGCGACCTGGCTCGCGAGCAGGGCAAGCAAGTCGAGTTCGAGCTGGCGGGCACGCAAATCGAGCTTGACCGGGCTGTCCTGGACAAAATCACCGATCCGCTCGTGCACATGCTGCGCAACGCGGTGGACCATGGCCTCGAGACGCCCCAAGAGCGCGAACTTGCCGGCAAGCCGCCCACCGCCCACATCTCCTTGCGCGCCAGCCGCGCTCAGAACAAGGCCATCATCGAAGTGCACGACGACGGGCGCGGCATGTCGCCTCAACAGATCGCCAACACCGCCATACAGCGAGGGTTAATCACGCCACAGGCAGCGGGCGAGATGGACACCACCACCATCTTGGGGCTGATCTGCCAGCCTGGCTTTTCCACCAAGACGCAGGTGACGGGCGTCTCTGGGCGCGGGGTAGGCATGGAGGTAGTCAAGCAAGTCATGGACGAGATCGGGGGAGTGCTGGAGATCGAGTCGCAGCCAGGACAAGGCACCTGCTTCCGGCTGAACTTTCCACTGACCATGGCCATCTTGCCGGCCATGTTGGTGCGGGTGGGAGTTGAGTTGTACGCCCTGCCATTGGCCCACGTGATCCGCACGATCGAAGCATCACGCGGCGAGTTGCGCCAGTTGCACAACCAGCCTGTGATCGATTGGGAAGACAAGCTGCTCCCGCTGATCTTTATGACCGACGTGCTGGGAGCAGGACACGCGAGCGAGTCACGCCTCACCAACGGCGAAGAGGACACGCCATTCGGCAATGACGGCAAGCTGAGACTCGAACCTGAGACCCTAAACCTGACACCGGAAACTCTCTTCATGCCCACGGTCATCGTAGAGCGTGGCCGGCGGCGCCACGGGCTGGTCGTGGACGAGATCGTAGGCACGGAGGATATCGTGCTCAAGCCACTGCCGTCCCTGGCGCAGATCGACGGACTGGCCGGGGCCACCATCCGAGGTGAGGGCGAGGTCGTCCTGATCCTGGACGTCGCCGCCCTGGTGCGCAGCTAGCAGGCTGTCGGAGAGACGATTTTGTAGGGCGGCTTTCCACGCCGAAGGCGTCCTGTGGATAGCCGCCAGGCTTGCGGCAGGTA
>JAFGFO010000243.1 GCA_016931085.1 Thermoflexales bacterium
ATTAATTGTTAATTTGAAGAATGAAAGAGCCGACGCCGAAAATAGTCGTGGCAAACCTGGCCCTGGCCGGGATGGTGTCGCAGGTTGGCTGTGTCACGGTCGTGCTCGTGGTCGGTGCCCTGCTGCTTGGCCTGTGGCTGGACAGGCTGCTGGACACCCGACCGGTGATGACCATCGTGCTGCTGTTGCTCAGTATCCCGGTCAGCTTGTACAGCCTGGTGCGCATCGCGCTTTCCACGGCCGAGCAGTTCCGGGTGACCAGTGGCCAGGTCTCAAAGACGGATGACCAACCTGCATCCGCACTGCGCGAAGAGTCGCCGCACGTGGCGGATGACCAAGCGAACAGCGAGTAGCCAATGGTGAGTGGTTTTCACGTTTCACGTTTTACGGTTTACCTTTCAGGTTAGAGCGGGCTCTTGGGGGTGTTTGCTATGAAAGGATGTTTATACATCGTCATCGCTCTCCTCGCCGTGACCGCTTTGTGCGGCGCGAGTTCAGGCTTTCTGACTAGCCTGAACGTGTCCACCTTGTTGGATGGTCCGCTGGGCGAACCCGCCTTGCCCACGGTCAGTCTGCCGGCTGAACGCATCAGCGGCTCGGTGAACATCCTGGGCTTTGAAACCGGCCTGACCAATACGATGGTGGCGACGATCTTGACTGACATCATCCTGGTGGCCGTCGCCTTTTTCGCCACGCGCAAAATCCGCTCCGGCTCAGAGCAGGCCTGGGTGCCGCGCGGCTTGCAAAACGTGATCGAGATGATCGTCGAGACCTTGTACGGTTTTGCCGAGCCTGTGCTGCACGGGCGCACGGCCCAGGTCTTTTGGCTGGGGGCGACGATATTCTTTTTCGTCTGGATCGCCAACTGGATGGAACTGATCCCCGGCGTCGACGCGATCGGCTGGGTCGAGAAAGCTCACGACGCCACGCTCACGACCTATAACAAGGGCGAGTTCCTGGGGCTGGCCACGGTCAAAGGCCCGGCCATCCCGCCCAAGACAAGCGAATCGCCCTCGACTGAAGAGCACGCCGAGCCGGAGGGTTATATCCTGGTGCCTTTTGTGCGGGCGGCCGCGACTGATCTGAACGTGACGCTGGCCCTGGCCTTGATCGCAGTCGTCGCCGTGCAGGTCTATGGCCTGCAAGCCCAAAGAGCTGGCTATCTGAGCAAATTCGTCAATACCCGGCAACTGAGCCAGGGGAAACCGATGGGACTGCTCGACGTGTTCGTCGGCGTGCTAGAGTCGATCAGCGAGGTGTCGAAAGTCATCTCGTTTGCCTTCCGCTTGTTTGGCAATATCTTTGCCGGGCAGGTGCTCTTGTTCGTGATGGGCTTTCTCATCCCTTTCCTTTTTGCGGGCATCTTGATCTTTTGGGGGCTGGAAATCTTTGTGGGCTTGATCCAGGCTTTTGTGTTCATGATGCTCACCTTTGTGTTCATTGCCCAGGCCACCGCCGGGCATGGTGAGGCACATTAATTTTGCCACAGAGATCAGAGATTAGATCTTTCTCAGTGTCCTCTGTGCCTCTGTGGCCAATATTCAGGAGGGTGTAGATGGATGCAGATACAATGAAACAACTGGCCGCCGGTTTGGCAATCGGGCTGGGAGCGCTTGGGCCGGGCATCGGCATCGGCATGCTGGCGAATGGCGCCTTGCAGGCCATCGGCCGCAATCCAGAAGCGGCCGGCCAGATTCAGGCCACCATGATCTTGGGGATCGCCTTTGCCGAGGCCATCGCGATTTATGCCCTGGTCGTGGCGCTCTTGCTCAAGTTCGTATAGCGTGTTGCGTATTGCGTATTGCGTATCGCGTCAGCTTGTTAGGCTTTACGTTTAACGTTTCACGCATCACATGTCTTGAGGAGGAACTACGGTGGACGCTTTAAAATCCTTGGGGATCAACCCGGTTTACCTGCTCTCCTACATCGTCAACTTTTTCATTCTGGCCTTTCTGTTGAGCAAGTTCTTGTACAAGCCGGTTCTGGGTATGCTCGACAAGCGCCGGGCCAAGATCGAAAAGGGCTTGGAGGACGCCCGGGCGGCCGAGGAGGCGCGCGCCAACGCCGAGGCCGAGCGGCAGCGTGTCCTGGGGGCTGCACAGACCGAGGCCCAACAACTGCGCGCCGACGCCAGCCGGCAGGCTGAACAAGCGGGGGGCAAGATCAAAGCCGAGGCACAGGCCGAGGCCGAGCGGATCAAGGCCGACGCGCAAGTTGTCTTGAGCGCCGAGCGGGACAAGATGCTTGGCGAGATGCGCGGGCAGATCGCGGCGTTGGCCATCGCCGCGGCCAACAAGCTCATCGGCGAGTCACTCGATCGCAAGCGGCAAGAGGCGCTCATCGACGACTTTTTTGCGCGAGTGCCAGCCCAGGTGCGAACCGACCTGGCCGGCGTGAGCGGCCCGATGGCGGTGACCAGTGCTGTGCCCTTGACGCCGGCCGAACAAGCGCGCGTCAAAGACGAGCTTGGCGCCAGCCAGGTCGATTTTCAGGTAGAGCCGGCCATTCTGGGCGGCTTGCGCGTGCGCGCCGGCGACCGCATCGTAGATGGCAGCGTTGCCGGCCAGTTGGATGCGCTGCGCTCAAGCTTGGGCTAACGTGGGAGATCCTAAAGGTTTAAGGCTATTCCGATAGCCCGACCTTTAGGGTCCTGTGGAGGGAAAATATGCGCGACAGACAAGGTTGCCTTTCGGGATTGCTGCAACTCTTTTTGCTCGACAAGCTGTTCGATTGGCTGCAAAACAGTTTCGGCTTTGGACGCGGCGGCTGTTTTGGCTGCGGGTGTGGCGTGATCCTGATGATCATTTTCTTGATCATCGCTTGCTCGATCCTGACCGGCACCAACTGGACAGACATAAGCTTTGCGCTGCAGAACTTGTTTTGATCTCTCCCTCCCCTCTCCCTTTGGGAGAGGGGAGGGGGTGAGGGGGGTGAGGGGTGAAACTCTCCGCGCTCGCCGCCGCCTTGCCACACGCTACGTGCTTGGGCAGCCAGGCTGATCCTGACATCACATCCATCACCAGCGACTCGCGCCAGGTCACCCCTGGCGCGTTGTTTGTGGCCTACGCCGGTGTCAGCCTGGATGGCCACCGCTTTGTCGAGGACGCGATACACAAGGGGGCAGCCGCCGTCGTGGGCGAGGTTGGTGCCCCGCCAGCCCAAGTGTCTTACGTCCAAGTGCCTAACGGGCGCCAGGCATTAGCCCACCTGTGTGCCGCTTGGCACGGCTTCCCAGCCCGCCGCTTGGTGATGATCGGCGTCACCGGCACCGACGGCAAGACGACGACCACCAACCTGATCCACAGTATCCTGGGCGCGGCGGGTATCAGCGCCGGCATGATCAGCACCGTCAACGCCGTGATCGGCGGGCAGGCTTACGACACCGGCCTGCACACCACCACGCCCGACGCGCCGGACGTGCAGAGCTACCTGGCCCAGATGCTGCAAGCCGGCCAGACCCACTGTGTGCTGGAAACCACCTCGCACGGCCTGGCCCAGCACCGCGTGGACGGGTGCGAGTTTGACGTGGGCGTGTTGACCAACATCACCCACGAGCACCTGGACATCCACGGCTCTTTCGAGGCGTACCGCGCGGCCAAGGCGCGCCTGTTCGAGATGCTGGCGGCCTCGGCGCGCAAGGGTCTGCCCAAGACGGCCGTGCTCAACGCCGGCGATCCCGCTTACGCCTTCCTGCGCGACGCTTCGCGAGGCGCGGACTTTGTCTCGAGCTACGGGCTGGCCAACAACGCCCAAATCTATGCTCGCGATGTGGCCTACCGCCCAGATGCGACCCGCTGGCTGGCGGTCGCCCCCCAGGGGCAATTCGAGCTGCAGTCTCGCCTGGTCGGCGAGTTCAACGTGCTCAACGCGTTGGCGGCGGTGGGTGTGGGCCTGGCCCTGGAACTGCCGATCGAGGCGATTCAGGTCGGCGTGGCGGCCATGGCGGGCGTGCCGGGCCGCATGGAACGGATCGACGAGGGGCAGGATTTCATGGCTATCGTCGACTTTGCGCACACGCCCAACTCGCTCGAAAAAGCGCTGGCGGCGGCCCGCCAGATGACGAACGGGCAGGTGATCGTGGCCTTTGGCGCGGCCGGCCTGCGCGACCCCTACAAGCGCGGCCCCATGGGCCAGGCGGCGGCCCGCTGGGCTGACAAGGTCGTCATCACCGCCGAGGACCCGCGCACCGAGTCCTTGGACGAGATCATGGCGGCGATTGCCGCCGGCTGCGCCGCCGAGGGCTGTCGCGAGGGCCAGGATTTCTGGCGGATCGCCGACCGGGCCGAGGCGCTTGCCTTCGCGGTGCGCCTGGCGCACCCCGGCGATGTGGTGATCGCGTGCGGCAAGGGGCACGAGCAATCGATGTGTTTTGGCACGACCGAGTACCCATGGGACGACCGCCGCTCCTTGCGCGAGGCGCTGCGACGTTGATGCGGGCGGCGGCGAGCACAAGTAGCTCCAATTCTCAGCCTGCAAATGAATTCGCAGGCTGAGACAAAAAACGCGCCCAGGCGCGTTAGCCTGCTTTCAGCAGGCTTGTGATATCAGCCCTGAAATCCATTTCGGGGTGGGTGCGACGATTAATCGTCGGAAAAAGGGTGATTTTGGCTTGTGTAGAGCGCGCAAAGCAGTGTTTTCCTATGAACAATCGTCGCA
>JAFGFO010000244.1 GCA_016931085.1 Thermoflexales bacterium
TGCGACGATTAATCGTCGGAAAAAGGGTGATTTTGGCTTGTGTAGAGCGCGCAAAGCAGTGTTTTCCTATGAACAATCGTCGCACCCAGTAGAGACGTAGCAATGCTACGTCTCTACGCCTTGACCGTCACCCGCTTTTGCGTTATACTGCTTGCACGTGGAAACGACGACGCATTTACAAAGAGGACAACATATTTTAGGATATCAACTAAACGATTATGCTCAAGGCACAATTGTTCATCACCTGTCTCGGCGAACAGTTCTACACCCAGACGCTGCAGAACATGACTGGGCTGTTGGAACGGCTGGGCGTGGAGCTGATCTTCCCGCCCGAACAAACTTGCTGTGGGCAGCCGCTGTTCAACAACGGCTTTGAGGATGAGACGCGCGGCCTGGCCAGAAATTTCCTGCGCGCCTTTGGCAAAAGTGACGCCCCCATTGTCGGGCCGTCCGCATCGTGCATTGCGATGGTCAAGCACCATTACCCGGAATTGTTCCCGGCCGGAACGCCGGAACACGCCCAGGCCACAGCGGTCGCCTCGCGAAGCTATGAATTCACCGAGTTCCTGGTCAACGTCCTCAAGGTCACCGACGTTGGAGCGGCCTACCCGCACAAAGTCACCTATCACGCCTCCTGCCACTACTTGCGCGAGATGGGCTTAAAGACCGAAGCCAAAGCCTTGCTCCACGCGGTCAAGGGGCTAGAGTTTGTCCCGCTCGAAGGCGAGGAAAACTGCTGCGGCTTTGGCGGCGCGTTTACCGTCACCTACCCCCAGGTCAGCCAGGCGATGATGGAGAACAAGATCGAAAACATCATCGCCAGCGGGGCCGGCACGGTCGTCACGTGCGAAACGGGCTGCCTGATGAATATCGCTGGCGGTCTGCACAAGGCCGGCGCGCCCATTCGCGCCATGCACATCATCGATTTGCTTTCTTGCTATGAGTGAAACCCCTGCTTACATCGACTTTCAGGCTTATACCGAGCACGTCCCGCCCAGCATCCCCCGTGCGGTACAGCAGGCGACCGCTCGCTTTGTCAGTGGGCGCGCGACGCGGGTGGCGGAGCTGCCGCACTGGGAGCAACTGCGCCAGACCGCCTCAGAGATCCGCCTGCACACCATCGAAAACATGGACGTCTATCTCACACGCCTCGAAGCGGCCGTCCAGGCTGCAGGCGGGCACGTCCACTGGGCTTCCACTGCTGAGGAGGCGCGTCAAATCGTCCTCCAAATCGCCAGGGAACATCACGTCAAACTGGCGGTCAAAGTCAAGTCCATGGCGACCGAGGAAATCGGGCTAAACCATGCCTTGGGGGCGGCCGGCATCGAAGCGCTTGAAACTGACCTGGGTGAGTACATCATCCAACTGGCAGGCACGGGCCCTTCGCACATCATCGTCCCGGCGGTGCATCTCAAAAAGGAAGAGATCGCCGCTTTGTTCAGCGAAAAACTCCACATCGACGCTCCTCCCGACCCGCTTGAGCTGACGCGCATCGCCCGCGAAAGCTTGCGGCAGAAATTTTTGAGCGCCGACATGGGGATTTCCGGGGCCAATTTCCTGGTCGCCGAGACCGGCACGCTGGTGATGGTTACCAACGAAGGGAATGGGCGCATGTGCACCAGCCTGCCCGAGCTGCACGTCGCCATCGCTGGGATCGACAAGGTCATTCCCGATTGGGAGGCGCTGACCGTCTTTCTCAAGCTGCTGGCGCGCTCCGCCACCGGGCAAAAACTGTCCGCCTACACCCAGTTCATCACCGGCCCGCGCCGTGAGGCTGGCGAGCGCGGGCCCAAGGAATTCCACCTGGTGCTGTTGGATAACGGGCGGAGCGATGTGCTCCGAGACCCCATCGGGCGACAGGTGTTCAAGTGCATCCGGTGTGGCGCTTGCGCCAACGTCTGCCCGGTGTATCAAAATGTCGGCGGCTTCGCTTATGGCTGGTTCATCTCCGGCCCTATCGGCGCGATGTTTGCCCCACAGATGCTGGGGACTGCCACTGCTCGTGAGCTGCCCTTCGCTTCCACACTGTGCGGAGCTTGCGCTGATGTCTGTCCGGTCAAAATCCCAATTCCAACCATCCTGCGCCATCTGCGCCAACGCGTCGCCCAGGGCGATGAGCTGGCTGGCTCGACCATGCCCGTTCCAATCCGCGCCGTGGCCGGCTTCGCTGCGCTGGCCCTCAGTCAAAGCTGGATGTACCGCTTGGGAACGCGCCTCGCGCCGTTTTTTATGCGCGTCTTTCAGCGCGGCGATTGGATCCCGGCCGCGCCCTATCCCCTCAGCCGTTGGACTCGAGTGCGCTCTCTGCCGTCGTGGACAGCCAGTTTTAGACAGTGGTGGCGCACGCGCTCCGGAAAAGGAAAGGGCCTATCTCAATGAGCAAGCAGGTGATCGAAAAAGTCCGCCGCTCGCTGGGACGGACGGGACAGACGCCGCTGTCTGCCCGGCCAGCGATTGAGCTTGCCCGCCAAGGCGAAAAGCCGGACGCCGAGCTAGAGCGTTTTCTCGATGAAATCCGCCAGCTTTCCGGGAGCGCCGAGCGGATCACCCGGCAAGATATCGTCGCCTCCCTGAAATCGTTGGTGGATAGCCACACGATCCGCAAAGCGACTCTTTGGCGTACGCCGCGCCTGGGGCAGCTTGGCATTGAAGCGGCTCTTCGCGGCCTGGGGGTGGAGATCGTGCCCGCAGACGCGGACAAGCACGAGATGGCGGGCTGCGACCTGGGCATCACCGAGGCCGATTACCTCTTGCCCGAAACCGGCACCCTCGTCCTGCGCTCGTCGGCTGACAAGCCGCGGGCCGTCTCTCTCCTGCCACGCATTCACCTGGCCATCGTCTCTCCCGAGATGCTGCGCCCAGATCTACGCCAGGTCTTTGCCGAGGCCAAAGATAGTCCTTACCTGGTTTTCATCACCGGCCCGAGCCGGACAGCCGATATTGAATTGACCGTCACCCTGGGCGTGCATGGGCCTAGAAATTTAGCAGTATGGATGTTGGAAGGGTAAAGGCGGTTCGGCTTCGACCGCCTAGTGGGTCACTTGGCACGAACATTGCTATTCCAGCAGCGAGGAGCGGCGGATGTAGGTTGGGTTGAGCGAAGCGAAACCCAACA
>JAFGFO010000245.1 GCA_016931085.1 Thermoflexales bacterium
CCGACGACCTGGTCGGCGACGATGATAACGATGCGCTGGACGTTTTCGTGCACGACCGTACTACAGGCCAGACCACGCGCGTCTCGGCGCGCGCTGACGGCAACAGCTACGGCGATGCTTACCACCCGGCCCTCTCGCCCGACGGGCGCTACGTGGCCTTTGCCTCATCCGACGATGAGCTCGTCAGCAGCGACAGCAACGGCGTTCTGGACGTCTTTGTGCACGATCGCACAACAGGCCAGACGACGCGCGTCTCGACAAGCTCCACAGGCAGCGCCAACGACGGCGACTCGTACGCCCCGGCCATCTCGGCCAGCGGGCGCTACGTGGCCTTTGAATCCCAGGCGACCAACCTGGTCGACGACGATGGCAACACTCACATCGACGTCTTCTTGCACGATCGCACGACAGGCCAGACAGCGCGCGTCTCGCTGGACTCGGACAATGGCGAGGGCAACGGCGACTCTGTCTCGCCCGTGCTGTCCGTCGACGGGCGCTACGTGGCCTTTGCCTCCGAGGCATCCAACCTGGTTGGCGGCGACGGGAACGGCCAGCAAGACGTTTTCGTGCGCGACCGGGGCGTGATCCGGGCGGCGTTCGAGCTGGCGATCCAGTTCCCCGACCTGCGCATGGCCAAGTCCGCGGTACCCGGCGCGGCCGGGCCTGGCGCTTCGCTCGTCTACGCCCTGGCTTTTGCCAACACAGGCCAGATCACGGCCACCGGCGTGCTCGTCACCGACGTCGTGCCGCCCCAGGTGAGCGTGCAGAGCGCCGCTAGCAGCGGCCTGTCCATCACCCAGTTGGGATCCGCCTATGCCTGGAGTGTAGAGGACATGGCACCCGGGGCGGCCGGCTGGATCACCCTCAGCGGGCGACTGGCCTCGCCGCTGCCGGCCGGCCTGACCGTCACCAACACCGCGATCATCACGACCACTGCGATGGACGCCAACCCGGCCAACAACCAGGCTGAGGCGGTCACCACCATCCTCGCCTCGCAGCCGCAGGCCGCCGACGATTACGGAGCCACCAACGAGGACAGCGTGCTTGCCGCGGGCGCGCCTGGCGTGCTGGCCAACGACATCGACCCCAACGACGACGAGCTGACCGTCACAGTTTACGATAGCGTCAGCGCCCATGGCGTTGGCGTCACGGTCGGCGCTGACGGCGCTTACACCTACGATCCCAGGCCGGTCATGCAGTGGCTGGCGGCCGGCGAGATCCTCACCGATAGCTTCGCGTACACCGCCAGCGACGGGATATTGACCGACACGGCCACGGTCTGGATCACCGTCACGGGCAACAACGACGCACCGCAGGCGTATGCCGACGCCTACGCCACCGACGAAGACAGTCCAATCAACCGGGACGCGGCCGACGGCGTGCTGGCCAACGACAACCCGGTCGACACCAACGACACCGCCGCCGTCACAGCCTTCGGCGCGAGCCTTTACGGCGCCAGCGTCACGATTGGCGCCGACGGCAGCTTGAGCTACGATCCCACGCCGGCAGACGCTCTACAAGCCATGCCCGCCGGCGACGTTCGAACAGACACGTTTACCTACACCGTGGCCGACGGCCACGGCGAGAGAAGCACGGCCACCGTCACCGTCGTCGTCACCGGCATCAACGACCCGCCGGCCGTCACCGACGACGAGGCCTACACGCTCGAAAACACGCCGGTCACGGTCGACGTGTTGGCCAACGACGAGGACGTAGACGGCGGCACGCTGAGCCTGGTGGCCGTGGGTGTGCCGGCCAACGGCCAGGCAGCGCTGAGCGGGGGCGGCTGGGTGGTCTACACGCCGACGTTCGACTTTTACGGGACGGAGGTCTTTACCTACATGGTGGGCGACGGCCAGGGTGGGTTCAGCCTGGGGCGCGTCACTGTCACCGTCGCGCCGCTGGCCGACCTGGGCATCGCCAAACGTGCCGACCCGCCCTACGCTTTCCCCGGCCACAGCCTGAGCTACGCCCTGACCTTTAGCAACAGCGGTCACGTCACCGCCACCGGCATCGTCATCAGCGACGCCATCGCCTACCTGATAAGCCCCACGTTCGCTGCCAGCGGCGTCGCCGTGACAGCCACCGGCGGCACGCCTTACGTCTGGCAGGTGACCGACATGCCGCCAGGCACGGGCGGGCTGATCGTCGTCACGGGCCGGGTGATCACAACGCTTGTGTCGGGCCAGACCTACACCAACACGGCCGCCATCACCACCACCACACCGGATAGGCAGCCGGCCAATAACACCAGCTCGGTCGGGACCAAGGTGCCCGAGGCCGACCTGATCCTCACCAAGACCGTCTCGCCCGAGCCGGTCGTCGCCGGCACAGAGCTGGTCTATACCATCACGATCACCAACCTGGGGCCAGACGAGGCCTACGGCCTGGTGCTGTCCGACACGCTGCCGCCCAGCACCACCTTCGGCTTGCTCGACCAGGTCGACAGCGCCGACGGAGGTTACAGTCCCGGCTTTGAGGATGGCACCTTCCAAAACACGCGCTGGGTCAACCCGCGGCCGGGCACGAACGACGACGAGTGGGTGGAGCTGATCAACACGACCCTGAGCGGCACCTTCACCTCGCGCGTGATGGATGCCGGCAACGTGGTGGCCTGGGACCGGCTGAGCTGGGCGCCGCGCCGTCCCACGTGGAAAGAGCTGCCCGGCAGCGGGCGGGCCGAGACGGCCTACGCGCTGGGCAACGCCAATATGGGTGGCAATCGCATCTTGCTGCACCTGAACGAGACGGCCGGGACCACATGCAGCAACGACTCTGGCCTTGGCGACGACGGGAGCTGCCCGGCAGCCTCCGGCGAAAGCTGTCCAACACCGGGTGCGGAGGGGCGCTTCAACGCCGCCTTGGGCTTCGACGGGGTGCAGAGCAACACCGTCGCCATCAGCGACACGCACAACCCGCTCCGCTACGCCATCGAGCTGTGGGTGCGCCCGGCCGTCATCACCGACACCAGCCTGGTCCTGCGCACCGACCTCAGCGGCACGCAGTTCTCGCACTTGCTGGGCATCTCCTTCGACGGCCACGTTTGCCACTTTATACACTCGGTCAACGACGGGCGAGAGCGAGTGGTCGTCGGCACAACCGAGGTTCAGACGGGGACGTGGTATCACCTGGTGGGCACGGCCGAGAGCGGCGGCGATATCAAGCTGTACGTCAACGGCCGGCAGGAAGCTAGGCGCGACGGCATCGGTCCACTGTGGGCGGGCGGCGATCAATACCGGCTCGGCTCGGCCTACGGGCCGGCCGGCTCGACGCGCTACTTCAGCGGCGAGCTGGACGAAGTAGCCGTTTACAGCCGCACGCTGTCGGCCAGCGAAGTGAGCGATCACTACCTGCGCGGCGCGCTACGGCTGGGCTTCCAGGTTCGCTCATGTGACGATACAGGGTGCACGGGCGAGCCCTTCACCGGCCCCGGCGGGTCGGAGCAAACGCTGTACTCCGAGCTGAGCAATGCCGGCCTGGGGCTGCCGGCCGTTGCGCTAGATGCCATCCCATCCAATCGCTACTTCCAATACCGGGCGGTTTTCTCCAGTGACGAGCCGGCCTACTCGCCCGAGCTGCGGCGCGTGAGCGTGGGGCCGGATCACCCGACCGTCGCGCCCAGCCTGGGATCGTGCGTCACCTCCGGCGACCCGCCAGCCTTCACCTGCGCGGCCAACACCCTCCCCAGCGGCGGCGTCATCACCGTCGTGGCCCGCCTGGCCGTCGATCCCTCGGCGCTGGGCGTCATCACCAACACGGCGCTCGTCACCGCCTTCACGCCTGACCCCAACCTGCCCAACGCGGCCTCTATCACCTCGACCGTCATCGCGTTGTCCAGACTGGTGGTGGGCAAAGACGATTGGGAAGACCCGGTCAACCTGGGCGGCCAGATCGTCTACGAGCTGCACGCGCACAACTATGGCCCAAGCACCGCCCGGGCGGTCACGCTGACGGACAGCTTGCCGGCCGGCCTGATTGGCTATCCCCAGCCGCAAGGCGATTGGAGCTGCACGCCGCCGGGCAATGCCATCACCTGCACGATCCCCCGCTTGAGCGTGGGCGAACACTGGGGCGTGGTCCTCATCACGGCTACCGCGCCGATGGTCGAGGGCACTATCACCAACACGGCCTGGATCACGACCGTCACGCCGGTCTATACCACCACGACGCTCAGCGCCATTGAACGCACGTGGATCACCCCGCTGGCAGACCTGGCCATCGTCAAATATGCTTACCCTGACCCGGTTGACCCGGGCGAAACGCTCACTTACACGATCGTCGTCACCAACATCGGCCCTTATACGGCCACGAACGTGCGCGTGACGGACGATCTGCCGTCCAACGTCAGTGGGATCACCCTACACGGCGGGGATTGGTCGTGCAGCCTGGCCGGGCATCGCGTGACGTGCGACCTGCCCTACCCGCTGCCGCCGGAGGGTTCGGCCAGTTTCCAGGTCGCGGCGACGGCGCCGGTGAGCGGCCTGCTCATCAACCGCGCCAGCGTCACTTCGGATACTTACGATCCAGACGACGCCAACGATGAGATTATCGTCTACTCGGCCGTGCGGGCGGTGGCGGATCTGTCGGTCAGCAAGACCGACAATCCCGACCCGGTCTATGCCGGCACGCCGCTCACCTACACACTCGTCGTCACCAACACTGGGCCGATGCCGGCCGGGGCGTTCACGAGCATGCTGGTGTTCACCAACCAGCGCGAAATCGACATTCGGTCGATGGGCAGGGCCCAGCCCTACCGTACCACGTTGAACCTATCCAGCATACCCGGCGCCATCCAGGACATCACGGTCACGCTCCACGGCCTGAGTCACGAGTATCCCGCCGACCTGGGTGTGCTGCTCGTCGGGCCAGATGAGCGCGGCGTGGTGTTGATGGGCAACGCCGGCGGGGGTGTGGACGCCGAAGACGTGACACTGGCCTTCAACGACGCCGGCATCCCGCTGCCGCTGAGCGGCACGCTGTCGTCGACCGTCACGTACCAGCCGACGAACTATGGCCTGAGCGGGGACTTCCGCCAGCCAGCCCCGGACGGCCCCTACGGCAGCAGCCTGTCCGCCTTCAAGGGCAGCAGTCCCAACGGCTTCTGGCGCTTGTACGTCTACGATTACGTCGAATCGATCGGGGGCGAGATCGCCGGTGGGTGGAGCCTGCACCTGGTCACCCGCATGATCACCGACCGGGTCAGCCTGACCGACACGCTGCCGGCCGGCTTGAGCGGCGTGAGCGTGATCGCCCCCTCCGGCTGGACGTGCGGCCAAAGCGGCGGCCAGATCGTCTGCGAGACCGAGCAACTGGGGGTAAATGCGCCAGTCACCTTCAGAATCAACAGCACAGCCCCTATCACCGGCGGCGTGATCACCAACAGCGTCGTGATCAGCTCCACTACCATCGACTATGACCCGACCTTTAACCAGTCGGCGATCACGACCACCGTCGTCGCCGTGTCTGACCTGGGCATCGCCAAGGCTGCGGAGCCAGCCTGGGTCGAGCCGGGCGGCCGGATCACCTACACGTTATCGATCAGCAACATCGGCCCCAGCCCGCTCGCGGGCGCAGTCACCGTGAGCGACGTCCTGCCGGCTGGATTGAGCAGCGTGAGCGTGGCTAGCGGCGCGTGGGCGTGTGACACGTCCGGGTTGCCGTCGCTGCTGTGCACGATCGACGGCCTGGCCGTTGGCCCTGCGCCAGATATCGTGATCACGGCCAACGCGCCGCTCACGGGCGGCAATACCGTCATCACCAACACAGCCGGGATCGTGGCTGTCGCGTTGGACCCGGTGGCGGCCAACAACAGCGCGCTCGTAACAGTCACCGTGGGCGATCTGGCGATTGCCGGCCTGCAAGCCTTCAACGACAGTCCGACGATCCTGGGCGATCCCACGACCTTGAGCGCCACCATAACGGCCGGCACCAACGTAGCCTTTGCCTGGGCCTTTGGCGACGGGCAATCGGGGGCAGGGCAAACGTTGATCCACACCTACGCGGCGACCGGCACCTACACCGCCATCGTCACCGCCACCAACAGCCGGGGCAGCATGACAGCGACCACCCAGGTGCTGGTTGAAAAACCTGCCTACGCCATCTTCTTGCCGCTGGCGTGCAAGAACTGCGTCCATGCGCCCGACCTGGTGGTGGACAGCCTAGTCGTCACCAGCCGCGCGGTGACGGTCACCATCCGCAACCAGGGTGACGAGCCGGTCAGCCAGATCTTTGGTAACGAGTTCTGGGTGGACGTGTACATCAATCCGGATCATGCTCCTGGCGGGCCAATCAACTGGGAGCTTCTCGGGCCGCAAGGGCTTGCCTGGGGCATCACGCAGGATGCCCTGCCGCTGAATCCGGGCACAGTGATCACCCTGACGGCCTGGTGGACGGGAGAGGGGATCACCGACACGGTTGGCAGCCTATACTTCCGGCCCGATGAAAGCACGGTCACCTGGACGTTGCCGCTGACCTCGGAGGTTTGGGCCCAGGTGGACTCGACCGGCTATCCCACCACGACCTTTGGGGCTGTGCTGGAAAATCACGAGATTCTCGAGTTGGAGTATAATAACATCGTGGGGCCCCTGGCGCCGGCTGCCCTGCAAAGCACGGCAGCCGCGCGCCAGGCTCGCCGGTTACTCTCTCTCTCGCCAGCCAATGTGTTGTCGAGGGACAAACGGCTGGCCCAGGCCAGCAGATGGACTGAGGCGTACGTCAGGCGCGAGTGGAATAGACCCTAAGGGTCTGGTCTACAGGAGAAAATGAGTATGGATGGAAAGAATAGCGGATCGAAGCGACGCGCATTGACCTTGTCTCTGGCGACATTGCTGGTGCTGCTGGCGTGTGTCTTGCCGCTGGCCTTGTCACTGCCGGCTGTCGCGCAGGCTGGGTGGTTTCTCTTGCCTCCTCGCCCCACGCCTACGCCTACGCCACTGACTCCGCCCACAGAAACGCCAGTCACGCCAGCCACGCCGGTCACGCCGGTCACGCCAGCCACGCCGGTCACGCCAGCCACGCCGGTCACGCCCCTCCCCCCGGTGCGAGAATCGTCGCCAGCCGGGGCGCTGATCGAGCTGCGTCTGCGGGCCGAAAGGCAAGAGCTGTGGCGGCAATTCCCCTGGCAAGACATGGACACCGTGGTCGAGTGGCAAGATGCCAAGGGCCAATGGCACACCGTCGAAGGCTGGCAAGGGAGCTTCGACGAAATCGTAGACGACTATGCCAAGAAGGTCTGGTGGGTGGGCAAGGCAGACCTGGGTGCGGGGCCTTTCCGCTGGCTGGTCTATGCCGGCCACACCGCAGCCGGGCAGCCGGCCGGCAAGCTGCTGGCCAGCAGCGATACCTTCGACCTGCCGGCCATCCCCAACCAGGCTGTCGTCGTCCAGGTGATGCTTCGTTAGGGGCGGGTTTGAAACCCGCCCCTACACAAACAGGGGCACGAGCTCGAACTTGTCGACGTCCACCAGCCCCTTGTCCGTGATTTTGAGCGAGGGGATCACCGGCAGCGCCAGGAAGCTCATCGCCATGTAGGGGTCATGCAGGGGAGAGCCTAACTGGGCGCTGGCGCGCAGCATAGCGTCCATCTGGGCGCGGATGGTCTCGATGGGCTCCTCGCTCATCAGGCCGGCGATGGGCAGCGGCAGTTGGGCCAGGACCGTCTGGCCATCCACGGCGGCCATGCCTCCCCCCATCTCGGCCACCGTGCGCGCCGCCAGCATCAGCGCGTCGTCGTCGACGCCGGCCACGACGATGTTGTGGCTGTCGTGTGCCACGGACGAGGCGATCGCGCCCCGCGCCAGTCCCAGGCCCTTGACCAGGCCTAGTCCATAGTTGCCGGTTCCCGCGTGTCGCTCGATGACGGCGATCTTGGCCAAATCCTGGCCGGGGTCGGCCACGACACAGCCATCTCGCACGGGCAATTCCTGCACCAGGTGCTCGGTGACAATTTGATCGGCGATCGCGCCGATGACGCGCCCGCGAGAGGAGGCCGCCTCGATGCGGAAGCTGAGCCGGTCCCAGTTGACGTTCATCGAAGGTGGGGGGGAGGGCAGCCGTTCGGGCCGCTCCCAGGGAAGCATGTGGCCATCGCGCGCGGCAAGCCGGCCATCCTGGAAGACAAGGCTGGCGTGGATGTCCTTCAGGTCGGAGAACACCACCAGATCGCCGCGTTTGCCGGGCGCTACTGCTCCCCGGTCGTGCAGGCGGAAATACTCGGCCGGGTTGAGCGTGGCCATCTGGATGGCCGTGACGGGATCAAGGCCCTCGGCGATCGCCGTGCGCAGGATAAAGTCGATGTGGCCCTGGTCCAAGAGATCAGCCGGCTGGCGATCGTCGGTGCAAAAACACATGCGGCGGCTGTTGGCGTTATTTACCAGCGGCAGCAGCGCTTCAAGATTGTGCGCGTTGGTGGCCTCGCGGATAAAGACCGTCATCCCCAGGCGGATTTTCTCGCGAGCTTCTTCGAGTGTGGTGCACTCGTGGTCCGAGCCGATGATCGCGGCGTAGGCCGCCAGGTCGCGCCCGCTAAGTCCCGGCGCGTGGCCATCGCGCACGCGCCCCTCAAAGGCGCGCAGCTTGTTCAGCACGTCTTCGACGCCGTACAGCACGCCGGGAAAGTTCATCATCTCAGCCAGGCCCAACACGCCGGGGGTGTCTCGATAAGGGGCGATGTCCTGCCAACTCAAGGACGCGCCGGCGTGTTCCATGTGGGTGGCCGGCACGCACGAGGGCATCATGATAAAGACACTCAGCGGGTTGTGGCGGGCCGCCTCCAGCATATAGTCCACGCCGGCCAGGCCCAGGACATTGGCGATCTCGTGCGGGTCGGCGACGACCGTCGTCGTGCCGCGCGGGACGACCGCCCGCGCGAACTCGTTGGGGGGCGCCATCGAGCTTTCGATGTGCACGTGCGCATCGATAAAACCGGGGCACACGTAGCGCCCGTCCAGGTCAATCTCTTCTCTAGCATGGTAGCCGGGGCCTACGCCGACGATGAGGCCGCCCGCCAGCGCCACGTCGGCCGGGTAGATCTCGCCTGTGTAGACGTTCACGACGCGGCCGTTCTTGAGCAGGCTATCCGCCTCCGCCTGCCCGCGCGCCAGCTTGATCAGTTGAGCCAAGTCCATACAACCCTCCTCTAAATCGCTAAATCAAGTTCGCTCTGACCAAAATATCCTGGACTTCCATCAAGAATTCATCCACGCTGACAGCTTGGATGCCTTCTGTCGTTGAATCGTGTAAAACAGGATCGCGCATGGGATGCCGGTGCCAATAACCTGCTTCACAGTCTCTTCCGTACAATCGCTGTCCCTGGTGAATTAACGCCAAACCGACAGTGCCACTTCGCTCATTGAAATACAACTGAACAAATAGATCAGCTTCTATATGCAAGCGGTACTTGATCGAGTAATGGGTCTCGTCTACCTTGACAACATATCGCACGAATGCATACTGGCGAGCCGCCTTTTCGATCTCACGAACCCGATCACTAACGCGCATCGCTCTCCTTCAGCTCAGCCAGCATAGACTCGACCGTCTCAATCCCATCCAGCGCCATTTCCCAATCCCAGAAATCCGATTCCACGTCAAAAGAGTAATCGTGCCGTTCAACCACACGGCGATCCTTGAACTCGGAAAAAGGCATGCCATATTTGCGGCTCAGACTCCTATCCGTGAGCTGATAACGATTGAGCCGCCGTGTCAGCTCGTTTTCCAACAAACGCTCAAGTGCGCTATTCGTATCTTGTTCAGGCTCCAGACGGGAGATAAAATCGACAATACGCTCAGATACCACTTCCATTTCAGCCTCCTGGTGCGCCAATTACATCTCCCTTATTGTAGCACAACTTGCGCAAAATGGGTTACATTCCACGCCTTATATCATCCTGAGCTTGTCGAGGGACGCCTTGGCAGCCCCACCAACAGTGCCAGCGGCCCTAGCAGCAGCAGCCACATCGCCACCCCCAGGCCCCAGCGCTGCGCCACCAGCCCCAGGCCCAGTGGGATCAGGTGGCCCACAAGACCAGCCACGTTTCCTACCGCCATGACCGTGCCGCTCTGGCCCGGCATGGCCGAGTAGAGCTCGGCCTGCAGGATCGAATACCAACCTGAATTGAACAGGCCCAACAAGCCCAGCAGAACCAGCTTGAGGCCCAAATGGGGCACGAGCAAAAAGGCTGGGAACAAGAGCAGCTCGATCAGGACGCTCAGGCGCAAGTAAACCAGGGCCGGCACGCGCTCCAAGAGCGGGATGAGCAAAAAATCACCCGCCAATCCCACGCCCGACCAGACAGCTACGGCCAGGGTCGCCTGAGCCGGAGAAACGCCGACCACATCCACACAATACAACGCCAGGAAGCTCAACAGTACATCCAACATCAGATCAGAAAACCACAACAGCGCCAGCCAGCGCAGCACCTCGCCGCGCCGCAGCGCCTGCACGGCGCCGGCAACGCCCACCTTGAAAGTCTCCCAACCGAATCGCTGATCCCCGGCCTCTCCTTCGAGAGTAGTTTCACGTTTCGAGGTCAGCGTATCAGGCTTCGAGTTGAATGGAAAACGCCAGGCCAACGCCACCGTGGCGGCTGTCAGGCCGGCGCAAGCGACAATCAAGCCGCGCCAGCCTAAGCCAGCCGCCACGGCGACACCCAAGATAAGCGGGCCGCTCACCACGCCCAGCGAGCCGGCAAAGGTCCAGCGCGCCATGTTGTGCTGGCGGCGGTCGGGGGCAATATCCATCAACGTCGCCTGCGACAGGCTGATAAATGCGCCAGAGGCCGGGTAGTACAGCATGAAGGCGAGAAGCAAAAGGATAAAATCTTGGCTGGCAGCCGTCAGTAGGCAAGCCAAGCTAAACACGATCCCACCGCCCAGCACGAGGACGCGGCGCTTCCACACGTCGCCCAGGATGCCCAAGAACGGTTCGATGATGCTGCTGACCATGCCGGGCACGCTGAGCAGCAGACCGATTTGCGCATAAGTCAGGCCCAAATCAGTGCGAATCAAGGGCCAGGCCGCCCCGACGACGCCACCGACAAACTCGTCCAAGAATTCGATGAGGAGCAGGATAAGGGAAAAAGCTGTCATAGGGGCCTGAAACTTGGGACCTTGAAACCTGCAACCCTTAAACCTGTACCTGGATCGCGCTGCCGCTTTCGTAGCGGCGCAGGCCGCGTTGGAAAACGGTCACCGCCAACGCGAGGAACACGCCGGCTCCCGCCAGCAGTTGGGCCAAAGCCTGCCACGAAAACGTCCGCACGAACTCGGCCGGCAGCGCGCCAATAAAGGCGCCCGGCAAGATGGTGAACAAGATGAACCTGGCCGAGCCATCGAACAGGCTGATGGGATAGAGTGAGAAAGTCAAGATGGCATTGATCGACGCGCCGCCAAGCATCGAGGCGTTGCCCAACCAAAAAGCCAGGCTCTGCACGAGGATGAGGAAAGACAAGAGTACCGTGGACGAGAGAAGGATGGCCACGACGAAACGCGCTATGGCGTCCGGCGTGTAATGCCCGGCCACGGCAAAGGTCAGCAGCCCGTACACAAAATCGCCCAACCCGCTGGTGATGCTGCGGCTGGCCAAGACGTGCAGCAGCACCGGGCGAGGTAAGGACAGGTAGTAATCCAAGCGTCCACTGGCAATGACGTTTGCCAGCTCCATCGCATTGCCGAACAGGAAGGCACTTGCCCCCCAAGAGATAGCAACAATGCCGAACAGGAGCATCATATCGCTCAAGCCCCAGCCGCGCACCTCCTTGAAACGGTCGAAAAAGATGACCCAGAACACAAAGTAAATCGCGTTGTTCAGCATCATGCCCAGCACCTGCGAGATAAAAGCCGCGCGGTACTCCATCGCCGCCAACAAATTCGCCTTCCACAAGGCCAGCAAAAAGACCAACTCACGCCGCACGTTCTCAGCCTCCATTAATCGCCAGGCGGGTGATACCCTTCCGGTAAATGAACACCAACAGCCCGCCCAGCACGGCCAACCAAAGCAATTGCCCCAGCAAAAGCGAGACAAAGCGGCCAGGCTCTGGCTGGACGAAAAAGCGGGCCGGGCCGTAGATGGTATAAGCGAACGGCAACGCCTGTGCCGCCGAGCGCAGCCAGGCTGGGAAGAAATCCAACGGGATCAGCATCCCGCCCATGATAAACAACAGCTTGGAATAAATCCATTCGAAGGCGGCCACGTCCTCGGTCACGAAGGCTGCCAGGCCGATCATGGCCGTGACACAAAAATCGAGCAACCAGGCGGCCACCATGACGACCAAGACGAACGGCCAGCCGCGCGGGTCGGGCGGCGGCCCCACCAGCCACCAGACGATCGCCCCACCGGCCAGCAGGTTAAAGCCCATGAATGACAAGCTGTCACCCATCCACACGCTGGCATGGTAGAGCAGGAAATTGTACGGCTTGTTCAGCAAATGAGCCACCGAGCCGTCCTTGACCATTTCCGCGATGGTGCGCGCCAGGCGTGGCTTGCTCAAGATAAGCGTCTCGGACAGCAAGAGATACCACAGCGTGTCGCTCAGCGTCAAGCCGGCAATGGCGGACTGGCCGGCCGAGCCATAGACCGCGCGCCACAAATGCACAAACACCCACATAAAAAAGACGATCGACAAGCTGCGCAAAAGCAGGTCGCCGGGATAGGCCAGGCTGTTGAGAAGCTGGGTCTTGAAGATGAGCCAGTACTTGAGAATTTTAGGGGACATGGGATTAAGGGCCAAACAAGGATTCGCCAGTGTCCGTCTTTTCGTAAATCGCCCGGATGACCTCTTCGAGCGACGGGTCAGAGATGGTGATATCCACCAGGTTGCCCGCCTCGGCCAGGCGCGCGATGACAGTCCCGACCGGCGACCGGCGCGTGTCAAAGCGCAGCTTGACGCCATAACGCCCCACCTTGAGAAGCTCGGCGCCGTCAATCTGAAAAACCTCCGGCAGTTCTTCAGCATAGCGCACGTCCACCAACTTGGACGTCAAATAGTTCCGCTTGAGGGCCGAGACCTTGTTTTGGTAAACGATCTGGCCGTGGTTGACGATGATCACCCGCTTGCACAGCGCCTCGATGTCGCCAGCGTCGTGCGAGGTCAGCAGCACCCCCACGCCTTCAAGCTCGTTCATACGACGGACGGTGTCGCGGATGTGCTGCTTGGCCACCACATCCAGGCCGATCGAAGGCTCGTCGAGCAGAAGCAGGCGAGGCTGGTGCAAGAGCGAGGCCACTACCTCGCAGCGCATGCGCTGGCCCAACGACAGCTTGCGCACCGGCGTTTCTAGCAGGTCCTGGATTTCAAAGGCCTCGACCAGGAACGCGATGCGCTGGCGGACTTGCCGCTCATCCAGCTCGTAAATCTTGCCGAACAAGTAAAAGGTGTCCATCGCCGGCAGGTGATACCACAACTGTGGGCGCTGGCCGAAGACCGTGCCGATATGATAAGCCAGTTGGCCGCGCTGCTGCCAGGGGACGTAGCCCAGCACCTCGGCCTGTCCAGAGCTTGGGTAAAGGATGCCGGTCAGGATCTTGATCGTCGTGGACTTGCCGGCGCCGTTGGGGCCAATAAAACCCAGCAGCTCGCCCGGTTCCATGTCGAAGGAAATGCCCCGCACCGCCTCCACCGTCCGCTGATCGGGGTTGACCAGCGCCCGCAAGCTGCCGCGCAGTCCGGCCGCTTTGCGCTTGGTAGTGAATGTTTTACGCAGGTCGCGAACTTGGATAGCGGGCATGAGAGGGTTCCAGGTTACAAGTTGCAGGTTTCATGTTGCGGATCGCGCGCCACAATCAAAATCCGTGTTCATCTGTGTTTACACCTGCACTCACCTGCACTTGCGCTCCGCGAAGCGCGGCACAGCGCAGGTGCAAGTGTGTCACCGCAGGTGCATGCCTTGTCCATCGCTCGCCCTTTCCGCTGCATAGCAGCGGGGGCGTGCAGGGCATTGCGATGGAGGCACGCCGGGCGAGTGTCCCAAAAATTCGCGCACGGCGGCGTTGAACAGCTCGGGCTGTTCGAGATTGGGGAGATGGGCAGCGCCTGGGCTCACCACCAGGCGCGCGTCCTTGATGGCGGCCTGCATGGCCAGGGCCTCGGCCAGGGGGACGATCGAATCGTCCGCGCCGTGCACGACCAACACAGGCTTGTCGATTTGGGCAAGCAGGGGCGTCGAGTCAGGCCGTTCGCGCATGCCCAGCAAAGCACCCACGATGCCCTCGACCGAGGCGTTCTCCATCATGGCCCTGGTCTGCTCGACCAGCTCGGGCCTGGCCTGGTGTGATTGAGACGACAGCAGGCTGAGCAGCATGGCCCTGGCCATGGCGCTCACGCCATCGGCAGAGTTGCGCACAAACTCGGCCGATTTGAGGCGGGTGGCGCGCGTCTCGGGCGAATCGGGCGTGGCCCGCGTGGCGGTCAGGATCAGGCCGGCCACGCGAGTGGCATAGCGGCGGTAGAAGGCAAAAGCGATGTAGCCGCCCATCGACAGCCCGCACACGACGACGGGCCGCGTGACGCCCAGGGCGTCGAGCAGCGCGCAGCAATCGCCGGCCAACATGTCCATGGAGTAAGGCGCCGGCGTAGCTTGCGAGCCGCCAAAGCCGCGCAGGTCAGGCGCGATCAGGCGCGCCACGTCAGCCAGCCCCTCGATCTGCGGCCGCCACATCGCATGATTCAAGGGGTAGCCGTGAATCAAGAGCAGGGGGCAGCCATCGCCGCCAGTGTCCTCGAATTCCATTTGACAATCGCGCAATTGAATATGCACAAGCACCTCCCAGACTTGTATTATAACACAAAGACGGTTGAAGGTGTGTTCGGCGCGCATCACAATCCGCGCCTCTCGCCAGATTGTGATCCGGCGAGAACAACGTCTCTCTGCGCGCTTTGCGCAGGTATCTCTGGCAAATTTTGCATCTAGCGCCCGCGCCGGCGCCGGCGCGCCCACCACAAGCCGGCGCCAAGCATCAGCGCGCCGGCCAGCCCGCCAGGCCAGGCTGGGCCGCGTCTGGCGTGAAGGCCACTCAGCATGATCCGCGTCGGCTCGTAGCCAGGCGCGCCAACGACCCAAACGCTAAACTCGCTGATGGAAGCCGTGACGAGATTGGCGGCGGGGTCTACGACCGACGAATAGGCTTGCCAGGCGCGGCTGGCGGTATCGTAGCGATAAAGCTGCAAGCTGCCCTCCTGGGTATCCCCCAGCTCCGCATCGGCATAGCACAGCGCCAGCAAAGCGCTAAAGCCACCGGCTTTGTCGCCCGTGATGGAGTAGCTGCGCGGCAGTGGGCGAGTGTAGGCCTGGGCGGTGGGATAGGAGTAGACCATCGTCACGGTGACAAGCGACAGCCCGCCCGTGTCGCTGAAATACAGGCGAGCGCAAGTATCGCCAAAGATGTATGGGCCAGCCCCGTCTGTGATGGCGCGCGTGACGGCCAGGGGCGTGCGGCTCAAGATCACGAGGCGTCCATCCGCCGTCTGCGCCGGCTGATTCTGTGCTCCCGCATCGACGAGCTGCACGTTTTGCAAGTCGAGCAGGCTGGCGCCCGGCGTTGCAAAAGTGGTGAAGGTGATGACGGCCAGTTGTCCCGTGCCGCTAAAGCCGGCCGAACTTCCATAACTGAACGCGCCATACCGGACCTGCCCAGCGGCGTTGTCGAGCACCGGCCCCAGATCGACGATGCTGCGCCCGGTACTATCCAGCGAGCCGCCCAGGGCAACGCCGTCCACACGCAGCAAGGCAGGGTCAAAGGCCAGGTCAAACTGGAAGGCGCCCATATCCTCCGCGTTGTCCACGCCGACCGCCAGCGTGTAGACGGATTGGACGGCGGCGTCGCGGCTGGCCGGCGCGGCATAGACCGTCGCTGGCGCGAGCGCTTGCCTTGTAAGGGATGTCTCTTGGGTATTGCCCGCCTGCCGCCCACCGACCATGCGCTGCTCATCACTCGCCGGACGCACAGCAAATTCCTCAGCCTGGAGCAGTTGTGCCACCCTCTGCCCACCGCAGGTGTCGCCCCACGCCACGGCCACCTGCATAATGTCGGCCACGTCGATATCGCCGTCGCCGTCGAAATCGTAGGCGGCCGTGTAATTGGGATCGCCGCTAACCGTGTTCCAGCATGCGGCGACCAGCATAATGTCGGCCACATCCACGTCACAGTCGCGGTCTAGGTCGCCAGCAGGATAGTGCACGACCTGGATTTGCCCAGCCTGGGGGTCGTCGGGGATTTGCGAGTTGAGCGTGTCGCGCAGTTGCACGTTGGCCAGGGCCAGGCTGGCGCTGCCGGCGGCCTGGGGTGAGAAGGTGATCGTAGCCAGCGTCCCGCTGCCCGAGGCGCCGGGCGCCGCGCCATAGCTGACGCCTCCAAAGCTCAGGCGGCCGCTCGTATTGTCGATGGTGGGGCCGAGCGCGGTCGTGCTGCGCCCGCCGCTGCCGAGAAAGGCGCCCAGCGTGACGTCGCTGACGCGCACCACGACTGGGTCGTAGCTGAGGTCGAATTGAAAGGCCGCCAGGTCGCTTATATCCTGGACGAGCACGTCAACCGTCGTGCTGGCCTCGTCGTCGCCGACCTGCCGTGGGGAGGGCGAAAAGAGGAGCGGGCGCGGGCCGACAGCCGGGTTGGCGGCGGTGTAGGCACTGGGCAGCACGCCCACCTGCGTGTCAAAATTGGTCACCGTCGCCGTATAGACGCCGGCCGCGATGCCTGCCGGCACCTGCGCGGTCAAGCAGGCCGAATTGAGTACCGTCACACTCTGTAGGGGCAGCCCCCCGTGGCTGCCCATCTCCAACCGCACATCCGGCGCGGGGCTGGCCTGAAAACCGGAGCCGGTCAGCGTGATGGCGTGGGCGAGCGTGCGCACGCCGCTGATGGGTTGGGCGGCGGTGACGCTTGGGGCGGGCAGCTTGTCGACCGTGATGCCGTCGCTTGATCCGGTCGCGCTCCAGTGGTCGGCGCCGTTGCGCGCCCGGACGTTGACGTAATAGGACTGCCCGTCAGCCAGGTTCAAGCCTGTCCAGGTCTTGTCGGCCAGCAAGCCCAGCGAGGTCCAACTGACCGTGTCGCACGCGCCGGCGGCCGTGCCCAGGCAGACCTGGTATTCGGCGATGCCGGTTTCGGGGTCAGACGAGGACCAGGCGGCGTGCAAGCGCTCGAAATAGTTGGTCGCCGCGCCGTCATCGCTCACAGCCGGCGTGGCCGGCAGCGTATAGTCGTCGGGCGTGACGGCAACCTCGTTCGACCAGGCCACCTCGTTCAAGTCGGTATCCAGCACCGAGTACTTGTAGTAATACGTGACGCCGTTGGTCACGTTCGTATCCGTGTAGACGGCATCCACAAACATGCCGTCGCCGATTTGGGCGTAGCCGGTGTTGGTGTAGGCGCTGCGGTAGAGGAGATAGCCGGCCAGGTCGGTCACGTCGTTTTGCACCCAATTGAGCGCCACCTGGCTCACGTCCGCGCTGGCCTCCAGCAAGATAGACGAGGTGCCGGCGGTCTGGATAACAAAGTTGAAGCGGGTGTCCTCGGGGATTTCCATTTCATCCGAGTCCTTCGCGCCGCTGACCTTGAGCGTATTGATCCCGTCGCCGGTGTCCACCGTCACGTCAAAGGCGCCCACCCAGCGCGTTGGGCTGACCCACTGGCCGCTTTCGATACGGTGCTGGGTGTAAGGCTCGTCCACGCCGAAGGTGACGGTGGGCGTGATGGCCGTGTTCATATCACGCGAAAAGTCGAGCGTCACCGTCATCGTCTCCGCGCCGATGGGGCTGGGAGGGGTGTTGGTCGCATTCCAGAGGAAACCGGGGGCCAGCGGCTCGGGGGTGGTAAGGAAGGGCTCGAAGCTGGCTTCGCCTGGTTCAAAGTCTTGCCAGTAATCATAGATGTGATGGTAGCGAATCTCGTTGACATCGGCCGTACCCCAGTAATTCTGGCTGGCGTCCATATCTTCGCGAGCACTCTCGGTATTAGACAGATAGAGGTCAAAGCTAGCTTGATTGCCGAGGATATTGTTGTGGGTAAGGACTGAACTGTTTGGCTGTAGCTTGAAGAACACCGTCAACCCCGGCGCGGTATAAGGTGCTTGCCACGGTAACGCCTTGTTCCCAACAATGGTATTGAACTGCATGACCGGTGCAGATCCCGCCACGTGAAAAGCACTACCCCCATCCTTCGCCGAACCGTCGCCCGGTCGATAACCCTTCGCGCCTTCGTTGCCGGCCACAATGTTCCGGCGCACTAACGCCGAGGCCCAATCCAAACAGACCCCGCTATCTGTATTGGAAAACTCATCATAGGCCATAATCACCTTGTTCCTGCGAAAGGTATTGGCTTCCAGCCGGAGACTATCTAGCCCATATCCAGAGGCGTATAGGCCGCTACAAGCGGCCGCCTGGCTATACTCAACCACATTACCCACCGCATGCACCGGCATAGCGCCTGACAGGAAAAGACCCGCCCCAGAGCGCCATCCCTCCTTGATATAATCAGCCCAGACCGCGAGAAAGTTGTTTCGCACTGTATTGGCAGTCAACATCAAGCGGCCACCCGCGCTACTCCCGCGTATATATACACCATGGTTGGGATTGTCGCTTATCGTATTACCGCGGATGACCAGAGCTCTACCACTCGTTGAATCGACTGTGATGGCGCCGAAATAATGACTAGTACCGGCCGGGATGGCACCCAGGTTTTGTCTGAAACTGGAGTCAGCCACATACGGCGCGCTGTCGTCAATGAGCAGTCCGCCGCCATATTCCAAGACGATGCGATTGAGAATGCTGCCGCTCACGTACTCGTCGCTGGGTTGGGCAAACACTACAGACTGACTGCCGACAGCACCCACCAGTGAAACCGTCTCCGAAAATGGCGTGGTGGTCGAGCCGGACGGCAGTAGGTCGCTGCTGATCTCGATAAACCCGACGCCATTGTACCAGTGCAACACTAATTCAGACGGGAGGGACGAAAGCGGTTGAGAGATGACCGCCGAGAAGTAAACGTCGCCGATGGTGTCGAAACGCGGCGCATTGGTAATGATGAGCACCAGGCCAACGTTTGGGATAGCAGAACCTTCGGCGGCAATCGTGGTCGTGATGGGAACGGGGTCAAGCACGGCGTCGGTTGCGCTGTCATCAAAAATGATGCCCTGGAAATCACCCGGCTGCGGTTCCTTTTGGTTGGAGGTGAAAATGATCGGCAGTTCCTCCGTGCCGCTGGCGATGAGCGTCCCCTGCACCTTGATAAACTTGTCCTGCTCGAACTGCAAGCGCGTGCCCGGCTCGATCGTCAGCGTCACGCCGTTAGCCACAAGCATATTCTGCTTGACGATGTAGAGATAGTCGCTGTGCAGCGTCATGCTCTGCGTGATGACGGCCGGAAAGAGCGCGTGCGGGATCTCGATGCCGCGCTGCACCAGGAAGGAAAACGCGCCGGAGGTGGTGTACGCCCCGCCGTTGGCGCTGATGGCAAGCGTGAAATCGACCTGGTGGTTGTTGGGCGCGGCCGGGTCGAGCCGCACGCGGAAAGGCGCGGCCAGGTTGCGCATCGTCGCATAGGCTGAGATGTCGCCATAGGCCGCCGTGTCGCTGAGGATGGTGACGTAAGGGTCAGCGCTGCTGAGGACGGCACTCGTGCCCTGCGCCTCGCCCCACCAGTTCTTTAGCCCCAGCGTGACGGTAAAGGTCTCGCCCGCGTCGGGGATGCCGTCGCCGTCGCCGTCCGCGTCACCATAGAGGATGCTGTCGCCGGGCAACTGCACGTCGGGCGTGGGGACAACGGTCAAGGCGCTGTAGGCGTTGACGCGGCCAAACTCGCCCGTGTAAATCGCGTCGCTTGTCTTGACGATCTGCCCGCGCGCCATCTCCTTGGACCAGGTGGGGTTCTTGCTCAGCAGCAGCGCGGCCAAGCCAGACACGATCGGCGCGGCCATCGAGGTGCCGGCCATGCTGGCATAGCCGCCGCCCCGAAAGGTGCTGTAGATACTCACGCCCGGCGCGCCCACGTCGGCATTGACGCCATAGTTGGAGAAATCGGCCCGGCGCTCGGCGATCTGCAAGCAATTCTGTGGCGTTGGGACACAGCCTACATCGGTCGCGCCGACGCCCAGCACGTAGGGATAGGCAGCGGGGTAGTAAGGTTGGGTCGCCTTGGAAGTTCTGCCATAGTTGCCGGCGGCCGCCACCAGGGTGGCCTGGCCATAAGCCGCCGCCAGGGTGTCCTCCAGCAGCAGCGACTCGGCATAAGAGCCGAAGGACATGTTGATCACGTCCGCGCCCTTGCTGGCGGCATAATCGATGGCCTGCACAATATCGCTGGTCGTGCCGACTCCGTTGGACTCGAAGGCCTTGAGCGACATGAGCTTGCAGTTCCAGCACACGCCGGCCACGCCAGCGGCGTTGTTCGTCTCGGCGGCGGCTAGCCCTGCCACGTGCGTGCCGTGGCCGTTGTCGTCGCGCGGGTCATTGAATTCATAATCGTCCGGGTCGCTCCCGTCGCTGACCCAGTTCCAGCCCCAGGTATCGTCGGTGTAGCCGTTGCCATCGTTGTCCACGCCGTCGCCGGGCGTCTCGCCAGGGTTGGACCACATGTGATCGTCCAGGTCGGGATGGTCACGGTCGATACCGGTGTCAATCACGGCGATGACGATTGACTCTGTGCCGGTGACAACGTCCCACGCCTCGGGCGCGTCAATATCGGCGTCGGCCAGGCCGCCATACTGGCCGGTGTTGTGCAAGTGCCACTGCTGGCCCAGGTACGGATCGTCGGGCGTGCCGTCGAACTCGAAAACGTAATTCGGCTCGGCATAGACCACGTTGGGGTCGGCCCGGTAGGCGGCCGCGAGCTGCTCGACGTCCGCCTCGGCCGGGAAGGAAAGCTTGTAGACGTCGGCCAGGCCCTCAGCCTGCCCCCATCCCGACATCGCATCGCTCACAAAGACAGAGGCCCGCACGGCGGCCGCTTTCTGGCGGGTGAGGCGGCGAAAGACGGGATCGATGGCCCGCAGGCCGTGCGCCGCGCCCAGCTCATCCAAGGCCGAGAGGCCAGTTATACTTGAGGGTGACCGAAGCAAGCTGCGCAGCGCCAGCGAGCGCCCGGCCTGGGGCGTAAAGCGCACCAGCAGATCGCCGGAGCGGTAACGGACTCCATCGGCGCCTGGGCGAATAGCGCGCGCCGGCGGTTCTGCGGCGGCCGTCGAGGTTGCCGCCAGGGACGGGGCGGGTTCCAAAGCGGACGGCGGTGCAAAGGCCAAGGCGGGCGCTGAAAGGGGCAAGGTCGAGGCGCATACAGACACGACGAGCAAGGCGATCAGGCAGCGGGCAAAGCAGCGTTTCATCTTTTCCTCCTACGGCAGTGCTAACACGGCTAATCAGTAAAAGTATAGCACGAGTCATTGGCAAGTCAAGTACAAGTGCCACAAGCTGGTGCTTGTGGTACAATAGAAGCAGGGGTAAACGACGACGCACCAGGCGGGCGGCAAATGACAAGTTCCCGTACGGCGCATCCAACGCAAAACCCTGACGCGCGCGCAAGCCCCAAGAGTCCCGCTCGGCTTTTGCGTCCAAAGTTGGCGATCGTGGTATAATGACATATAGATATCTATTGGTCAAACTTGTACGAATGAGTCAAGTATGGATCCAATCATTTCTCATGACTGGGCAGAAGAAACGCCTGAAGCCAAGGCTCGTTGGTTTCAGTCACTTACACTGACTGAGCGGATGGATATGCTGTGCTGGTTCACGGATACACTTTTAAGCATCAATCCGCACATCGTGGAGCAAAAACGTGCTGAACCAATTACAGGGCGTGTACTCGTCCTTGCACAAACACAAGGTTAAATACATCACTATTGGAGGCATTGCCGCAGTTCTGCATGGAGTCCCCCGTGCAACCTTTGATCTTGACATTTTGATTGAGGCTACGCCCGACAATGCGCAAAGACTGCTTGACGCTTTGCTTGAAGCAGGGCTAGGGACAGCATCTTTGACAACTGCAGAACAACTGCTTGCCCATGAAGTAACCATCTTTCGGGACCGCGTTCGGATCGATGTGCAAACTTCAACGCCCGGCATCAAGTTTGAAGAGGTTTGGGGAAGACGACAAACTGTAGAATATGGCCAGCAACAATTTTATGTCTTGACACGAGATGATTTGATTGCCTCGAAGCGAGCCGCCGGGCGCCAGAAAGACCTAGAAGATGTCCGGCTGCTTGAATTGGGGCGCGAAAACTAGACAACACTATGGACAAACAACCTGGATCGCGCATGTGCTTTATCTGCGGCCGGCAGAACCCAGCCGGATTGAAGCTCAACATTTACAGCGACCGCGAGCGCGGCGAGGTGCGCTCCGAGGTCGTCATTAGCGACAACTACCAGGGCTACCCCGGCGTCGTCCACGGCGGCATCGTGGCCGCCATGCTCGACGAGGTGGCCGGCCGCTCCATGCTGCTGGAGGGCGACGAGGACAACTTGATGGTGACGCTCAAACTGGAGGTGCGTTACCGCCGGCCGACGCCGACGGATACCCCCCTGCTGGTCGTGGGCTCCCTCGTACAGCCCGGCGAGCGCCGCGCCAGGGCGCACGGCGAAATCCGGCTGCCCGACGGCACGGTGAGCGCCGAAGCAGACGTCCTGCTGGCTCGCCCACCCCAATCCATCACGGAAACGTGGGAGACAGAGAAGCAGTACTGGCGAGTCTACGAGTAGGGGCAACCCCCCGTGGTTGCCCTTGGGCAGGCACAGGGGCCTGCCCCTACGCCTGCGCAAAGGTGTCGATCATCAGCCGGGCCTCGCCGAGCGGGTACAAGATGGGGCAGGTGCAGCCGTGATCGCGGTACTCTTGCACCTTGCGGCGCACGGCCTCCGGCGTGCCAGAAGCGGTGATGCGCTCTAGCAGCTCGTCCGGCACGTACTTTTTCGCCTTCTCGATCTGCTCCTTGGTCGCCGGCCAGCCCAAGATCGCCTGGATTTGCTTGACCACCTCAGCGCTTACGCCGCTGGCCTGGGCGATGTGCGGCTGCTGCGCCAGGTATTGCGTCAGCAGTCCGCGCGCGCCGTCCAGAGCCTTGTCGTGATCGTGATCGACCGAGCACACCACCAACTGCGGCCGGTCGATCGCTTGCCAGTCGCGCCCGGCGCGCCCAGCGCCAGCCTTGAGCGCTTCCAAGGCCCCGTCGTTGTACTCGGGCGGCACGCAGTAATTGAGCACCACGCCGTCGGCGATCTCGCCGGCCAACTCCATCATCTTGGAGCCGGTGGCGCCGATGTAAATCGGCACGTTGCGCGCCTCCCGGCGGCCGTGCACCACGTCCAACTCGATGCCGCTCACGCGATGAAACTCGCCCTGGAAGGTGACGTTCTCCATGCGCAGCAGCCGGCGCATAAGCTCGACTGTCTCGCGCATGGCCAGCAGCGGCTTTTTGCGCTCGATGCCCACGTTGCGCGCCAGGGGATCCCACCAGGCGCCGATGCCGCAGACGATGCGATCGGGCGCCAGGTCGTCCAGGGTGAGGAAGGTGGCCGCCAGCAAGCCGATGTTGCGCGTCCAGTTATTGATCACGCCAGAGCCAACCTGGATGCGCTCGGTTACGGCGGCGTAGGCCGCCATCGGTACGATCGCGTCGCGCACCAGGCGCGATTCGGCCTGCCACACCGCGCTAAAACCGCGCTGCTCGGCGTAGCGGGCCAGCTCCATCCCCTCGCGGATGGGGTGGGCATCCTGCAGATAAAGCCCAACTCGTTCGGTCATCGTTACCTCCTTATGGGTTTCAGGTTTAAGGTTTCAGGTCTAAGGTTTAGCGCCGCCCAATCCTGCGGCGTGTCCAGGTCAAAGGCGAGTGCCGGCGAACGGTAGATGGACAGGCGCACATTCGACGTTTCGGCCTGGGCGCAGTGCTCGTCAAAGCTGCCTGCCCCAAAGGCAAAGTGCAGCGCGTCGGGTGGGCGCAGCAGCAGCGCATTGGTGCCGCGTTGGCGGCGGTCAGGCGCGATGACGATACACGGCGGGTCAGCAACTTGCTCGATCATCGCCTGTACGTCCCCAGCCGCCAGCAGCGGCAAATCGGCCGGCAGCACCAACACCGCCTCCGCACCAGCCTGCACGGCCCACGCGCGCGCTTCGGCCAGGGCGGTGTTGAGGTCACAGCCGTCCTCTAGTATCGTCGCCAGGCCCTTCTTGCGCGCGATATCCAGCGCCATCACGTCACGGCTGATCACAATGGAGATTGGAGATTTCAGCTTCATCTCAACCAGCACGTCCAAGGTATGCGCCAAGAGCGCGCGGGCCAGCGTAGCGCGCAGCGGCCGGCGCAGCAGGGGCGACAGCCGGCTCTTGGCCTGCGCAAACGGCTTGACGGGAACAATCACACACAATTTCAAATCGTCAGCTTGCACATCCATTTCTGGTCGAGTTCAGAATGACATCAACCAAGTTTGGTCACACCCATATCCATTTCAGCAACTCGCCGGCCAGGCGAGCGCGGTCGGGCCGGTCGCGCATCAGGGCATCGGTGACCAGCACCCGGATGCCCATCGCCTCGATATCCGCTTGCAGGGCCGCATCGGCCTTGTCGATGACCAGACCGCTGAGGATATCCGCATAGTGCCGCGCCACGCTCAACGGCGAAGGATCCAGGCCCAGCTCACGGAACATCTTGGCCGCCGGCCCCTTGACGGCCTGCCCACCGATGATGGGGCTGACGGCTACCACCGGCCTGGTACGCAAGCGTTCGCGAAGGCCAGGCAGCGCCAGGATAGGGTCAAGGCTCACAAAGGGGTTGGACGGGCACAGCACGACCAGGCTGGCCGCCTCCAGCGCACCGATCACCTCGGGCGTGGCCCGCGCCCGCTCGATCCCCTCGAAGCGCACGCTGCGCAAGACAGGCTGCCAGGCGCGCCGCACGAAATACTCCTGAAAGGCCAGCTCCCCCTCGTCGGTCTGCACCATCGTCGCCACCGGCTCGTCGCTCATGGGCAGCACCCGCGTATCCACACCCAGTGCCTGGCACAGAGTCTCCGTCACCTGGGTCAAGCACTCCCCCTGTTGCAGCAAGCACGTGCGGTAGATGTGCACGGCCAAGTCGCGGTCGCCTAGCTTGAACCATGTTTCAGCACCATAGCGCTCCAGCATGTCCAAAGCGTTCCACGTTTCACCTTCGAGTCCCCAACCGGCGGCCAGATTGGCCAGGCCGGCCAGCGTGTACATCACCGTATCCAGGTCGGGGCAAATGCGCAGCCCCAGGTGGTCAAAATCATCGCCGGTGTTGACGACGACGGTGAGCGAGTCCCCCCCGGGCAGGCACTGCGCCAGGCCATCGGCCAACCTGGCTCCCCCCACCCCGCCGGCCAACGCCGCTATTTTCACACGCCATCTCCACGTCTTGCGCGCCCAGCGTTTCTTTGCGAGCGAGGGATTCGGCCATCGTGCGCATCTGGACCTCGACAATCCGCTTTTGTTCTCCTCATTGTCTCGATATGACGATCATAAAATAAACCACGCAGGGCAAGTCAGGCATAGTATAGCGCAAAAGCAGATGCAGGTCAATAGTCCCGCGTCTCGCACGACTTGCACTTGCGGGAAAACTTGTTATCATGACGCCATGACTCAACCCAAACTACAACGGCTGCACATCCTGCTGCTGGCCCTCATCACGCTGGCCGGCGGCGCGCTGCGCTTTTACCGCCTGGACTGGGACGGCGGCCATCATCTGCACCCCGACGAGCGCTACATCACGTGGGTCGCCACCACCATCCGTTGGCCAGAGAAGCTGCAAGCCTGGACAGATCCCACGCATTCCACGCTCAACCCGTTCTACTGGCCGGCTCAGCCCACCCAGTACAATGTCCAGGTCGAGCAAGACCAGGCACGCGCCTTCGCTTACGGCCATTTCCCGCTCTACCTGCTCGTGGTGGTCATCGACGCGTTGGGAGCGCTGGCCAAGAGACTCCCTTTCATCACAACAGATTGGGTTTTAACTTACCGGGCGCTCGCGTTGGTGGGGCGAGCGCTGTCAGCCGCCTTCGACACGGGCACCATCCTTGTCACGTTTCGCCTGGGCCAGGCATGGTCTGGCCGCTTGCCCGGTGGAGGGCGCACGGTCGGCTTGATCGCGGCAGCCTGCGTGGCGTTCGCGCCGCTGCACATCCAGTTGGCCCACTTTTATGCTGTCGACACGCTCATGACTTTTTTTGTGACGAGCGCGTTATGGTTCATGGTACGTTACGCACAAGAGAGGCGCCTCCGCGACGGGTTGGCAGGCGGTGTGTGTGCCGGGTTGGCGATCGGTTCCAAGTTCACAGCCGTCTGGCTGCTGCTCTTGTGGGCGGGTCTGCTGCTCACAGACGCCTGGCCGGCCCTGCAACGCCGCCAGTGGCGAGCGCTTGGCCCCCTGGCCACCACGCTAGCAGCGGCATTCCTGACCTTTGCCGTGACCAACCCTTTCGCCCTGATCGAGCTGCCTACCTTTATCTTGGAGATATCCACCCAGGGTGCGATGGCGCGCGGCAGCCTGGACTGGCCCTACATCCGCCAGTATCACGACACGTGGCGCTATCTTTACCCTATCTGGCAAATGGTGTGCTTTAGCCTGGGGCCCGCCTTGACTGTGGCTGGCCTGGCTGGCCTGGCCTGGACGTTGTGGCGCGCCTGGCAGCAAGAGACCCAGTTGGACGAACTGACGCTGGTCTTGTGGGCAGTTTCGTACCTTGTCATGACCGGGGGACTGTACGTCAAGTTCATCCGTTACATGCTGCCCGTCACGCCCGCCCTGGCCGTCCTGGCTGCCACCGTCCTGGTCAGGGCATACACCCAAGGTCCCCGCCTGGCAGGTGTTTTGCTCATCGCCGTGACTTTGCTGACGAGTGGACTGAACGGATGGGCTTTTGCGCATGTCTATGACGGCGAGCATCCGTGGGTCGCCGCCTCGCATTGGATATACGCCAACGTGCCGGCGGGGGCCAGCCTGGCCAGCGAGCACTGGGAGGAGGAGCTGCCGGTCTCGATGAGCATCGAGGGGGAGAAGCGCTCGATCGACGAGTACGTGCAGCACAGGCTGCTGCCCTACGATCCCGACTCGGACGAAAAACTCCAGACCCTGCTGACCGATCTAGCCGCCAGCGATTACTTGCTACTGCCTTCCCACCGGCTGTGGGGAACGATCCCGCGCTGGCCAGAGCGCTACCCGCTGACGACGCGTTACTACCAGGCCTTGTTTGGGGAGCGCTTGGGCTACCGGCTCGAGTATATCAACGCCCGTTACCCACACCTGGGGCCAGTCACACTGATGGACTGGCCGCTGAGCGACCCAGACTTGCCCCTGCCGGCCCTCTTGCGCGATTGGCCCGACCCCTCGCCGGTGGTCATCCGCTTGGGGCGCGCCGACGAAAGCTTTACGGTGTACGACCATCCCCTGACGCTCATCTTTTACAACACAGAACGGCTGTCGGCCGAGCAGATGCGAGAAAGAGTTGTATCGACTAATCCATCTGAATAGTCCCCCGTGTCCGAAGATGTCACGCTACAAATTACACCGGGCTGGCTCAGTGTAACTGCAGCGTGACCTACGAGGACTCGTAAAACCTTGAAACTCACCCGTCGGAAAGAGGCTTCTTTGTAAAAATGGCTCTCAGTGTTATAATGGGCAAGTTGCCGCGTTTCGGCACGTCTATCTCGTCTCTCAAGCAGAGCGGATTGGAAGAAAAAATCTTGACACTGGCTAAACTTGAACCAATACGGGCGTGGTTCGGACGCCACTGGATGTGGGTCGGCCTAGCAGTCAGTCTGCTGGCCACCTGGCTAGCGCTGCGGGGATTGGACATGGCACATGTGTGGGCAGCCCTGGCCGGCGCCAATTATGCCTGGCTCATCCCGGCATTGGCCTTTCACTTTGCCACCATGACAGCGCGCTCGATTCGCTGGCAAATCCTGCTGGGCAGAGACCAGGTTGACCTATCCACCAGCTTTTGGGTCGAGCATATTGGCTACCTGGTGGCTAATGTGATCCACGCCCGGGTGGGGGACGTGGCGCGCGTGGCCGTCATCAGCCAGCGCAAACCGGTCAGCGCCGCGCACGCGCTCTCCACGGTTGTGCTGGAGCGCCTTTTTGACTTGTTGGCAGTCGTCGTGATGATCCTGATGCTCATCCCGTTGATGCAAATTCCGCCGGAATGGTTAGCCCAGGCGCGCGTGCTGGGTGTATTGGGTCTGCTGGGGGTGGCCGGGGCCATCGCGCTGGTAGCGATGAGTGACTTTAGCGAGCGGATGGTGGCCGGCTTGCTCTCCCGCCTGCCTGGGGTCGACCCCGCACTCTGGCTGGCGCGTTGGCGCAGCCTGGTCGGTGGATTCAGCGTCGTGGGGTCAGTGCGCGGCCTGGCGGACATGCTGATCTGGACGGCCATCACCTGGATCACGGCCACCGGCGTCTTTTGGGCCGTGCTGATGGCCTTTGTGCCACAGGCACCCTTCCACGCCTCGGCCTTTGTGCTGGCTGCCGAAGCGTTCGGCATGGTCGTGCCGGCCACACCGGGCAACTGGGGCGTGTTCGAGGCCATCGCGCGGGCCGCGCTGGTGCTGCCATTCGGCGTGCCGGATTCTCAGGCCGTCAGCTTCGGGCTTGTGGTACACATCTTTGAATATGTCACGCTGAATGCCGTTGGCCTGGTTGGCCTGGCGCGCTACAGCCTTTCTCTGAAACAAGTCAAGGAGAAGAAACTCTGAAGGTCTTGATTGCCTTGACCTATTACCGCCCGCACACCAGCGGCTTGACGATTTACGCCGAGCGCCTGGCGCGCGGCCTGGCCGCGCGGGGACACCCAGTGACAGTGCTCACCTCGCAGTACGAGCCGTCCTTGCCGCGCCTGGAGAAACTCGACGGCGTCCAGGTCGTGCGCGTGCCGGTGCTGTGCCGTGTCAGCAAGGGCGTGATCATGCCGACAATCGGCCTGCAGGCCACGCGCTGGACGCGTTGGGCCGACGTGCTCAGCGTCCACCTGCCGCAATTCGACGCGGCCGGGCTGGCCATTCGCGGCCGTGTGATGGGCAAGCCGGTCGTGTTGACTTTTCACTGCGATTTACAATTGCCCTTTGGAGTGTTCAACCGTGCCGTCAACGCGGTCGTCAACGCGGCCAACCTGACCGCCGGCGTCTTTGCCGACGCGATCGTGTCGTACACTCGAGATTACGCCAGCCATTCGGCCTACCTGGCGCACTTTCAGGACAAAATCCGCATCATCCCGCCGCCGGTAGAAATGGACGTTCCAGCCCAAACTAACGTGACCGCCTTTCGAGCGCGGTGGGGGGTGAATGGCCAACACGTCATCGGCATGGCCACTCGCCTGGCGGCCGAAAAGGGAGTCGAGGTCTTGCTCGCTGCCCTACCGCACATCCTGGAACGTTATCCCGACGTGCACGTGCTGTACGCCGGGCAACACCAAAACGTGATGGGCGAACAAGCCTACGCCCAGCGCCTGCAGCCGCTCCTGGAGCGTTACCGCGAGCGCTGGAACTTTTTGGGTGTGCTCAACCCGCAAGAGATGGCCGTCTTTTTTGCGGCCTGCGATACGCTCGTGGTGCCCAGCCTGAACAGCACCGAGTCGTTTGGCCTGGTCCAGGTCGAGGCAATGCTGTGCGGCACGCCGTCCATCGCCAGCAATCTGCCCGGCGTGCGCGTGCCGCCGCAAAGCACCGGCATGGGACGCGTGATACCCATTGGCGATAGCCTTGCCCTGGCCAAGGCGATCATCGAGGTACTCGACCACCGTGAACGTTACGTGCGCCCGCGGGCCGAGGTCGAGGCACTGTACAGCACACCGCGCACTGCCGAGATGTACGAGGAGCTGTTCGAGGAACTGTTAAACGTGAAACGTAAAACGTAAGTAACTCAGCCTGCCTATTTTTAGTTACACAGAGCCTCACAGAGGGAACACAGAGGCACACAGAGGCTTTAAAAAGACTAAATCTTCTCTGTGAAGCTCGGTGTTTTCTCTGTGCATCTCTGTGACCTGAGTAGTTACAAACGTAAAACACAATGTACACACAAACCGAATTGACACATACCCACGATCCCCTGCGCCGGCAGTTGCGCGAAATCCCGGCCTTCCGGGCACTGCTGCGGGCGGTGGAATGTCGCATGTTCGAGCAGATGGAGCTGCCTCGACCTGTGCTGGACATCGGCTGCGGCGACGGGAGCTTTGCCGCGCTGCTGCGCCACCGGCCGCTGGACTATGGCCTGGACCCGCTCGAATCCGACGTGCGCGACGCCGTGAGCCGGGCCGGCTATCGCCTGGCGATGGTCGCCGATGGCGGCCGCCTGCCCTTTGCGGCCAGCAGCTTTCCCAGCGTGATCAGCAACTCTGTCATCGAGCACATCCCGGCCGTGGACCAGGTCTTGCTGGAAGTAGCGCGGGTGCTGGCTCCCGGCGGGCAGTTCATCTTTAGCGTGCCCAGCCAGCATTTCACCCGCTACTTGTTTGGCTCCAGCCTGTTGGGGCGGCTAGGGCTGCCGGAACTGGGCCAGCGCTACGGCGAGTGGCACAGGCGTCTGGCCAGGGCCGTGCACTGCCTCCCCCCAGAGGCATGGCAGGCCAAGCTGGCCACCGCCGGCCTGGAGCCCGTTCGCTGGCGCTATTACTTTTCACGGGCAGCCATGAACCTCTTCGACGTTTACCATTATCTCAGCGCCCCCGCCCTGCTGCACCGGCGGCTCACCGGGCGGTGGGTGATCTGGCCGTGGCTGGCCGAGCACTCGCTCACCGAGCGCTGGATGCGGCCTTATTACGAAGAAGACAGCCAGGAAAGCGGGGCGTATCTGTTCTTTGTGGCGCGCAAAGCGGCAAATAGCGAATAGCAAATCACAGATGGCGACTTACGAGAAAGCGTATTATGACGCGCGCTACGACTACCGGCCCAGCTCGATGTACTGGTGGTCCACCCGCTACTATGCCCACCTGGTGCTGGCCCACGCTCCGCGGCGAGGGGGACGGCTGCTCGAAGCCGGTTACGGGATGGGGCACCTGCTGGGCAGGCTGGAAAAGCACTTTCAGACGGTCGGCGTGGACATTTCTGACTATGCGAATCGCGAGGCGCTTGGCAACGCGCCGCGCAGCCAGTTCCTAAGCGGCGACATCGGGGTTGGCCTGGCTTTGCCAGACGCTCACTTTGCGGTCATCGTCGCCAAGCACGTCTTGGAGCACGTGGCCGAGCCGCAGCGTGCGCTGGCCGAATGCGCCCGGCTGCTGGAGCCGGGCGGGCTGTTGTTGTTCGGCACGCCCAATCCCGCCAGCCTGGGCGCGGCATGGAAGGGCGAGCACTGGGTCGGTTGGAGCGACTCGACCCACATCTCGATACGGCCGCCGGCCGACTGGCTGCGCATGGCGGACCAAGCCGGGCTGGCCGTCACGCGCGCATGGAGCGACGGGTTGTGGGACGTGCCTTATGTGCCGTGGGTGCCGGCCAAGATTCAACTGGCCTTCTTCGGTCTGCCGGCGCTGCTCCAAATCTTGAGCGGTGGCACCTGGATGCCGGTAAAATTGGGAGAAAGCCTGCTGGTCATTGCTTACAGACGCTAATATGAAACGATCACGCCTGGCATTGCTGCCAATCACAGCTCTCGTGCTCAGCACGACTTTGGCCCTGCTCGGCCACTTTTACCTGGTATACCGGCCCGAGTACCGGGCCGATGCGCTGATCTTTTACGCGGCCGCCAGCCTTTTGGGCTGGTGGTTATACGCGCGGCTAGCTCCCCCTACCCCACGCGACTGGCTCATCATGGCCGCGGCCATCCATATAGTGGCGCTGGCCTGGGCCATGATCGGTGGCAGGCTGGCCTGGCTGGCCTTGGTAGCCGGTGCTGTGGCCGCTATGCTACCCTTACCGATATGGCTTGTGCTGGCGCAGCCACTCTACCAGGCGGCTGCCGGCGTGTTCGGCGGCGCGCCGGCCGGCTATGCCGGTGAGCGAGATGCGTCCCTGGGCCGCCAACAACCAGGCTTGAGAGAGGCCATGCGCCGGCAGCCCGGCCTGACTGCCTGCGCCCTGGCCCTGGGCATGGCCATCCTGGCCCAGCTGCTCCTCAACCGGCACACCACGCCTATACCCGGAACGCTGCTGTACCTGGTGGCGGCCGGCGTGCTGGCCATTGGATTGTGGCTCGACACCGACATGTGGCGGTCACTTCCCCTCCCTCCCGGGCCACCCTCGCCTGACTCTTCCCCTCGAGGAGACGACCAGCTTCTCAGTGAGGCCGAGAAAGCTCCTCGCCCATCACAACGTTGGTGGCTGATATACCTGGCTGTAGCGGCCGGCATTTTGAACCTGGCGTTTTCGGGAAACAACCGCTTTAGCACGCTGGGCGTGCTGATGTGGGTCATCTCGGTGGCGAGCATCGTGCTGGCGTTGTGGGAACCTGGCCCCCAAGCCTGGTGGTCCAAGTGGCGCTCGGGCCGCTGCCTGAGCTGGATAGATGTGCAGGGCATTCACCTGTCCTGGTGGACGCTGCTGGTCATCGCGCTGGTGGGGCTGGGAATTTTCTTCCGCTTTTATCGCCTGGCTGAGCTGCCAGCCGAGATAAACAGTGACCACGCTGAAAAGCTTTTGGACGTTCACGACATTCTGGCCGGCAAAACGCCCATCTTTTTCCCGCGCAACACCGGGCGTGAGGCATGGCAGTTCTATTGGACGGCCGGCCTGGTGCGCCTGTTTCACCTACCGCCCGACTTTCAAGCGCTCAAAATTGGCTCATCGCTGGTTGGCGCGTTGATGCTGCCCGGCCTGTACGTGCTAGGGACAGAGCTGTTCGGCCCACTGGGCGGCGCGTGGGCGCTGTTATTTGGCGGCGTGAGCAGTTGGTCGGTGATCACCACCCGCTTTGGCCTACGCTATCCCTTTATGCAGATGCCGGTCACCTGGACACTGGCCCTGCTGGCGCGCGGGCTGCGCCGCGAGCGCCGCAACGACTTTATCTTGATGGGCCTGATCTGGGGGCTAGGCTTCTATGGCTATCAATCCTACCGCGCGATGGCGGGCGCGCTGCCGGTCGCCTTTGTGACGTGGTACGTTTTGTCGAGGCGTTGGCGGCGGCCCGGCCAGCGGCAACTGTGGGGGCATGTCGCGGCCACGCTAAGTGTAGCCGCGCTCGTGCTCATACCGATGATCCGCTTCAGCCTGGATTACCCAGACCTCTTTTGGAGGCGCATCCTGTCGCGCCTGACGGGCGCCGAGCAAGCGATCGACGGGTCGCCGGCGCTGATCTTTTTAGACAACGTGCGCCGCGCGCTGCTGGCCTTTTTCTGGTACACCGACGAGGTGTGGGTGGCCGGCATCCCCAACACGCCGATCATCGATCCCATCCTGGGGGCGCTGATTGTGTGCGGGCTGGTAACCGGGCTGGCCTGGAGCCTGCGGCGCAAGGACGCCCTGCCGGCAGCGGCGTTGGCAGCCACGCTGGTCATGGTGGCGCCCTCGGCGGCCGCGATCGCCTTTCCGCGCGAGAATCCCAGCGCCATCCGCATGGGCGGCATGATAGCCGGCGTGATGGCGGCCTGCGCCGCGTTGCCGGCGTTGGCGAGCTACCATTTGTGGCAGGTCAAGCGGCAGCAGCGCTGGCCGGCAGTCGCGGCCGCCGGGGTGTTGGCGGCCGCCGTCGTAGGCATCAACGCCCAGCGCACCTTCGACACCTACGCCAGCCAGTATTGCGCCCGCTCGCTGAACGCCTCAGAAGTCGCCCAAGCCATCGAAGGCTTTACTCGCACCGGCGGGCCGAACGAGAATGTCTTTTACGTGGCCTTCCCTCACTGGTTCGACTCGCGCGCCATCGGTATGTGGCTGGGGGATATTTACTGGCCCAACACGCTCTTGGATATCCGGGGAGCGGATCGCATGGTCTTGCCACCTGGCCCCAGGCTGTACATCGTCCATCCCGACGACGTGGAGAGCCTGGGCTATTTGCAAAGCGTCTATCCGCGCGGCTGGGTCAGCCGGCAGCCTTCTCAACGCTGCCCAGGACACGATTTTATGGTATATTATGTACCGGCGAACTAAAATACGAATGACACGGAGCCTCACAGAGAATACGCGGAGGCACACAGAGGGTTTGAAAAGGCTAACTTTTCTCTGCGAAACTCTCTTCTCTGTGCATCTCTGTGACCTGAGTGACACTACCGAAAGGGTATTCATGTCTAGTTCAAAACCCAATTCTCGCTCATCGGCCGGCTCGATCGTCAGCCCATTACTGCTGATCGTCATCGTCGCCGTCGCGGCCTACTTTCGTTTCAGCAAGCTGGACTGGGACGAGGGCCAACATTTGCACCCTGACGAGCGCTTTTTGACCATGGTCGAGACGGCTATCCAGCCGATCGGCGCCCCAGTCGAGCGCCTGGGGACGCCGCCAGTTGGGCGCCAGAAATTGCGCGACTGCACGGCGTGGGGGGGGTACTTTGACACCGCATGCTCGCCGCTCAACCCGGTCAATCGCGGTCACGGCTACTATGTCTATGGCACGCTGCCGATCTTTCTGGTGCGCTATATCGGTGAAGCCATCGACCAGACCGACTATGGCGAGATTCACCTCCTGGGGCGGGGGCTTTCGGGATTGGCTGACATCGTGACGCTGCTCCTGTTGTTCGCCACCGCCCGCCGCCTGTACGACGAAAAGGTGGCGCTGTTGGCCTCCGCGCTGTTTGCCGCGGCCGCCCTGCCCATCCAGCAGTCCCACTATTTCACCGTAGACAACTTTGCCGTGATGTTTTCCGCAGCCACATTCTACTTTGCCGTGCGCGCGCAGCAGGAGGGGAAATGGCTCGACTTTGCCGCCGCCGGCGTCCTGCTGGGCACGGCCGTGGCGTGCAAGATCAGCGTGTGGCCATTGGCCGGCATCGTCACGCTGGCGACCTTTTTGTGGTGGACCGGCGGCCCACGCCGCCCGCTCGAGTCGGCCCTGTTCAAGCTGGCCTTGGCCGCCCTGTTGGCCATGCTCGCCTTTCGGACTTTCCAGCCTTACGCGTTTGCCGGGCCTAACTTTTGGGACATCAAGCTCGATCCCGGCTGGCGCACCACGATGGAATCCATCCAAAAGCTAATCAACGGCGAACAAGATGCCCCCTATGCCCACCAGTGGGCCTACCGGGCGCCGGTGATCTTTTCTTGGCTCAACATGGTCGTGTGGGGCATGGGCCTGCCGTTGGGGCTGGCAGCCTGGGCGGGCTGGGCCTTCGTGGGCTGGCAGATCGCGCGCAAACGACAAAGCAATGAGAGCGATGGACACCAAGCTCTTTGGCGCACTCACCTGCTGCCGTGGCTGTGGGCAACTATTTTCTTCATCTACCAGAGCACCCAGTGGACCAAGTCCATCCGTTATCAACTGCCAGTGTATCCGATGTTTGTGATGTTTGCGGCCTACCTGGCGGTCACTATCAAATATCAAATATCAAATCGCAACTTGAGAAACGTGGTTGCCGGTGTAGTGACAGCCAGCGTGCTGGTTGGGGCGTTGGGTTGGGGATGGGGGCTGACGCGCATCTACGCACGGTCTGTCACGCGCGTGACGGCTTCGCGCTGGATCTATCAAAACGTGCCGGCGGGCACCGCGTTAGGCAACGAGCACTGGGATGACGGCATTCCACTGCGCGTGGACGGGCGAGACGGGTTTTTGATCTATCGCGGCATAGAATTCCAAAACTATAACGAAGACGATGCGAACAAGCTGCCCAGCCTGATCAGTTGGCTGTCGCAAGCGGATTACATCAACCTGACCAGCAACCGGCTGTATAGCGGCATTCCCCGTCTGCCCACGCGTTATCCAATGACGAGCGAGTACTACCGTGCCTTGATCTCCGGCGAACTGGGTTTTGAAAAAGTGGCCGAGTTCAGCTCCTACATCACCATCGGCCCCTTCGAGTTTCCCGACCAGGAGAGCACTGAAATGCTCGGCATGCCCAATCCCTTCGATCGCAGCTCGGGCTACATCCCGATCTTTTTGCCGCCGGCCGAAGAAGCCTTCAGTGTGTACGATCACCCGCGCGTCTTGATCTACCGCAAGACGGCTGACTTTTCGCCAGAAAAGGTGGCCCAAGTCCTGGGCGACTTCGACCCGGAGCAGCGGGTCGTCATGCTGCCCAAGCAGGCGACCGAGGCGCCCACCGCGCTTATGCTGGAAGACGATGCGTGGGCCACGCAGCAGCAGTCCGGCACGTGGTCGGCCTTGTACGATCGAAATAGCCTGCTCAATCGCTATCCCGGGCTTGCTATCCTGGCCTGGTGGCTGCTGTTGAGCCTGTTGGGTATCTTGGCCTGGCCGGTGATCGCGTTTGCCTGGCCCGGCCTGCCTGACCGGGGTTGGGGTCTGGCTCGCACGCTGGGGCTGCTCGTGGTGGCGTACCTGGCCTGGCTGGCAGCCAGCCTCCGCGTCATGACCTTCGGGCGCGGCACGCTGCTGGCTGCGGCAGGCATCCTGGTCGCCCTCGGCTTAGGTAGCGCCGTGATGCTGGGAGGCAGACAGGATTCACGATTACGTTTTACGAATTACCTTTCACGTCACTGGCCCATTCTGCTCGTCGAAGAGCTCGTCTTTGCGGCCACTTTCGCCCTCTTTCTCCTCATCCGCTATGGCAACGGCGACCTGTGGCATTTCTACATGGGCGGTGAGCGGCCAATGGATTTTGCCTATCTCAACGCCGTGCTCAAGTCGGTTTCCTTTCCGCCCTACGACCCGTGGTTCGCCGGCGGTCAAATGAACTATTATTACTTTGGCTTTGTGCTGGTCTCGGTGCCGATCAAGCTGCTGGGCACGGTGCCGGCTCTGGCCTACAACATCGCCCTGCCTATGCTGGCGGCCCTGACCGCAGTGGGAGCGTTTTCGGTGGCGTTTAATGTGTTTCAAGTTGCAGGTCTCAAGTTAAAAGTTCTCAGCCAAGAGGGGGGCAAACATCAAGCGTCAAGCGTCAAGAATGGAGTCTGGGTAGGCTTACTCGCAGCCATGTTCGTCGTCCTCATGGGCAATCTGGGCGAGCTCAAGCTGATCATGGATGCCCTGGCGGAATTGGGGCACAGCGACTTTCGCAGCACGATCCCGGGTCTAGCCTACACGGCGAGCTGGATACGCGGCTTTGGGGAGATGATCGGCGGCAGAGCGCTGCCGGTCCGGCTGGAGTGGTGGTACTGGAACGCCAGCCGGCTGATCCCCAACGGCGAGATCAACGAGTTCCCCTTCTTTACCTTTCTGTACAGCGACCTGCACGCGCACATGATCGCCTTCCCCCTGACGGTCCTGATGCTGGGCATCGGCCTGGGCTGGGCACTGCGGCGGCAGTGGCGATCGTTCGACGCCGCGTTCAGCCTGCTGGTGGGCGGCATCGTGGTCGGTGTGGCGCGCGCCAACAACACGTGGGACTATCCCACCTACCTGGCGCTCGCCTTCATCGGGCTGTTTGCCAGTGGCCTCAACGCCCGGCCTGCACCGCCATCGCCGGCCAAGCGTGTGCGGACGCTCCAGCTCGCCCAGGCACTCCTCAGCGGCGCGTTGGGATTAGCGCTGTTTGGCGCGGCCTGGGTGATGGGCGGCATCGACGACGTGCCTACCTTTGGATTCGTCGCCATCCTGCTTTTCACCACCGGCCAACTGATGCACCGCCTGTTGGAAGATCACACAGGCCCCAACGCCTGGCGTTGGATCGACGCGGCCTACATAGCCGTGATGGGCGTGTCGATCCTGTACTACCACCCCTACACCACGCATTACGCCACGGCCTACTCTAACGCAGAGTTGTGGAAGGGGACGCGCACGCCGCCCAACCTCTATCTCCTGATCCACGGCATCTTTTTGTTCCCCATCGCCACTTACCTGGTTGTCGAGCTGCGCCGGCTGGGGTGGCGTTGGTTCGCGGCGGCGGCCGCCGCCAGCGGCATCTGGCGCGAGACGATCGCGTTCCTGGCCATCCTGGTCAGCCTAGCCGGTGTCGCCGTGGCAGCCTTGGGCTATGGCGTGATCCTGGTGGCCGGCCCGCTGATGGTCGCGGTGGCCCTGCTCTTGATCCGCCCGCGCCTGCCGGCGGCTCAACGCTACATCTTGCTGCTGCTGCTGCTCGCCCTGCTGATCAGCTTTGCCGTCGAAGTCATCGTGCTGCGCGGTGACATCGGGCGCATGAACACCATCTTCAAGTTTTACCTGCAGGTCTGGATCATCCTGGGCATCGCGGCGGCCGTGCTGATCGGCTGGCTGAGCCAATACGCGGCGCGGCGGTGGTCGCCCGACACGTGGACGGTATGGCAAGTGGCCATGGCGGCCCTGGTCGTGGCCGGGCTGAGCTATACCCTGTTCGCCACGCGCGCCAAGCTGCAAGACCGCTTTGACGCCAGCCTGGGGCCTACGCTGAACGCGATGGAATTCATGACGGTGGCGCACGCCAACGAGCAAGGCCAGGATTACTCCTTCGCCGACGAATACGAGGCGCTGCTCTGGATGCAAGACAACGTCCAGGGCACGCCGGTGGTGGCCGAGTCGGCCGCCGCGCCGGAATATCGCAGCCTGCGCAACCGCGTGAGCACCTACACGGGGCTGCCGTCCATCATCGGCTACAACTGGCACCAGAAGCAGCAGCGCTCCATCCTTGTGCAAGCGGTGGTCGACCAGCGCGCGGCCGACACGAACGAATTGTACAACACGGTCGAGGCTGGCCGGGCAATGCAGCTCATCCGGCAGTACGACGTGCGCTACGTCATGGCCGGTTATCCCGAGCGCCTGTACTACCCGCCCCAAGGGCTGATCAAGTTCGACACCATGGTCCAGGCCGGCCAACTGCGAGTCGCGTTCGCCAACGATGGGGTGACAATTTACGAGGTCAAAGACCAGACTTCCGAAGTCTCGGAGACTTCGGAAGTCTATTCGAGTGAGGTCAGATGAAAAACCATTCTCTCATCGTCGCACTCAAAAGCCTGCGCGGCAACCCACGCGGGTGCGTCTATGCCGAACCCTTGTGGGGTATCCCCTTCCACCTGTACGCCCCGTACGTCTCTGTCTACATGGTGGCGTTGGGGCTGGCCGACACACAAATCGGCTTGATTCTCAGCGTCAGTTGGGGCTTCCAGGTCGTCCTGGCCTTGCTGAGCGGCGCGGTGACTGACAAGCTGGGACGCCGTCTGACCACCTTGATCTTTGACATCGTGGCGTGGACGGTCCCAGCCCTGATCTCGGCAGCGGCGCAAAATTTCTGGTACTTTCTGGCCGCCGGCATCATCAACAGTGTCTATCGCATCACGCACAATTCCTGGACCTGCTTGCTGGTGGAGGATGCCGAACCTCGCCAATTGGTGGATATTTACACCTGGATCTATATCGCCAATCTCATGGTAGGCCTGGTTGCCCCACTGGCCGGGGTGTTGATCAGCATCTTTTCGCTCGTCCCCACCGTGCGCGGGCTGTATCTTTTCGCGGCGTTCATGTTTACCGTGAAAGCGCTTGTGACCTATGGGTTGACAGAGGAGACCGCGCAGGGCAAAATACGTATGCACGAAACGCGCGCCCAAGGCATATTCTATATCCTGAGCGGGTATAAAGACGTTTTATTCGCACTGCTTCGCACCCCGCAGACCCTGTACGCGGCCGGCATCATGCTCGTGCTCAGCATTAGCAACATGATCAGCGGCAGTTTTTGGGCCATCATCGTGACAGAGAAACTGCACATCCCGGCTGAGAACCTGGCCGCTTTTCCCTTCATCAAGTCCGCCATCATGTTAGCCTTCTTCTTCGTCGTGATGCCGCGCCTCAACCGCATGCACTTCAAAGCGCCCATGACAATCGGCTTTCTCGGCCTCGTCACCAGCCAAGTGGTGCTGATCACCGCCCCCGAACTGGGCTATCCCGCCCTGGTCTTGAACGTTTTTCTGGACGCGTGCAGTTACGCCGCCGCCGGGCCGCTCGTAGACCGCCTGATCGTGCTAGCCATCGACGCGAAGGAACGCGCCCGCATTCAGTCAATCCTGTTCGTGGGCGTTATCCTGCTCACGTCACCGTTTGGCTGGATTGCCGGAACGCTCTCAGACATGAACAAAGATTTGCCGTTTATTCTCAACATCGTCCTGTTTGCGATCGGCGCGGCATTGGCCTACCTGGTAGGCTCACAAAAAAGCCTGGCGACCGAAACGGCCGCGGCCGAGGCGGCGGGAGCTTGATGACCACGAAATTGAAGCGAGAATATCCGGACGCTCCCATTGTCACCGTCGGCGCGGTGGTGTTCAACGGCGAGCGCGTGCTGTTGGCCCAGCGCAACAAGCAGCCCAGCCAGGGCGCGTGGACCTTGCCCGGGGGCGCTATCGAGGCGGGTGAGACGATGCGCCAGGCCGTGGAGCGCGAGGTGAACGAAGAATGTGGCCTGGTTGTGCATGCCGGGGAGGTGGTCGACGTACTGGACTATATCTTTCACGATCAAGCTGGCAGGCTGCGCTTTCACTACGTGGTGATTGATATCGCCTGCCGCTACCTGGGCGGCGAACTCAACGCCGGCGACGACGCGGCCGAGGCGCGCTGGGTGCACCCGGACGAGTTCGATGCGCTGAACGTGCCGCCCCACGCCCGCGCCGTCATTGCCAAAGCGAAGAGTAAAACGTAAAAAGCGCTTGCCAAAATGAGCTTGACGGGTGTACAATATCCTCATCGTTGGGGTGCAGTGAAATAACGGGCCATCAGAATGGCCTAGAAAGGAAATGCTCATGAAACCAAGACAAATACGTGCAGGTGTTCAATGGATGGGGGCGGTGGACTGGAATCGCCGCCTGTTCGATTTTCTGATCCCACTGCCAGACGGCACCAGTTACAACGCTTATCTCGTGCAGGGGACGGAAAAAACCGCCTTGTTGGACGCCGTCGACCCGACCATGGAAGACCTCCTGATGCAGCAGTTGGCGGGTGTGGAGCGCGTCGACTACCTTGTCTCGCACCACACCGAGCAAGATCATTCAGGGACCATCCCGACCGTCCTGGCCAAGTACGACCAGGCTGTGGTCGTGTGTACTCCCAAAGCACGGGAGCTACTGGTCGATCATCTCGGCATCGCGGCCGAGCGGATCAAGACGGTCGAGGATGGCGAGACGCTTTCGCTCGGCGGCAAGACGCTCCGTTTCGTTCACACGCCCTGGGTTCACTGGCCTGAGACCATGGTCACTCACCTCCCCGAGGATCGTATCCTGTTCTCGTGCGACTTTTTTGGCTCGCACCTGGCCACCTCTGACCTGTACGTCGGCGACAACCCCCTCATCTACGAAGCGGCCAAGCGCTACTACGCCGAGCTCATGATGCCCTTCCGCAAGATCGTGCAGAAGAATATGCAGAAGGTGCGCGCGATGGAGTTCGACCTTATCGCGCCCAGCCACGGCCCAATCTACGATCGCCCCGGATGGATCCTGTCCGCTTACGAGGACTGGATCTCGGACCGGGTCTCGAACACGGTGGTCCTGCCGTACATATCGATGCACGGGAGCACCGAGGCGATGGTCAATTACCTTGTCGCAGCATTGGTAGAACGCGGCATCAAGGTGCACAGGTTCGAGCTATCAACCACCGACGTAGGCAAACTGGCGATGGCGCTCGTCGATGCCGCCACGCTGGTGATCGGAACACCCACCGTCAACGTCGGCCCCCATCCCAACGTGGTTTCAGCCACTTACCTGGTCAACTTGCTGCGCCCTAAATTAAAGTACGCGGCCATCATCGGTTCCTACGGGTGGGGCACCAAGGTAGCCGAGCAGATCTCGGGCCTGATCCCCAATCTCAAGGTCGAGATGCTGAGCACGGTGTTGTGCAAGGGCCTTCCGCGCGCGGAGACCTTCTCGGCCCTCGAGGCCCTGGCAGACGCCATTCAAGAGAAGCACGCCGCTCTTTCCTGATAGAACACGAGAGCGTCGCCAGGAAGCGGCACGATCCTCACCAGGCACGAGAATAGACCCTAAAGGTCTTAAAGACCTTTAGGGTCTGGCAGTAGGGGCTATTTTCGGAACAGCGCCTCACAAATCGCGCCGGCCGAAAACCAGCACAGCCACGCTCAGCATCGCCAGGCTATACAACACGGCATACACGATCATGGCGGTGCTGGGCACTGAAGCAGACGCAAAGGGCGTGATGCCAAAGTCGCGTGAGAGGGGCGACTGCATCTCGTAGGCTGCCCGCCGCCACAAAGCCTCGCTGGGCAGCAGCAGGCTGCTGACGATGCCGATATTGACCGCCGTCTCGTTGCGCAGGTACGAGCCGATCTGCTCGATCCACCCGCCGATGAAGGCCAGGCTGTACAGCCCAAAGGCCAACACGCCGTTGGCCAGGGTCGACAGCCACGTGCCCCCCATCAGGCTGACGCTCAACATCACCAGTGCCTCCAACACCATCAACGCCAGGCCAGGCGCGACGCGCGGCGGGAGGATGCCCGACAGGGCATAGGTGATCCCAATCACCCCGCCGGCCATCAACAGGACGTACAAGGTCAACATCACAGCAAAGCCCAGCCACTTGCCTACCACCACCTGGTAACGGCTCAGCGGCTTGGACACCACCGTCTGGATCGTGCCAGAGGTGATTTCACCCGACAGCGTATCCACCGAGGTCAGCACCGTCATCATCACCACCAGGAAATTGACCACGTACAGGCCGGCCATCATCATAAAGTTGAGCATCTCTCTGATCACTGCTGTGTTGGTTCCCATATCCGCGCGAACCTCGCGGTTGATATAGTAGAGGCCGATCCCGTACAGGATCAAAAAGGCCGCGCCCAGGCCCAGGGCCGCCCACAGGATCTTGCGGCGCAATGCCTCTTGAAAGGTCAAAACCGATATCACGCCAATGGGACCCCATTGTCTACTGGCATCCCATTTCCTAACGACATCCTGTTTCCTGACGACATTTTCCATCACAGTCCTCCGTCCGTCCCCACCACCTGCAAGAACAAGTCTTCCAGGCTGAGTTTTTGCGGCGTCATGGCGTACAGCTCCCCACCCTGCTCGACGATCCAGGCGGCGATCGCCGGCAGCTTGCTCTCGTCGTCCACAGCCAGGTGGACGTGTTGGCCGTCGTGGCGCACGTCTCGCCCCCAGCGCGCCAGGCCCTCGATCAAGGCTGGCGAGGCGTGACCCAGGCGCAGCGTGACGCTCGTCTCGCCGTCCACCAGCCGCTGCAGCTCGGCCACCCGCACCACGCTGCCCTGCTTGATAAAGGCGACCCGGTCGCAGGTGATCTCGACCTCGCTGAGCAGGTGCGAGTTGAGAAACACGGCGGTGCCGCTAGCCTTGAGCTGGCGAATGATGTCGCGCACCAGGCGGCGGCCCACCGGGTCAAGCCCCGAGGTTGGCTCGTCGAGGAAGACCAACTCGGGCTCGTTGAGCAGCGCCTGGGCCAGGCCGATGCGCTGGAGCATGCCCTTGGAAAACGAGCGGAGTTTTTTGGCGCGGTGCGGTGCCAGGCCGACCAGCTCCAGCAGCTCGTTCACCCGCTTTTCCAGGCTGGCAGCCGGTATGCCGTACATGCGCCCGTGCGTGCGCAAGAACTCGGCCGCTTCTAACCACTCGTGAAAGCGGAAATGCTCGGGCAGAAAGCCGACCTTGGCGCGGGCACGCGGGTCGCCCGGCGCGTGCCCCATCACGCGGGCCGTCCCGCCGCTGGGCGCGACCAGCCCCAGCAGCATCTTGACCGAGGTGGTTTTGCCGGCGCCGTTGGGTCCCAGGAAGCCAAACACCTCCCCCGGCCCCACCTCCAGGCTGAGATCGCCCACGGCCAGCTTGTCGCCGTAGGCCTTGCACAGGTTACGCGTTTCAACCACGCAGGACTTGTTCTCCATGACAACACCTCTAGTTGGCTTGCCCGTTATCCGGTTTCTAACCAGTTGACTTGCGCCTGGCTTTGCGCTATACTATGCTCCACCCGGGCGAATTTTGAATTTTTGGGACTAGCTACACAGGTCAAAAAAGTCCAAATCTCGACCGCGCATAGTATGCGATATTATACCACAGAGGAACCATGATTATCCACCAAGACACCTTCGATAAACTAATTGACGAAGCCTGGAACCACGACTTTTCAGGCTGGGATTTCTCTTACCTGTCCGGACGGATGCTCGAAAGCCCACTTTCCTGGGACTATCGCCAGCTTGTCCTGGAAAAGATCAAGACAGTAGATTCGCTCCTGGACATGGACACGGGTGGGGGAGAGCTTTTGGCGTCGTTATCACCGCTGCCTCGACAAACGTACGCCACCGAAGGCTACCCGCCTAACGTCCCGATCGCCAGGTCTCGCCTGGAAGCGTTGGGAGTAAGAGTGCTCGACGCCCTGGCCAGCGTTACTTTGCCCTTTGGCGACAACTCGATTGACCTGGTCATCAACCGGCACGGGGGGTACCTGGCATCCGAAGTCCACCGGATCCTGAAGCCGGGCGGAAGCTTTATCACGCAGCAAGTTGGGGGCAAAAACAACATTGGATTGAACGAGATGTTGCAAGAGCGCGTCGAGTTCGAGCATTCGGATTGGAGCCTCGATTACGCCAGTCGCCAACTGGAAGAAAGCGGTTTTGCCATAGTCGACCAACGAGAGGAATATCCGAAGGCAGAATTTACCGACATCGGGGCGGTGGTCTATTATCTCAAGGTGATCTCCTGGCAAGCGAGCGATTTCACGGTCGAAAAGTATTACGACAAGCTGGGGAAAATTCACAACATCATCGAAGAGACTGGCAAGTTCACAGTGACGAGTCACAGGTTTTACATCGAGGCCCAGAAGACATGATGCCTTTGCAGAGAGGGTGTCTATGCGCATCACAATGATCGGACACAGCACGGTCCTGGTTGAAACGTCTGGGAAGAAAATTCTCACCGATCCCTATTTCGGCACGTGGGGCAACCTGGCTTATGCACGCCCTGTGCCACCGGCCATGTCACGCCAAGAATTGCAACAGGTGGATGGCGTGCTGATCTCGCACGAGCACTGGGATCACGTGGATGGCAAGTTCCTTCGCTCGCTGGGCGATGTGCCTGTGATTGTGCCTAAGCTGACCCGTTGGCTCATACGGCTCTTTAGCGGCGGCGAGCTTCTTGGCATTGCAGCCTGGGAAAGCACAAGTATTGGTGAGATAACGATCACGGCTGTTCCGGCGGCGCATATCACATCTACAGTGGGGTACGTCCTGCAAGGGGAAGAGAAGCAAGTCTATTTTGCTGGGGACAGCTATTACCGGCCCTTTATGCGAGACATTGGGAACAAGTTTCAACTGGACGTGGCCTTGATGCCTGTGACCACCTATCGCCTGCCCATGACGATGGGCGAAGAGCAAGCGGTTCGAGCAGCGCAGGATCTTAAAGCGGCCGTGGTGATCCCCATTCATCTAGGGCTTCGACCGCGCTCGCCACTGCTGCGAACTGACCAGACGCCAGAGCACTTTGCCAAGCGAATGGGCGAGCAAGGCGTAAAATGCCAGGTCGTGATCCTGGCCGAGGGTGAGAGTTGGACGCTATAAGGAGCAAGCGATGTCAATCTATGGGATCATCATCTTACTGGCAGCCTTCCTGGCAGCCGCTGTGCTGGCCACAGCGTATATCTTTTCCGACATTGTCATCCACTCCAGGCGCCAACCCATCGTCAGAACGCCGCAAGAGTACGGCATGGCTTTTGAAAACGTCGAATTCAAAAGCACAGACGGCTTGACGATCAAAGGTTGGTTCATCCCGGCCCCGTCCGGCCAGACCGAGCGGGTCATCCTTCTCACACACCCCATGCCCATGAACCGCCACGGCTTTCTGGCAAAGAACCAGGGCTTTCCCCCCATGTTCAAAACCGACGTGGATCTCTTAAAGACCATGCACGCCCTGCACCAGGCTGGCTACCCCGTGCTGGCGTTCGACCTGCGCAACCACGGCGAAAGCGACGGCGGCATCACGGGCAATGGGCTGTCAGAATACCAGGACGTGCTGGGGGCCGTGCGCTACATCAACAATCGTTCAGACCTGGCCGTGCAGCAAATCGGCTTTGTCTGCTTTTGCATGGGCGCGGCATCTACCATGACGGCCCTCAGCAAGGGCAAGGATCAGGTCACGAACGCCCGCTTCCTGGTGGCCATTCAGCCTATCACTGCCGGCTTGTTCTTCCGCTGCTACATGAAAAAGGTCTACACGCCACTCAGCTTGCTGCTGATCCCCATCGTTGCCAGGATTGTCCAGTTGCGGGGCGGGTACGCGCTCGAGGACATGGGCCCCGGACAATTCGCCCGGGATATCGAGATTCCTACCATGTACGTCCAGGCCAAAGAGGACCCCTGGACCGAGCTGAGCGACATCCAGGGCTTTTACGATGCCACGCCCGGGCCTAAAGAACTCTGGCTCATCGAGGGCAAGATGGCGCGCTTCGAGGCGTACAACTACGTCGGCCAGCACCCGGAAAGAATCCTGGCCTTTATTGCAAAGCATTTTTGACAGTGCGTTTAGGCGTCGTCCACTTTTTCGACGACAATCGTGCCCTTTGACACCAGGGCCACGATCGCGCCCAGCGCGGCCAACTGCGGCGCGACGAGAACGCCTACCACACCCCAGGTGAGTGGGAGATCGATCAACGTTCGACCCGCCTCGTTCCGGATCGAGATGCGGCGGATATTGCCCTCGTGCAGCAGCTCCTTGATCTTGATCACCAGTGCATCGCCCTCGGCCTGGAATTCTTCATAAACTTTTTGTTCACTCATTGCCGTTCCTTTCTCAAATGATCGTCACACAGCCCTAGTGTATCACATTCAGCCTGGCTGTGCCTGACACAAGGCTGACAAAAACGTGATATAATATCGCCGGGAGGGCTGACATGGACAACGATCTCTCTGCCTTGGTCATGAGCTTGCTGCCGGTACTGGTGGCAGGCGGGATGTTAATCCTGGGGCTGGCGTTCGCTTACTTCAATCGTCAGAGGCGCCGGCAAGCCTGGACCGAGCTGGCCGAGCGTACAGGCTTGACGTTTGAGCCGGGAGGTTTTCTCGGAGGCGGGCGCGTGACCGGCAACTATCGCGGCTACGACCTCCGCCTCGACACCTTCACGCGCCGCCACGGCAGAAGCAGCACGACTTATACCCGCATCGTGCTGAGCCTGTCCAACCCCACCTCTCTCGAGCTGGCCCTGTCCAACGAAGGCGTGTTCGGCAAACTCGGCAAGCTGCTGGGAGCGCAAGACATCCAGACCGGCGACGAGGAGCTGGACCGGCGCTTTGTCGTCAAAGGCCAGCCGGCCGAGGCCATCGTGACGCTGCTGACGGCCGGCGGCCTGCGTTACAGGCTACTAGAAACGCCCTCGTCCTTCAAGCTCGAGCTCAAGAACCAGCAACTGTACTACGAACAACGTGGCGCAGAAAGGAACGTCGACCATTTGCAGTCCACGCTCACGCTGCTGAGCGAGCTGGCGGCGGCCGCTGAGCGCCGCAGGAGTAGTACACGATGGTAGCAGGAGATTAATGAAAGGAATTCACATGTCAGACACACCCATTTATCAAAACCCAAACCGCTCGATCGAAGAGCGCGTCCAGGACCTGCTGGAGCGCATGACGCTGGAAGAAAAAGTCGGCCAGATGTGCCAGATCAACGGCCGTGACAAGCCCGAAAAGTGGCTCCAGGAGCATCACGTCGGCTCCTTCTTGCACATGCTGGGCGAGGAGACGGTCGCGCTGCAAAGGCTTGCCGCCGAGAGCCGGCTGGGCATCCCCCTCCTCTTTGGCATCGACGCCATCCACGGGCACGCCTTTTGGCCCACGGGCACCGTCTTTCCCACCCAACTGGCCCTATCTTGCGCCTGGAACCCCGAGCTCGTCCAGCAGATCGGGCGGGTCACGGCCAGGGAAGTAGCCGCCACAGGCGTGCATTGGACCTTCTCGCCCATGTTGGACATCGCTCGTGACCTGCGCTGGGGCCGCATCGACGAGACCTTTGGCGAGGACCCGCACCTGGTCAGCGTGCTTGGTGCGGCCCTCGTCCGCGGCTACCAGGGCGACGAGCTGGCCGACACCTACGCCATCGCCGCCTGCGCCAAGCACTATGCCGGCTATTCGGAAACCCAGGGTGGGCGCGACTCCAGCGAGGCCGACCTGTCCGAGCGCAAGATGCGCTCGCTGTTCCTACGGCCCTTCCAGGCCACCGTGGAGGCCGGCAGCGCGACGATCATGGCCGGCTACCACGCCATCGACGGCGTCCCCTGCTCGGCCAACACCTGGCTGCTGAGGGACGTCCTGCGCGGCGAATGGGGCTTTGACGGCATGGTCGTGTCCGACTGGATGAACATGGACCACCTGCAAAAAGAGCAGCGCATCTCGCCCACGCCCGAGCACGCCTGCAAACTCGTCGTCGAGGCTGGCAACGACATGCTGATGAACACGCTCGACTTTACCCAAGCCTGCGTCCAGGCCGTCAAGGATGGCCAGATCGACATGGCCGACGTCGACGAGGCGGTCAAAAACGTGCTGCGGCTCAAGTTCAGGCTGGGCCTGTTCGACGACAAGCGCTACCCGGACTTGCAGAAGGGCCAAGAGATCGTGGGCTGCGCCGGGCACCGCCAGTTGGCGTTGGAAAGCGCCTACCAATCCATCGTGCTGCTCAAGAACGTGGACGATTTGCTGCCGCTCAAGAACGGCCTGAAGCGCATCGCCGTGATCGGCCCCAATGCCGACGACATCCAGGCGCAGTTGGGCGACTGGGTGTTGTTCAGCGGCCAGCTCGGCGACGTGGCGTTAGCGCGCGCGAGAGAAACGGTCGTCAGCGTGCTGGACGGCATCCGCGCGCGCGCCGGGGAGGCGTGCCAGGTAGAGTACTGCCGGGGCTGCGACGTGGTCGAGACCGGCACCGAGGGCATCGCGGAGGCGGTCGAGGCGGCCCGCCGGGCCGAGGTGGCGGTTGTCGTGGTGGGCGACAACCTGGCCCTGAACGGCGAAACGCACGACCGGGCCGCGCTCGACTTGACGGGCGGGCAGAGCCAGCTCTTGAGGGCCGTGCTCGAGACCGGCACGCCCACGGTCGTGGTGCTCATCAACGGCAAGCCGCTCAGCATCCCGTTCGTTTTGGAGAAAGTCCCGGCCGTGTTGGAAGCCTGGAACCCCGGCCTGGAGGGGGGCAACGCCGTGGCCGGCATCCTGTTTGGCGACCGCAACCCCAGCGGCAAGCTGTCCATCTCGTTCCCGTATCACGTGGGGCAGCAGCCCGTCTATTACAACCAACTGCCTGGCTGGCACACCGACCGTTACGCCGACATGACGGCCGAGCCGCTGCTGGCCTTTGGCTATGGGCTGAGCTACACCGGCTTTGCCTATTCCAAGCTCAAGCTCGGCGCCAGGGAGCTGGCGGCCGGCGAGGCGCTCGAAGTCGAGGTCGACGTGACCAACACGGGCCAACGCCAGGGCACCGAAATCGTCCAGTTCTACATCCACGACCTCTTCAGCTCGGTGACCCGGCCCGTCAAGGAGCTGGTGGATTTCCGGCGGGTGGATCTGGGGCCAGGCGAGACCAAGACCGTGAGGCTGCAGGTGGGCTACGAACAATTGGCGCTGATCAATCAACACCTGGAAAGCGTCGTCGAGCCGGGCGATTTCGAAGTGATGGTCGGCAGCTCATCCCGCGATCAAGACTTGCTCAAGGAGACGTTCGCGGCCAAGTAGGGGCAGCTCCTTGCGAGTATACAAGCGAAGCGAGGGATCTCGTGCCTGTGCCAACGAGATTCCTCGCCGCCCTGCGGGCGTCTCGGAATGACTTTGCAACAGCCGTGGCTGGAGGAGTAAAATGATTGACACATCAGGCAAGTCATTGTACAATATTTTGTATGATCATCATCGCTAGTGCTTGAAGAGTATCCTTGAGCAGCACGAGGTTGCCCCCTGCCCTACTGCTCAAGATACTGGCGAGCGAGTGCTAGAGGTTCCACAAAAAGCCATCATACGACAAAGAGAAATACATCCATAAACCCAAATCACGACAAAGGCACCGCCTACCAAGCGGTCACGCACGCTGACAGGAGGTAATCAATATGGGCAATCAATCGAGTAAAACTCGCCTGACCAACGAGGAACGATTATCGAATGAACTCAATCTGATGCGGGTGGCAATAGACAGCTTGCCGGATTATGTGTGGAGTAAAGACGCCGAGGGCCGGTTTGTGCTGGCCAATATTGCCCTAGCTCGACATATGGGAGCAGCCACTGTAGATGATCTTATTGGCAAGACCGACTTTGATTTCTATCCACCAGAATTGGCGGCGCAATTTTGCGCCGACGAGCAGGCGCTTATCGCCTCAGGCCAAACTATACTCGACCATGAGGAAGCCACCCAGGACACGGCCGGTAATCCAAAATGGACCCTAACCACTAAAGTGCTTTTGCGTGACAGTGAGAGCAAGTTTATTGGCTCGACGGGTGTATCCCGAGATATTACTGCGCGCAAAGTAGCCGAAGCCGAACTGGCCCGGCAGCGATACATCCTCGACACCTTCATGGAGAACATCCCCGACCGCGTCTATTTCAAGGATATGGACAGCCGAATTACACGGGCCAACAAGGCGCACGCGATACATTTGGGACTGAGCGATCCGGCCGAGGAAATCAGCAAGAGCGATTTCGACTTCTTCCCCGAGGAACAGGCGCGGCCCAAGTACGAGCAAGAGCAGGAGGTCATCCGCACCGGCCGGCCGATCCTGAATTTGGAGGAAGTTGACAGTCGCGGACGCTGGGCGCTCACGACCAAGATGCCCCTGCGCGACGAGAACGGGAAGATCATCGGCACCTTCGGCATCTCGCGCGACATCACGGCGCTGAAGCAGGCGCAGGCAGCCCTAGAAAAGGCTTATGCAGATGTGGAGCAACAAGTAGCGGCGCGGACGGCGGAGCTGGAGCGAGAGGTGGCCGAGCGGGAGCGGGCGCAAGAGGAGAGCGCACGCCTGCAGCAGGAGGTGATCGAGGCGCAGAAGCAGGCCATCCAGGAGCTTTCTACACCCATCATCCCCATTCTCGAAGGCGTGATCGTCATGCCGCTGATCGGCTCGATAGACACGCTGCGTGCGCGGGATGTCACGTGCAGTCTATTGGCGGGGATTCGGGAGCACAAGGCGCGGGTCGTCATTCTCGACATCACGGGTGTGCCGATCGTGGACAGCGGTGTGGCGACGTACTTGAACAAGACCATCCAGGCGGCCCAGCTCAAGGGCGCACGCACGATTGTCACCGGCATCTCCGAGGCCGTGGCCGAAACGATTGTTGACCTGGGCATTGATTGGAGCCATATCGAAACGGTGGCTGACTTGCAGAACGGTTTGCGAGCCGTATTGAGCGGCCGGCGCGGCGAGAGATAGAATTTGTTGGAGGTATAACGTGACCGAATATCAAAAACCTGAACGCAAAAAAAGAACCAAATCTCAACCTACGCGCCCAACGATAGGTCTTCTCATACCCAATGTTTATCGGGGGAATGAGGAATTGGTGTGGCAAAATGCCATGGATGCGGCTCGGGAGAACGGAGCAAATCTGATCTGTTTTACCGGGGGATATCTTGACATGTCCGATGGTTCTGAAGCACGAGCCAACATACTCTATCAGTTGATCAGTCAGGAAGAAATAGATGGCCTGGTGACTTTTTCCAGTACAGTGGGCTGGTTTATCGGAAAAGAAAAACTGGTTGATTTTTGTAAAGGGTATGAACCGCTGCCGGTGGTAAGTGTTGATGTAAAATTAGCGGGAATCCCCAGTGTGGTCAAGAGCAATTACCAGGGGATGCGAGAAGCGATGATACATCTGATCGAGGAGCATGGGTATCGTCGCATCGCTTTTTTATGTGGGCCTGAAAATGCCGATTGGGCCCAGGAACGTCTTCGAGCCTATACCGAAACGCTGACCGACTATGGTCTGGATGTGGATGAGAAATTGATCGCGCCGGCTCCGACAACATGGGAATTTGCCAGACCAGAAATTGGGCCGGCTACCCAGCAGATCAACATCTTGTTGAATGAACGAAACCTGGTGCCTGGCATTGACTTTGAAGCATTGGTTGGGGCTACAGACAGCTTGATTCAAGAAGCAGTGCGTACTCTACAGGAGAGAGGGGTACAGATTCCAGAGCAAGTGGCGGTGACGGGGTTTGACGATGAGCCAACAAGCAGCGTGATCACCCCACCACTGACGACGATAAGAGCGCCATTTTGTGAAATGGGCTATAAGGCTGTTGAGCTAGTGTTGGCGCTGCTGGCGGGCGAGCAAGTACCCGAACAGGTGAGCTTACCCTGCAAGTTGGTGATACGCCAATCGTGTGGCTGTCAGGACCCGTGCGTGGCGGCGGTGACAGCCACACCCGGCCATACTCCGGCCGTTGTCCCTCTGGATGCGCCCCTCATTCAGCCGGAACTTGGGGCAGAGATGGTTCGCGTGGCGCAAGCCAGCGGTATTGAAAGCATCCAGCACGAACTAGAGCCTATTCTCGACACATTTACCGCCGAATTGACCGGCGCCCAGCCGGGCGTCTTTCTCAACGCTTTGGATGAGGCGTTACAGCGCTCGACCGCCACAGTTGACGAGTTAAGCCAGTGGCATAACATCATTTCTACTCTGTGGCAACATATTTTACTCCGGCTGAACCACAACGGCGCCGAAGCCCGGCAAGCCGAAACCCTGTTGCGAGAGGCGCAGGTGTTGATTGGCCGCGTCGCCGAACGAACGCAAATGCTCAAGAGCCTTCGAGACCATCAACAGGAACTTGATTTTCAGCGCGTCAGCGCATCTTTGCTCGCGACTCTAGACATCAATGCTCTCATGGACACGCTGGCCAACGAATTGCCTGGCCTGGGAATTCCAAGTTGCTATCTGTCGCTCTTCGAAAATCCCCGACCCTACCAGTATCCCGATCCGGCGCCTCAGTGGGCGCGACTGGTCCTGGCTTACGGCCCGCAAGGGCGCACACCACTGGAATCGCCCGGACAGCGCTTCCCGGCCAGGCAATTGATCCCCGACGAGTTGTGGCCGCAAGACCGCGCTTGCAGTTTCGTCCTCTTGTCTCTCCATTTCCAACAAGAACAGATCGGGTTCGTATTATTCGAAAGCGGCTCGCGGAGAGGCAGTATGTATGAAACCTTGCGGATGGAAATCAGCAGCGCGCTGCAGGGAACTCTGCTGGTGCAGCGAGTACAAGAGCGTTCAGCCGCACTGGCGCGGCATCAGTACATCCTCGGCACCTTTATGGCGAACGTGCCCGACAGCATCTACTTCAAGGACTGCCAAAGCCGCATTACGCTTGCTAACCCGGCCCACGCCCGTGACTTGGGCTTGCACGATTCACTTGAGGAAATCGGCAAGACAGACTTTGATTTCTTCCCGGAGGAGCAGGCTCGCCCCAGGTACGAACAAGAGCAGGAAATCATCCGCACGGGTCAGCCGATCCTGGCGCTGGAAGAGCCGTGTGCCCGGGGGCGGTGGGCGCTCACGACCAAGATGCCACTGCGCGACGAGCGCGGGGAGATCATCGGCACGTTTGGCATCTCGCGCGATATCACCGAGTTGAAGCGGATGCAAGCCACGCTGGAAAAGGCCAACGCGGAAATCAGCACGCTCAACGAGCGGCTCAAAGCAGAGAACCTGCGCATGGAGGCCGAGCTGGACGTGACGCGCCGCCTGCAGCAGATGCTGCTGCCGACGGAGGAGGAGCTGCTCCAGATCGAGGGACTGGACATTGCCGGCTTCATGCAGCCGGCCGACGAGGTCGGCGGGGACTATTACGACGTGCTGCAGCACAATGGCGCGCTCAAGATCGGCATCGGAGACGTGACCGGCCACGGTTTGGAGAGCGGGGTGGTGATGTTGATGCTCCAGACGGCCGTCCGCACGCTGCAGACCAGCGGCGTAGAGGACCCGGTCTACTTCATGGACATCCTCAACCGCCTGCTGCACGCCAACCTGCAGCGCATGAACGTGGACAAGAGCATGACGCTGGCTTTGTTGGACTATGATGCGGGCCGCCTTGCGGCCCCAGGGCACTTGCGTCTCAGTGGACAGCACGAGCAGTTGATCGTGGTGCGGCGGGGCGGGAAAGTGGAGTTGATAGACACGATTGACCTGGGCTTTCCACTGGGGATTGAGGACGGGATCGCCCATTTTGTGAAGGAGATGCCGCCGGTCGAGCTGAAGGCGGGGGATGGGGTGGTGTTGTACTCGGATGGGATCACCGAGGCGGAGAACGAGGCCAAAGAGTTCTATGGCTTGGAGCGGCTGTGCCAGGTAGTGAGCGCGCACTGGGACGAGCCAGCCGAGTCCGTCAAAGACGCGGTAGTCGCCGATGTGCGGGGGTTCATCGGCCAACAGAAGGTATACGACGACTTGACACTGCTGGTGGCCAAGCAAAAGTAGCCGCCCAAGCTCCACCCCTCCAGTTTGGAACGCAGTCGCAGCGTGCGCGGGGCTTGGGGGTAAAACAAGCCTCGACGGGCATAGATGAGCGATCTCCGTTCCCCGGTTTTTGAAATGGCTTCTAGATACTCACACACATTCCGCGCTCTTTTGCGCCGCATAGCTACTAGCCTGGCCATTCTGCTGGCCATCGCTTACCTGACCATGTTTGGCCTGATTGTGGGCGAGCGAGGGCAAGCCGGGCTGCCGGCCGAGCCGCTCAACGCAACGCTTGAAGCGCTGCGCCGCACGCTTGACTACGTGATCAATCATCCGGCCACCTATCACTGGCAGCGGCAAGACGTGTCGGCCCCCGGCCTGGTCTTGAACCTGCTTGGCCGCAGCGCCGCCTTGCTCCTGGCCGCCCTTGGATTGGCCACCATCACAGCTATACCCTTGGGGATGGCGGCCGCCCTGTCTCGGCGGCTGCGGACAGCGCCGTTGGTGCTGCTGCTTTCCATCCTGGGCGTCTCCACACCCAGCTTTTTGCTGGCCATGCTGTTCTGGGTGATCAACACGCAGGCGTATCGCACATTCGGATTGCAGAGCGCACCGCTCCCGCCGATAGGCTTCGGCTGGGACGCGCACCTGGTGATGCCGGCACTGGTCCTGGCTACTCGGCCGCTGGCGCAGATCGTCCAGGTGACATACGTGTCCCTGTCGAACGTGTTGGGGGAAGATTATATCCGAACGGCGCAGGCCAAAGGGCTGGCCGGCCGCGTGGTCATCACCCGCCATGCGCTGCGGAACATCTTGATCCCGGTCATGACCACCCTGGGGACCTCGCTGCGCTTTTCATTGGCCAGCCTGCCAGTAGTCGAAATCTTTTTTGTCTGGCCCGGAGCGGGGCGGGCGCTGCTGCAAGCCATCGAGCTGGGAAACGCCTGGCTGGTGACCGACCTGATTGTATCGCTAGGCTTTCTCTTCCTGGTGATCAACCTGGCACTGGATCTCATCTACCAGATCGTAGACCCACGCCTGAGAGGCAGCAATCAGACGAAAGAGCACACACAAGATCAGCCCACGTGGCAGGAACGCTGGGATGACTTGAAACAAGCCTGGCTCGACCTGGGAGTTCGGCTGCCAGCTTTTAGATTCCCCTGGCAGCGGGACAAGCCGGCCCAATCTCCATGCGAAGCGTCCAGGCTGCAAGCCGTCACCCCCCATCAAGCGAGCGGCGGCGAGCATCCACTCTCCCACTCACCCCGGCACTATCTGCTCCGCAGCGTTTTGCGCAACCCGCCCTTGTTGATAGGCACGCTTTTGGTGACAGCCCTTTTGGGCCTGGCCCTTTGGGGGGCCAGGTTGGCCTCTGCCAGCCCTTACGAAACCCATGGCGTGATGATGGTCGAGGGTAAGATCAACGCTCCCCCCTTTGCACCCTCCTCCCAATTTCCGTGGGGGAGTGACGCGGTCGGGCGAGATATTCAAGCCCTGGTGCTGGCCGGCGCCAGGCAAACACTGACCATGGCGCTGTTGGGCATGATGGCGCGCATGCTGCTCGGCACTGGCCTGGGCATGCTGGCGGGGTGGTGGCAGGACAGTTGGCTGGACCGCCTGATCAGCAGCGTGGTGGCGGTGTGGGCCGCCTTCCCCGTCACGCTGTTCGCCATGATCCTGATCCTGGCCCTGGGCATCCAGGAGGGCATGAGCGTCTTTGTCATCACGCTGTGCGTCGTGGGTTGGGGAGAAATCGCCCAGTTCGTGCGCGGGCAGGTGATGGGCCTCAAGCCCCAACTGTACATCGAGGCGGCGCGAGCGGTGGGGGCACACACGGGGCGCATCTTGAGCAGGCACATCTTGCCCCACCTGTGGGCGCCACTGCTGGTGCTGGCCACGTTGGAAATGGGCAGCATCTTGCTGCTGTTGGCCGAGCTGGGCTTTCTGAACATCTTCCTGGGCGGCGGATTCAGGGCCGAGATCGGCACGACCAGCATGCAGCAATCCATCGTCTACTATTTCTCCGATGTGCCGGAGTGGGGGGCGCTTTTAGCCAACATCCGCAACTGGTGGCGGAGCTATCCCTGGATGGCGTGGTATCCGGGTGTGACTTTCTTCATGGCCATCCTGAGCTTTAACCTGTGGGGCGAGGGCCTGCGCCGCTTTCTAGAAGACAGTCGCTTCAACATCGGGCGGGTGATTAACCGCTACACCGTGATAGCGGCCGGCATCGCTATACTGGGAGGCACCTGGCTGGTGCGCAGCACGGCCGCGCTGGAAATGTACAAAGAGCAAATCCAGCAATTCAACACGCCGCGCGCGATGCGGGACATTCTAACCCTGGCTTCGCCCCCGTTCCAGGGCCGCGAGACGGGGCTGGCCGGCGCGCAGGCGGCTGCCGAGTACATCGCTGCCGAGATGGAGGCCATGGGCCTGTTCCCGGCCGGCGACAACGAGACCTTCTTCTACAGTGTCCCAGCGCCTCGCCCTCACCTGGCCCAAACACCCCGCCTGGAGATCGTGCAGGGCCAGGCGGTCGAACGGCTCGTCCACCGGCAAGATTTCACCGAGCACGTCGGATACCGCGTACCCAGCCCCGAGCGGACAGGCGCTATCGTGGGGATAGCGCTCGGACCCGACCCGAGCGAAGCGGGCACAGGCGCCACGAACAACCTGGTCAAGCTTGGCCTGGGCCAGAACGTCATCATCGTGCGCGAGGCAGCCTGGGCCTACCTCGAGCGAGGCATCTCGTCCGTAAGCGGCGTGCTGCTCGTCCCGGCAGATGGCGAGGAGACTAAAGCGATCCAGCGCAAGTATCTCTTCCCGGCGTATCCATTCGGCTATGGCGCACTTTCTGCCGAGGTGCCGGTGATGATCATCACCCCACAAGTCGCCGAGCACTTGTTGGCGACGGCCAACAGCAGCCTGGCCCAACTGGACGCCCTGGCCAACAGCCTGCCCCCCAACCAGGTCGCGTCGACCGGGCCAGGCGTGCAGGTGCGCATGGCCATCCCGCAAGCGGCGCAGAACCTGGACGAGAAATACCATTACGTCATCGGCTTTATCCCCGGCACCGGGGCGCTGATGGGCGAAGGGGAAGGCAGCGGGCTCGACAGCAAGGTCATCATCGTGAGCGCCTATTACGATGGGCTGGGCACAGATCCCGACGGCAGGCTTTATCCCAGCGCTAACGACAACGCCAGCGGCGTGGCTGCCATGCTCGAAATCGCGCGCGCGATCAAGCAGAGCCCCCTTCAGCCCAGGAAGACGATCGTCTTTGTCGCATGGCCCGGCGGCGAGCGCTGGGAGGGCTTTAGCGTCAAGAATACCATGACGGCCAAGCGCGGCTTCAACCTGCTCACCGTCGAGACGGTGATCGAGTTGAGCGGCGTCGGGGCAGGCAGCGGCTCTGGGATCGCGCTGGGGCCAGGCACCAGCTTCAGCATGGTTCAGCTCTTCCAGGATGCCGCCAAGCGGGTGGGCGTGCCTGTCACCACGCGCGGGCGAGGGCCTCACTTTGACATGTTTACCCCCAGCGGCTTTGGCGGCCGTTCCGCGCTGAGCGCCTACGTGAGCTGGGACGGCTCCGACCAGACGGCCCACACGACCGGCGACACCCCAGAAGCGATCGACCCGGCCAAGGTGGCCAAGCTGGGCCAGACGACGTTCCTGGTAGTGAGCACACTCGGCCAGGCGGAGGCCGAAGAAACGCCGCTCAAGCCGCTGGCCCAAGGCGATGGCTACGTCCAGGGCGCGCGGATGTTTGACGAGGGGCAGGCGCTGAAACACATAGAGTACCTTGCCAGCGACGAGCTGGAGGGGCGCCGCCCGGGCACGCCCGGCGGGCAGAAGGCAGGCGATTACATCGCGGCCCGCTTTGTCGAATACGGGCTGCAGCCGGCCGGATCGGGCGGCACCTATTTCCAACCTTTCAGCCTGCCCTACACCACGCTCGTCGAGTCGCCCATCCTCGCCGTCACATTCCCCAGCCTGGCTGTGACAAGCGGCGCACCCCTTACCCGCAGTTACACCTATCACACGGACTATATCCCCTATGTCAGAAGAGCCTTGGGATCAGGCGAGGCACATGGGCAGGTAGTGTGGTTTGGCGAATGTGACACCAACAAGCTAGGCTCGAGCCTGGCGGACAAGATCGTCCTCTGCCAGTCTTCCTCAGTGACACCCTACGAGCGGCTGGTCGAACAGGCGCTCAAATACAAGATTTCTGGGCTATTGCTCATCAGAGAAGACGCAGGCCCATACCCACGGCCATCGTATCGCATTGGCAACCTGACCGCGCTGCCCGCTTTCTGGATCACCGAGGCTATCGCGCAGGACTTGATAGCCGGCAGCTCCTACACGCTCGACGATCTGGAGCGGCTGTCCGTTCCCACCCCGCTCTCTACAACGGTGCACATGGCCGCCTCTATCCAGGCGCGCGAGGTCGAGGCGCGCAACGTGCTGGGCCTGCTGCCCGGCACGGACCCGCAGCACAAGGACGAGATCGTCGTCATTGGCGCTCACTACGACCACATGGGGCGCGACCCGGACGGGACGATCTACAATGGGGCCAACGACAATGCCAGCGGCGTGGCGGTGATGCTGGAAATCGCGCGCCTGTGGCAAGCGCAAGGCTTCCGCCCGGCCCGTAGCGTGCTCTTTGCCGCCTGGGACGACGAAGAGCAAGGCTTGCTAGGCTCGCATTACTACGCGTATAACTCGATCTACCCACTCGATCGTACCGTCGCCATGCTCAACCTAGACATGGTTGGCGTGGGCGAAGAATTGATTATCTCTGGAAGGGGAATCATGGCCACCCAACTTCAGGCCAGCACCAGGGTCTACAGCGTCACCGCGACGATCGAGCCGCAAGCTGGCGGAAGCGATGACGCCTCTTTCCAAGACGTCGGCGTGTCCGCCGGTTCATACTTCATGTTCCCGGTTATCGGTTCTGATCTCGAGCTGGCCTATCACAGGCCGGAGGATGACGTTCAGAACATCCTGCCCGGCAGTCTCAGGACGGTCGGCGTCCTGAGTGCGCATACCATGGCTGCCTGGAGCGGCGGCGGGCCGACTCTGCCGCTACCCGCTGCAGGGCCGAGCCGCACCTTGCGAGACCTGATCCTACCCACACCGGTCTGCCCGACGCCCTGGCCGCTCGGCTCGATGACGTGCGATCACGGGCAGTGGTCGAGGTAAAGGAGCGAGAGGTAGGGAGATGGCACTTGCCCTAAGGCCAAAGTATGCTAAACTAGGGCCAAGGAGCAATATGCCAATCCGGGCTGTCATCTTTGATATTGGCGCAGTACCGCAAAAGTTACTATTTTATTATCCGCGAATCTACGCGAATCTACACAAATGGCATAAAATTAGTGAAAATTAGCGAAA
>JAFGFO010000246.1 GCA_016931085.1 Thermoflexales bacterium
GCCTTGTGCCAATCGCGCCGCACCTTGCCGAGGCCGTGCAGCAGCATCAACGCCGGCCGGCTATCCTGCCGCCCGCTATCCTGCGGCCGGCTGCCTGTGACGTCGTAGGCGATTTGGATGCCATCTGCAGACGTGATAAGCGATCGGTTCGTCTTCGAAGCGCCTAGTCTTTCAGGCATTTTTTTACCTCTTTTTTGGCCCAGACGTAGTGGCTGCTCGTGGAGCCGATGAAATAGGCCGCCATCGCATTTTTGCCCGTCCAACTGTAATGGCCGGGCGTGAACAACTCCTCCTGGCTCAGCTCTTGCACGGTCTGCAAGATCTGCTGGTAGGAAGCCTGGAATTGCTTCATCACGTCTTCCAGCGGCAAATCGCGGTGCTTTTCGTAGATGTGCTGGTTCAAGGCGGGCAGTTGGGCCCAATTGAAGCCCTCGGCCGGCAGAGGCGGCTTTTCGCCGCGCAGGCCGGCCTGGTACCAGCCCAGGCACATCTGCTCCCACTCGATCAGGTGCGCCAGCACGTCTTTGGCCGATCTCTCCAGGCTGGGACTGACGTGGGTCATTTGCTCGCTCGTCAGGCTGCTCAACAGCTTTTCCAGTGCCTGGTGCTCTTTTTGCATGGCGTCCAGCAGTTGTTTTTTGTCAGTCGGTCTAGGCATGCTTATTCTCCTTAAAAGTATCTGTGCAAAAATTGTCCCGTGTAGCTCTCTGCCAGGCGAGCTACCTCTTCCGGTCTTCCCTGGGCGACGAGGTACCCCCCTTCGTCCCCACCCCCTGGCCCCAGGTCCACGATCCAATCGGCGGCCTTGATCACGTCCAGGTTGTGCTCGATGACGATCACGGTGTTGCCCACCTCGCTCAGCCGGTGCAGGACGTTCAGCAGTTTCTGGATGTCGGCAAAGTGCAGGCCGGTGGTAGGCTCGTCGAGGATGTAGAGCGTGCGGCCGGTGTCGGCGCGGCCGAGCTCCTTGGCCAGCTTGACACGCTGCGCCTCGCCGCCGCTCAAGGTGAGCGCGCTTTGGCCCAGCTTGATATAGTCCAGGCCGACGTCGCACAGGGTCTGCAAGAGGCGAGTGATCTTGGGGTGGCCGGCGAAAAATTCGAGCGCCTCTCGCGCGTCCACGTCGAGCACGTCGGCGATGGACTTGCCCTGGTAGAGGATGCCCAGCGTCTCTGGATTGAAGCGCCGCCCCTCGCACTCTGGGCACGTCACCCACACGTCGGGCAAAAAGTGCATCTCCACCTGCTGCCGGCCGTTGCCCTGGCACGCCTCGCAGCGGCCCAGCTTGTCGTTGAAGCTGAAATGAGCAGCCTTGTAACGCTTGGCTTTGGCCTCGGGGGTTCTGGCGAAAAGCTTGCGAATCTCGTCAAAGACGCCGACGTAGGTGCTGGGGTTGGAGCGGGGCGTGCGGCCGATGGGCGCTTGGGTGATGCTGATCACTTTGTCGATCTGATCCAGCTCCTCGATGCGCTCGTGTGGCCCTGCCGTGTCCTGGCTGCCGTCCAGGGCGCGGGCGAGCGCCGGCGACAGGGTTTGAGCCACCAGGCTGCTCTTGCCCGAGCCGCTGACACCGGTGACGCAAGTCAACAGCCCCAACGGAAAGCGCACGTCGATGTTCTTCAGATTGTGCAGCCGCGCGCCGACCACAGTCAACCATCCCCGTGCTTCGCGCCGCTGGGCGCCATTGGGGGATGCCACCTGCAGCTCGCCGCCGAGATAACGCCCGGTGAGCGAGGCGGGGTTGGCCATCACGTCCGCTGGAGCCCCGGCGGCGACCACTTGCCCACCCAGTAGCCCCGCGCCGGGGCCAAGGTCGATCAGCCAGTCGGCGGCGCGCATGGTGTCGGCGTCGTGCTCGACGACCACGATGGTGTTGCCCGCGTCCCGCAGTTGAAGCATGGCTTCGAGCAGGGGGCGATGATCGCGGGGGTGCAGGCCGATGGAAGGCTCGTCGAGCACGTAGCAAAGCCCCATCAGGCCACAGCCCAATTGGCTGGCCAGGCGGATGCGCTGTCCCTCTCCGCCAGAGAGGGTGGGAGCCGGGCGGTCGAGAGCCAGGTAGTGCAGCCCCACGTTGAGCATGAACTGCAGCCGCGCCCGCAGCTCTTGGATGATTTCGCCGGCAACCTCGGCCTGGGCCGGGCTCAGGTGCTGGGGGAGTTCGTCGATCCAGCGATGAGCCTGAGCGATGGTCATAGCCGCGACTTGGGGAAAGCGCGCCCCACCCACGGTGACAAAGCGCGCCTCCGGGCACAAGCGTTCGCCCCGGCAAGTGGGGCACGGCTGTTCTCTCATATATTGGCGGATCAATTGCCGCCGGAGATTCTCAGACGTGGTCTGGTGGATGTAATAGTTGGCATTGGTCACCGCTCCCTTGACCGGGCGAATGATTTCGCCTGTCCTTCCCCTCGGCGAGCGATAGGAGAAGTGGAACACTTCCTCGCCGGCGCCGTACAAGGCGGCCTGCCGGAAACGCTCCGGCAGTTCATTCCAGGGCTGCTCCAGGTCGACGTTCCACGCATCGGCCAGGGCCAGCACTTCGCCTCTTACCCAGTTGCCGGTGGGGTTCTGGCGAAATTCACGCAGCTTGCCCCACCAGGAGGAAGCGCCGTCCAGCAGGGAGAGCTGAGGCTGGGTGACGATCAGCTCGGGATCGACGTCGAGCTTGACGCCCAGGCCGCCGCAGTCGGAACACGCCCCGTCCGGGCTGTTAAAGCTGAACAGCGTCGGATGAAGCTCGAAAAAGACCAACTGGCAGTGAGGGCAAGCGGTGTGCTGGCTGAGCAGGATATCTTGAGGCTCGTCGTCCAACGCCACGGCCAGGTAACCGCCGCTGGCTTGAAGCGCCTTCTCGACCGAATCCAAGAGGCGCTTGTGAAACGCGGCCGGCGGCCGGCCGGCCGGGACGACGAGCTGGTCGATCACGAGCCGGGTGGCCGGCACCATCAGTTGGATGCGCGTGCCGCCAGGCAGGTTCGCCAGTTGCTTGGCCATCTGGCGGGGCGTTTGCGCTTGGATGGCACGCCCACAGCGCGGGCAGTGACGCGTGCCAGCGCGCGCAAAGAGAACGCGCAAATAGTCGTACACGTCGGTGAGAGTGCCCACCGTCGAGCGCGGGTTCCGGACGACAACCCTTTGCTCGATGGCCAGGGTGGGACCGAGGCCGAGCACGTGGTCGACCTTGGGCTTTTCCATTTGCCCTACCAGGCGGCGGGCCAGCGGCGACAGGCTTTCCAGGTAGCGGCGCTGACCCTCGGCGTAGAGCGTGTCAAAGGCAAGCGACGACTTGCCGCTGCCGCTGACGCCGGTGACGACCGTCAGCTTGCCGCGCGGCAGCGTGACGTCGACGTTTTTCAGATTGTGCTGCCGCGCGCCGCGAATGACGATGCTGTCCGGATCGGCCGGAGGGACAGGCGCATCGTCGTGGCCCTCGGCTTGCCCTAGAGGCGAATTTTTCCTGCTCGCAGACGCAATCTGCCGGGCGGCCAGGCGCTCGCTGTCGGAGGGGCGCAGGGTATCCGGATCGATGCTCGCGCTGGCCTCAACGTCCTGCCACCACTCGGGCCAGTGAGCGATCCACTTGGGAACGTAAAAGTTTTTCACCCGGTCAGAAGCCGGGATGTAGGCTTTGAGGTCCAGGACCGGCGTGCCGTCGTAGGCGTCCAGCCCGCCCAGCTCGACGAGCCCTTCAGCGTGGTCGACGCTGATGATCTTGGCCGTGCTTAGCCCGATCGGGTTGGGCCGCACGGGCGAGCGCGAGGCAAACACGCCCGTAACGGGTGCGTTTTCGTAGGGCGGCGTGTTTTGGGTGCACTTTCTAAAGCGCTCGTCTTGGAAGCGATGGAACCAGCACAGCACGCGGACGTGGTCAAAGTGTTCCAACTGCTTCAGGGCCGGGGCGAAAGGTGGGAGGATATGCAGCCAGGCTCGCCCGTCGTGCTGCCGCACGTGACCGAGCGGGAAAACCTCAATCGCCTCGCTTTGGCTCGCATGGCCGCTTTGCCCTTCCAGGCTGAGGCCCTCCTCCGGCATCCATTCCGGCCACCCGTCCATCCAGGCCGGCAGCTTGAGCTCCTTGACCCGATCCTCGATGGGCATGTGCGCTTTCAGATCCAGCACGGGCGTGCCGTCGTAAGCGTCGATACTGGCGATCTGGATCCGCCCAGCCTTGTGATCGACGTGCTCTATTCTCACCGTGGTCAGGGCGATGGGATTGGGGCGAACGGGACTCCGGCAGGCAAACACCCCCAATACCGGCGCATCGTACGGTGCGTGCTCGGTTTGGGTGACCTGCCGGTAGTCGTCGCCGTCGAACTCGCTGAACCACCACAAGACCTGCGCGTGGCTGAAATGCTCCAACTGTTTGAGCGCTGGCACGTAGGGTTTCGAAATATCGAGATACGTTTTTCTGGCGCTTCTCTGGACGTAGCCCACCGGGACGAGCTCGAACGTTTCTGATTTTTGTTGGGGTGAATGGTTATTCATTTGTTCTCCTGTGATATGGTATCCCCATTTTACCCCCACAAGCCTGCTTTGTCTTGATGCTGCTTGCTCGATTTTGGCCGGAAATCGTGCTGGGGCGGCGTACTCTTGACGCTGCTTGCCTAGATCGCGCGCTGCCAGGCGTTGACCGGCTCGCCTACCGGGCGGAAGTTGAAGCGGCGATACAGTCTCTGCGAAAGGACGTTGTCTACCTGCGTGTTGAGCGTGATGGCCTGCGCGCCGGCGGCCAAAAACGAGCGGATCAAATCGTCCAGCAGCAAAGCGCCCACCTGGCGGCCATGATAAGCGGGATGAACGGCCAGCCGGACGATGTGAGCGCTGAAGCGGCCCATTTCCCCGCAGCCGTAACCAAGCATTACCCTATCCTGTTCCGCCACGATCATGCGGCTCATTTTGCGCTGCATGCGCGACAGGGTGCGCTGGCCGTACTGCCACGTCGGGTTGAAGGCGGCGCGATCCACTTCGAACACGCCGTCTAGATCGGATGGGCGAGCCTGGCGAATGATGACATCGCGTTGCTTGACCGCGGGTCGATGGCGATCATCCTTGCGCAGGGTGACCACCCGTGTCAGCAGCTCGAATTCCAGGCCGGGCAGTGCCCTTTCCAGCCAGGTGTAAAAAGCCATGCACGTCAGGGCGGAGGCGCCCATCTGCCGCAGACCGGCCAGGGTGGGGTCGAGGGCTGCCCGTAGAAAATCCAGCACGTCCCAGGTATCCTTGATCGCCAGCGCGCGCCACCAGGCGACCGGCCCGCCATTTCCGAGTGGCGCATTGTCGCATAGCGCCAACGACACTCCCTCGATGCACCCCGCCGAAACTGCGGCGAGGAAGGCCGGGCTGCCGATCGAATCTTCTAACGACCACCACTCCAATTGCGTGAGGACATAGTGGCCGTTCGCCAAGCGCTGGCGGATCTGGGCCAGGTCCTCCGCGACGACTGGTCGTAAGTTAAACATTCCGTCTCAACCTGGGACAGGCGCGGCCGTCCGGCTGTGTGCAGACCGGCCCTGGGACACTGGCGGTGAGGCCGAAGCGTGACAGCAGCGCCGCCACCTCGCACAGCGGGAACCCGACGACGTTGTTGTAACAGCCCTCGACGCGCTCGACCAGGGCCGCGCCAAGACCTTGGATGGCGTAAGCGGCGGCCTTGTCCATCACCTCGCCGCTGGCGACGTACTCGTCTATCTCGCGCCCGGTATAGGCGCGCATGGTGACTTGCGTCGTGACCGTGCCAGTCTCGAGGCGCTTGCCAGCGGCGTCGACGACGGCGATGCCGCTGATCACTTGGTGCGGCCGGCCGGCCAGCATGCGCAACATCCGCCGGGCGTCGTCCTCGTCGAGCGGTTTACCTAGGATGAGGCCGTCGAGTGCGCCGATCGTATCGGCGCCGATCACCAGACCCTCTGTGAGTGTGGCCGCGACAGCCTTGGCCTTGGTGCAGGCCAGGGTTTGGACCAGCTCGAGTGGGCTGAGGCCGTCTGCACATTCTTCGGCCACGCCGCTGAGCGCGACCGTGAAAGGCAGGCCCAGCCTGACCAGCAATTCCTTGCGGCGGGGCGAGCCTGAGGCCAGGATGAGTGGTGGTGATGTCATAATTTTTCTCAACACGAATGGCACGAATGGGACAAATGTCACGAAAAATGACGGGATCTCAAGAGCATCAACGTTGACACCTGGCGCGGGCGATGGTACAATGGAGCCAGTGGGCCGGTGACGGAACAGGCAGACGTGCAACACTTAAAATGTTGTGTCCTGACGGACGTGGGGGTTCGATCCCCCCCCGGCCTATTTGGCTATTACACAGAGCCTCACGGAGCGCTTCGCGCACAGAGAAGCACAGAGAATTAGAGGCAAAAAAGCTCCGTGAATCTCTGTGTTCCCTCTGTGTAGCTCTGTGACCTGAATAGTTACTCTACGGCAACTGGTAACGCGCCACAAGTTTGCCGTCCGCGTCCATCAAGCTCACCACGTCGCCCGGCTCGGCCCAAACCGGCGCGCTGCGCTTCCAATACAGATCGCTCACCGAATCTGGGCCGGAGCCGGTGTGCAGGGTGATGGTTCCCCCTGGCCACATGGTCAGATCGGGAAAGGTGTAAGCGATCCCCGCGTTGTTCACCACTTTCCAGCCCAGCAAGTTGACCGGCTGGCCCAGGTTGGCGATCACCACCGTCTCACGGGTGGGATCCCCGCGCGCGATCACCTGGCGGATCTCGGCCGCGACGTCAGCCAGCGGCGCCAGCTCTGACGAGGCCGGCGTAGGCGAAGGCGAGGGGGTCAGCGAGGCCACCGGGCCTGGCGATGGCGACAAGCCAGACGAGGCACTGTCGTCGGTCGGGATTAAAAGCTCTTGCCCCACGTGCAAAACCGCGTCGATGCTCAAGCCGTTGGCTGCCAGCAGATCAGCCAGGGACACATCGAAGCGGCGCGAGAGGGCGCTGAGCGTATCGCCACTTTGGACGACGTACACCGTGTGCGGGAAGGGCGTGAGGGTCGGGGTCGGCCGCGGTGGAACGGGCGACGCGGCCGGCATAGGCGTCTGCGCAGTGATCGGCTCAGGTGTAGAGACCTGCGCCACGTCACCCACCGTGCGCGGCGGGCGCGTGCGCTCCCAGTAGGTCAGCAGGGCCAGTATCGTCGCCGCCGAGACGACGATGTTCAACAAAATGAAAATGATCCAATGTCTAAGCTTCATAGCGGTACCTCGTCCCCGGTCAAAGCGTAAAACGTAACGCGTTATTTTACGTTTCGCGTTTTACGTGTTCACCACCCACTGGCTGCAAAAACCGTCTGCAGCAACTCGCGCCGCTCGCTCTCTGTCATCGGGCGGGGCTGCGAATAGTCCTCGATGAGACCTGTCAACAGCTCCAGGCTGAGCAGGCGATTCTCGTAAATGAGATAGCGATCGACAAACATCTTGTGCGCGTTGGTGTCGTACTGGTCGCCAAAGAACAAGTTGCCGACCCCATAGTGAATGAAACCGTCCCCATAAAAATCAAAGCCCTGCGGGTGATGCCCCTGGCTGCCGCTGACGATGGCGGCTCCAAAATCCACCAACTCACGAAAGTCGACCACCTGTTGGGGCGTGGTCGTGTAGTGGTAAAACTCCCAGTACTGCAGCGTGGCCACCGGCAGCGCACCCATCGCGCGCAGCCCTTGAATCTCAGCCTGCATCACCGCGTCGTCGCACGGTGCCGCGCCGGGGCGGCCATCGTTCAGGCCGTTCACCCAGCCAATGGGGGGACCTACCGGGTTACAGCCCACAAAGCCCAGCAGGTTGCCGTTGTGCGTCAATGTCACCGCCCGCTGTGCCTCTTCAACTGTCCGCCCGCCGCCATAATAGGGCAGCCCCAGTTGGTCGTACAAGCCCAGCGTGTACGACAAAGGCTGCCAGTTGTAATCGTTCAAGTGATTGCCGGTCAGCTCGATGATGCTGGTGTGAACGTCGGTCAGGATTTCCATGTACTTGGGCGCGCTGCAAAACTCCATGCCCGTCAAGCCCGGCGGGGGACAATCCTCCCAGAACGAGACCTCGTTGCTGATGTGCACGATATCGGCGCTCGTCAGCCAGTCGCGTATCTTTTCGGCCGGATAGAGCACGCCGTTACGCTCCATTTTCCAGGCCGTCGTGCGGGTCAGCGCCGTCACACCGGTCATGGCCAGGAGGGTCATTTTGGACTCGTCACGGTTGGTGATGAGCGGCGCTGGCCAGGCGGCAAGCCAGGCCTCACGCTGTATTTCGCGGCCATTTGTTCTCACGGCCAGGGCCAGGGGATAGGCTTGTACGTCCAGGTTGCGAGCAAGCGGGCTGTACCCGTCGACCTTGAGCACCTTGAGGCGCAGCGACAGCTGCTCGAACGGCACGATTCCCCACGAGGGGCGGGTCCCCCACAGTGCATCGGCCAGCTCGGCCGGCGGGAATACGGTCACAGCGCCGGCTGCCGGCTCGCCCCAGGCCGATACAAAAGCGGCCCGCGTCTCCTCGCTCATGAACAGCGATCCGCCGTAGGTGGGGCCAGGGCTGCCGCTCCACGCGCTTTGCAACTCTGTAAACGGGATCTCGTCGACCAGGCTGGGGAACGGCACGACCAGCGCGTACACCCACGTCGCCACCACATTCTCAGCAGGGGTCCCAGCAAGTGGTGCGACCCCTATCGACAAGTCGGGCTCGTCTGCGTCCCACTCCACCAACGCAAACTGCTCTGGCCATGCTTGCGCCATCTGCTGAAGGCTTGCCTGCACGCCGGCCGGCACGTTGGGTGCGACTTGAACGCGCAGCGCCGCCGGCGTCGGTGTGGGCGCCAGTGTAGGAGATAGGGTGGGGACCGGCATCGGGTTAGTCTCTGTCCCGCTCACCGGCGCGTCACCCAGCGTGGGCGGCTGCGTCGCCGCCGTCTGCGGCGGCGCAGTCTGCAGTGCCCTATCCTGCGGCCCGCTTATCGGGATCTCGCTGCCGCTCGAGCACGCCCCCAACGCCACACTCGCAAACAACACCATCATCATTGCATAACGACGAATCATTCGATACCTGCCATTAACAATTAACAATTAACAATTAATAATTAACCATTATTCTTGGCTATTCCTGTCAAGACAGAGTCCGTCTCGTGCGTCATGTAAGCCAATTTCTGCTCCAGCTCGTCAAGCGCTGGCTTGAGCTGCTGGCTCAGCGCCTCTGAACGATTCAATGCCTGGGTGTCACTGAGGCAAGCGCGCAGCATCTTGTGCCACTCAAACACCACGTCCCAAATGGCATTAAAGCTTGCCTCGTCTGTTTCGAGCAAGCGCTCCAAGGCGTGCACTACCGGCGTAATATGATCGCGAGAGACCTGTTTCATCTGCTTACCTTTTGACGACTACCTTCACGCGTGCTTCGCTTGTTTCGCCGCTGCGCGCGTGGGCGATGATGCGCAGCGTATACTCGCCGTCCGTCAGGCCGCCGACGTCCCACACGGTCAGCTGACCGTTCTCGACCGGCGAAAAGTGCGGCCCACTGATCCAGCCCGCGCTGTGGCCTTCGTACATCACGTCGTAATAATCGAGCGCGCCGCTCACGGTGCCGATCACGTGAACCAGGCCCGACACCTGGCTGCCATCGGCCGGTTGGCTGACGCTGATCACGACTGGCCCCTGGGGCGCCGCCGGGCTGCACTCGCCGTCGGCCATCCAGGTCACACCGTGCGCTTGCGCCCAGGCTTGGCCTGCTGGTGAAGCCGTCCAGGCTTGCACGAAGGTGTCGTTGGGATAAACGAACAGCAATTGTCCGCCTGGCTCGCCGCAGTTCGGCCAGTGAAGGTCCTCTTCCGGCCCGGGCGGCGGCTGATCCTTGGCGTATAGTTCTCTTTGGCGCCGGTCGGCTGGGCAGTATACGCTCGGCTCTGTGCCCGTATCGGCGCAAATTTCTTTTTCCATGATGCTCGCCGGGCGTTCAAAATCTTTGGGCGGCTGGTCTTCCAACGCTCTCTCGATAAAAGCGTGCCAGATCGGCGCGGCACCCGTCAGCCCGGTGGTGCCCTTCATAGGTGTGTTATCCGCATTGCCGGCCCACACCCCGACGACCACGTCTGGTGTGTAACCCATCGTCCAGTTATCGCGATAATCATCCGTCGTGCCGGTCTTGGCGGCCGCCGGCCGGTCGAGCTTGAGCGGGCTGTTGGCGCCAAAGGCGGGCGTGCGGGCGTTGTTGTCTGAGAGGATGCTGGTGATCAGGTAGGCGTGTTCGGCTGAGCACACCTGCTCGCCTTCGGGCGGCCGGTACTCGAACACGATCGCGTCGTCGCTGCTGCGTACCACGAGCTTGATGGCCGCCGGTGCTATGTGCCGCCCACCGTTGGCAAAGGCCTGGTACAGCCCAGCCATCTCGATCAGGGGCACCTCGCCGCCGCCTAGTGTCAAGGCCAGGCCATAGTCAGGTCGCGTCAGGCTGGTGATCCCGGCCTGGCGTGCCTTTTCCAAAAAGATTGGCAGCGTGACAAACTCGAGCGCCTTGACGGCCGGCACATTATACGAGTTGGCCAAAGAAGAGCGCACCGTCACCGGCCCGTGGAAACGCCGGTCGTAATTCTTTGGCTCGTATTCCTGGCCGTACTGATCGACAAACTTGACCGGCACGTCCCAGACGAGCGTGGAGGGTGTCCAGCCTTTTTCAAAGGCAGCCAGGTAAGTCAGTGGCTTGATAGACGAGCCGGGTTGGCGCTCGGCTGTGACCATGTTCACCTGGCCCTGGATATCGGCGTTGTAGAAATCCGCGCTGCCGGCCATGGCCAGTATCTCGCCTGTGTGGGCATCCAAGGCGACGAGTGCCGCGTTGGTGACGTGCTTATCCTGGAGCTCGGGCGCGGCGAGCTGCTCGCGTATCACCTCCTCGGCCATCTTTTGCAAGCGTTGGTCGAGCGTGGTCAGAATTTGCAGGCTGGTATGGTACACTTCGGTGCCGTACTGCTCTTCGATCAAGGCGCGCACGTAAGCGACGAAATGTGGCGCGGGGACATTGGTGTATACCTCGGGTAATTTGAAGGCGTAAGCGGCGATCTCGGCCGCCGCCGTGTCGGCCTGGGCCTGGGTGATATCTTTCTGTTTGACCATCAGGGCCAACACGCTGCGCTGGCGGTTTATAGCCGCGTCTCGTCCTGTGCCAAACACGTCATAAGTGGCCGGTGATTGCGGCAGCCCGACCAGAAACGATGCCTCGGCCAGGCTCAGATCGGCGGCGTCTTTTTGGAAATAGGTCTGGGCGGCGGCCTGGATGCCATACGCCAGGTTGCCGTAATTGTTCACGTCGTTGAGGTAAAGCTCGAGAATCTTGTCCTTGCTGTAGCGGCGCGAGAGCTCGGAAGCCAGCACGATTTCCCTGATCTTGCGCTTGAGGGTGCGTTCGGTCCGCTCGTCTTCAGACAGCACCAGGTTGCGGGCGACTTGCTGTGTGATGGTGCTGCCGCCCGAGACGAACTCGCGCTCGATGATCGCGTAATACACCATGCGCACCAACGCCACGGGGTCAAAGCCGGGGTGGCGATAAAAGTAGGCGTCTTCGGTGTCGATGGTCGCCAGGATGGCGTAACGCGAGATGCGCTCCAGCGGCACTCTTTGCCGCCGGCCGCCGTGAGGGTCCATCAACTCGTACAACAAGTTGCCGTTACGGTCATAGACCTGGCTGGAGACAAAGGTTTGCCTGGCGCGCTTGGCCAGTTCGTCGGGCGATGGGAGTTGGCCAGCCACGTAAATATAGCCGCTGACGCCGGCGGCCATGGCCGTAAACAGGGCGATGACGGCCAACGACACGGCGATGATGAACGCCTGCATCAGCCGTGGGCCACGCCCCGCCTTCGGCGCCGGCCGGCGTGGGCGGCGGGGGCGGGATGAAGGCGCAATCGCTCCTCCCCATCCGCCAGTTGGCAGTTGGCGGGCAGGGGGCTGCCTGGAAGAATTGGGCCAGTCAGGCGGCTGATCACTCACGCTTTATACTCCTGCATACACATGCGTTTTCGCACCTGAGAAATTATAACACTGAAGCGTCCCAAGTCAACTAGCGCTAGCAGGCTGTCGGAGAGAGCGTTTTGTAGGGCGGCTTTCTACGCCAAAGGCGTCCTGCGGATAGCCGCCGCGCCTGTGGCAGGTA
>JAFGFO010000030.1 GCA_016931085.1 Thermoflexales bacterium
TCTTCCTGGTGGACGCGCGTGATGCCGATTTTCTTCGGCCCGGTCTCGGTCTCGATTTCCAGCCAGCCGTGCTTACACAAAGGATACTCGTATTGGCTGATCTGGTAGCCTTTGGGCAGATCGGGGTAAAAGTAGTTTTTGCGCGCAAAGATGTTAAAGGGATTGACCTGGCAATTGAGTGCCAGGCCGGTCAAAATGGTGTCGGTGATGGCCTGCTCGTTGATCACTGGCAACGCGCCCGGCAGCGCCATGCACACCGGACAGACGCACGTGTTCGGTTCGGCACCCATACCACCTTCGACCACGGCGCACGAACAAAACATCTTGGAGCGGGTCAACAACTCGGCATGGATTTCCAGCCCGATGACGGGTTCATAGTTCATGAGAAATGGTGCTCCTTGGGCCTGGTGAATTATCCGCTAATTTTCGCCAATTTATATTCATCCGTAAAATCTGTGTTCATCTGTGTCCTAGAAAAGAAAAGGAAACTTTTAAGATTCGCGGATAACACACGCTACGCGCGGTCGAGGACCCACAAGCCGGCGAACTGCTCGGCGGCTTGAGTGCCCTGCTCGCTTTCCAAAGCGGCGCGATTGGCCACCTCAAAGTCCCTGTGCAGATCTTCGATCAGGGTCAGTTGGAGACGCGCCGGTTGAAGGGAAAAGATCGCGAACAAGGTGGTATAGCTGCCTGGCACAAAGCACAGCCAACGCCCCCCCTCAATCTCGGTGCTGCGCAGCCCAGCTCCAAACATCTCGGCCGTGGCCGAGCGAAAGCTGGACAACATGGGGACCAACAGAGCGGTATCTACCGCGAAATCGCCCACGCTGGCCAGCGGCAAGCTGGTGTTGTTATCGTAAATAGCGTAGCTGAGCACCTTGGCCACGTTGCGCTCGCGCAGCATTGCGGTGACGCCAGGGGTAATGACCTTTCGCCACGCCTCAGAGTCAGGCATGTTCTCTAGAGCAGCCTCGATGATGCGGCGCTGCTCTTGATAGTGAGCGTAAATCTCGTGGAACTGCTGGCTGTTGAGCCGGCCTTCGGCAAATTCTTCGGCCAGGTGAGCCATCTTGCCGCGTATTTGATGCAAAACCAGGCGGGCATCTTCGTAGGTGCTCGGCGAGGGCAAAGGCTCGGCCGCCGCAGGCACAACTCGTGCAGACTCAGCGGCTGCCCCGGCAGGCTCATGCCGAGGCTTGAGCCGCTCGGTGAGCGAGGGCAACGCCCCATCGCTCGTAGGCCCCAGCGGCGAGGTTGAAGCTTGCTCCAAAGCGCCAGGCTGAGTGCCACCTGGTGTAGACGCAGAAGAAGGACAGTCCGGCCCAGGAGGCACAGCTTGGGATGGCTTGTCCTTCAAAATTTTTCTAAACAGGCTACGGGCAGAGTCGCTCATGCTATCGAGATCACCTTCAAAAAACGTGTGCTCATTGTATCACGAGCGAGATACAAAGTCAATGAAATTGGCAAATGCCGACCTTCGGTCGGGGCGAATCTGCAAATCAGGGGGCGATGACTTGCAGGTAATCCACAACCATCCAACCCTGCACGCCGTCTGTTGGATCTCGCACGAGCCGCCATACGTGATCGTCGGCCTGCCGGGCTTCGCCGACAAGCTCCAGCCGGCTCCCCTCCGGGACGATCTTCAAGGTCTCGTACAACACGCCGGGGCCGGCGCGGAGGCGGACTCCCAAGCCGCCTGTGTCGCTCACCTGGACCACGTCACCCGGCCTGGCCTGGCCGGGTGCGGGCTGGGTGGCCTCAGTTTCTGGCTGAGATTGGCCGGGCGCCGACGCGCCACCAGGAAGGGAGGTCACGATGATAAAAATAGGCGTCGGCAGTTCGGCCGGAGCGGGCGGCCGCTGGCTCAAAGTGAGGCCTATCCAGGCCAGGGCGGTGACGAGGGCTACGAGCAGCACCAGGCTCAGGGTCGACCACCATGGCAAAGGCCAGGCCGGGCGGGCGGAGCGGGCCTGGTCTTGTTCAACACGTTCAGTTGGTTGCATCATGCGGCCATCCTATTTCGGTTTCAGGTTCCAGGTTTAAGGTTTCAAGAATTCAATCCTATTCAAGATAAGCGGCAAGTAGACGTGCTGTGAGACGGCGACAAAGCTAGCCGGCGCACTTGGCGGCGAGATGTTCCTGGCCCGGTCAAAGGCCTCCACAGTCCAGGTGTGTTCCCCATCAGGCAGCGCGCCAACCAAGCTGGCGGTCACGCCGTCACTTGTCATCAGCAGCCAGCCATCGTCAATTCTAACCATATAACCGGCCACGCCAGTGGCATCGCTGCTGGCCGTGTAAGCAAAGATCATCCCCACGCCGCCCGTGGTGATACCCCCGGTAGGCGTTATGGGCGAGGGTGCCGTGGGCGAGACGGTGTCGACGACAAAAGCCACCTGGGCCGGCGTCGTGTCTGAGAATCCGATCGAGTTCCAGGCTTGGGCGGCCACGGTGTAGTGCCCGTCGGCTAGAATAGGCAGCGCGTACTGCCACATCTCGGTTCCGGCCGCGTCCACCCAGGCTGGCACGGGCTGCCACGTCGTCCCGTCCCAATACGCCAGGCCGGAACTGATTTGCAAGCGCACGACAGCCAGGCTGCCTGTGTCGCTGGCCGTGCCCTCCAGCAGAGGAGTGGCATTATAATGACGCCCGTCTCTCGGCGCCTGGATCGTCGTGTCTGGCCGGCGCTCGATGCAGGTGCCCAAAAAGTCCATCACGCGCCCCATCACCGCCTGGCGCGCCGAGGCATCGCGGATGGTCTCGAAGGGAAAACCCATATACACCAGTCGCCAGCAGCCACCGCTGTCGTACTGCAAGGCGGCCGTGCTGCCCTGGCCCCCAATGTAACTCAGCGCGGGCAGCGCCTCGCCCAGCAGCGTAAAGTAATCCGGCCGCTCGACGTCGTAACTGCCCACCGGCCCCCCTGCCCCACTGGCCGGGTCGAAGTCCAGGCTGCTCAGTCCGTCAAAGATGCCGCCGCTAGCCGGCGCGGCCGTGTACGAACCGGCGTCGTCGCCCCCCAAGGCAGCGTGCAGCGTGGCTGCGTAAAAGTCCACCCCCTGGCCCTGGCTCACCAGGTCGTAGCCCAGCTCGGCGCCGCTGATGAACAGCGCGCCGCCGCCGCCGGCAAAGCTTTGCAGAGCGGCTTGCTCGGCCGCGCTGAGCGCGGCCCCGGGCGCGGCCGGCGGTATCGAGGCAGAAGATGACTGTTCTTCGCCGGCGATCCAGTCCACGATCCGGTAGTCGCCGAGCGCGACGGGCAGCGTGCCCAGGGCGCGCCGCTGAGCGCTGTCGAAAGGCAGCGAGAGGGCCGTGCCGTGCCGGACGATATAGTCAAAACTGTTGATCCGGTCGACGAACATGCGATAGTGGGTGTACAGCGGGTAGCCATCGTCCTGCGCGACCAGCCCATCGCGGTCGATGCGCCCAAAGCCGTCGACGATGAGCACGGGTGGCGGCCAGCCCACGCGAGCACCCACCACGGGGCTAGGAAACGACTCGCCGCCGGCGTTGACGCCCGCCACGCGCGCAAAGAGCAACTGGCCAGGGGCAAGCTGTGTCAAGGTGTAAACCGTGCCGTCGACGGCGATGGCGTTGCGCCAGCCCAGGCCATCGCTGCTGAGATAGACCCGGTAGGACGTGGCCGCGTGCCCCAGCAGTCCCGCGCTGTCGGTGGGTGAGGGCAGCCAGTCCAGCCGCAGCGTGCCCGGCGCGACATTGCGCATCGACACGGCTTGGGGGGGTTCGGGGGAAAAGACAGCCGCCTGCCCATCCCGCGCGGCGAAATAGCTGACGATACCCTTGTACACAGCGCGGGCGGCCAACTGCTCGAAGCGCGGGTCCTTGAGCGCGTCGGTATCGTCGGCTTGATCGTGGAAGGCGATCTCGAGCAGCACGCCCGGCATGCTTGACAGGCGGCGCAGCTCGCCCAAGTCCGCGCGCCGCTTACCGGCGTCGGTCCAGTCCGGGTCCCAGCCGGCCTGTATGTCATGCACCAGCCTGTCGTGGAGGCTGTTTTGCAGCTTGTCGCTGCCCGGCGTAAAAGCGCCCGAGTAGATATAGCTTTGGGTGCCGCGCGTGTCGCCGTCGTAACCGTTCGAATGCCACGAGACGTAGACGGCGTCTTCGCCGGCCGGTTTTTCCCATTCGGCGTACAGCGGGCGGGCGGTGATGTCGTCGCAATAATCGTCGGCGGTCTGGTCACAGGCGGGCGGGTTATACACGCTGGATGGCGCGCCCTGGTACCTGGCCCAGTAACGCGCCGCCTCTTCCCAGCGTGGGCGTTGGCTGGTGGCGTAGCAGCCAGCCGGCGTGTCACCGCACAGGCTGCCCATCCCGCCGCCGACGCGAATCGCGCCGGCGATCACCCGCCGGTCCGAGACGCTCGACTGGTTGGTCAACTGGACCAGGGCGGGGCGGCCGGCCGCGAAGGGATAGGTGCCGATATAGCGCCAGGTGTAACCGTGCACCGTTTGATCGATGCGGCTTGGGCTCGTGTCGCCAGCATGGGTGACGAGATAGTATGCATCCGGCGGGCGGTCGCTGCCGCTGGTGTACCAGGCATACACGGCATAGTAGCCGCTGGCCGCTGGGGTAAAGCTCCACGTGGCCGTGGCGTTGGCCCCGGCCGCCGTGACGGCATAGCGAGGCGGGCTGCCCGCGTAGCCGGTGCTGTCGTCTGTGGCCCACGCGCCTTGCTCGCTGTAGGAAGGCGAATCGAGTGTGATGACGATCTGCTCCGTGTTCATGTCGTGCTCGCGCACCGGCCACACGTCGGCGCCGGCGTTGCGCAGGTATTGGATCACGTATTGATTGACAGCCTCGGCGTTATTCAGATCCTCGACGATGCCCTTATAGCCGTCAATTTTGGGATAGGTCAGGCGCTGCGTCCGCCAGGTGTTGAACTGCGACCAGTACCAACCGTGCCCGGCGCTGAGGTAGACGGCCTTGCCGGCCAGTGAGCCGGAAGAGTTTTGGAATTCGAAATTCGAAACTCGGATTTCTTCCGGCTCCTTGCGCGGCGCGGGTGGCTCGAACAAAAAGTGCGACAAGGGATAAAAGGCCCCGTCCTGGCCACGCGCCTGGACGGTGAGCGTCAACACGTGGAGCGGCTCGAGCGTGGTGCCGAGCTGGCGAACGAGCGCGTCGGAGCGGGCCGGGTCCAAGTGCTCGTAGGCTTCATCGCACTCCTGGAGAAGCTGGCTCGCATAGAGGAAACAGGCGGGCAGCTCCAGGCGAACGAGGGCCGTGGAGCCGTCAAGCGCCACCTCGTACAAGCCTGCGCCGGCCGGCAGGCCAGGCTCTCCAGCTCGTCCGGCCTGGGCGGATTCGGCCAGCATCGCCTCCAGCAAGACGTAAGCACGGGCCCTGGCTGTGCCGTCAGGTTGAACAGTGCCCGGCAGGCTCGAAACGGCCGCCGTTCCTGGCGTGCTTGCGGCGAGCGCGGACACAGCCAAGGCGGCAGCCAGCAAGCTGGCAGTCAGGACAAGCTCCGCAGGACATGCTTTCACAGTTTAAACACGCCGGGAGGGCAAACACGGCGGTTTGCCCCTACTCGCCTAGGTCTAGCACTTTCATCAGCTCGGCCATCAACATCGCTTCTGGCACAGCGCCTTCCACGTGGATAGTCTCGTTGATCACAGTGCGCGGCACGCCAAACACCTGGTACTTGTTGGCCAGGTGAGGGAATTCGCTCACTTCGACCATATCAGCCCTGACCAGGTCGCTTTCGATGGCGATTTTGTGGGCGAGCGACACGGCTCGCTGGCAGTACGGGCAGGTCGGGGTGACGAGCACCTGGACGTGGACCGGCTTGTCGAGCCTGGCGAGCTGGGTTTTGCTCGACTCGGACAGTCCTGATTCACCTGTGGAGACGTCGAGAATGCTCTGCACCAAGGTGCCGAACTCGTAGCCCGACGGGATGCCGAAAAAGCGCACACCATAGTCCTTGGCACCCACCACGGCCACGGCGGGGATCTTGTCGATCTGGTACTGCTCGGCAAGATCGGCCTCGGTCGTAAAATCGTGCACCTCGGCGGCCAGCTGTTCGGATAAAGCGGCGACTTCCTCGACCAACTGGCGCGTATCGGCGCAGAACTGGCAAGGCGGGGCCGTGTCTTGTTCCTGGGTGAATATCACCAGCTTGACCGGTTTGGTGACAGCCGCGAGGGTCTTTTGCACCTCGGTCTTGATCTTGTCGTCTAATAGTGGCACAGTTAGCTCCTTAGTCTGAAACATCCCTGACCTTATTTTACCATGCTTGACACCTTTTACAAGCCGCTTCCGCGCCTGATCAAATTGTGGTATTATAGCATCGCGCCGGCACGCAGGCGCTTGGTGTATCAGGCACACGCCAACAAGCTCAAGCAATGCTAAGGTGCATCTTTTGACGGGGACGGGTGTTTAATAAATGGGCGGCAGTTCAGGCGATTACCTAGCCACCCCATACAGTCTTTTCACCGCCAAGGTGTCAGCAGTTAGAATATACCCTAAGGAGAATTATTATGAGACGAGTAGTCATTACCGGCTTGGGAGTCATCACTCCGGTTGGGAACGATGTGCCCACCATGTGGGCGGCCATGCTCGACGGGCGCTCGGGGGTCAGGCCGATCACGCGCTTTGACCCCACGGGGTTCGAAACGCAGTTCGCCGCCGAGATCAAGGATTTCGATCCCAGCGTGTGGATCAATCACAAAGAGGTGCGGCGCATGGATCGCTTCACCCACTTTGCCGTGGCGGCATCCGCCCAGGCTATAGCGGATTCCGGGCTGCACGTGACGCCGGAGAACAGCCAGCGCATCGGGGTAGCGATCGGCTCCGGCATCGGCGGCATCGGCACCATCCTGGAGGAAGTTGAGGTATTGCGCGAAAAAGGGCCGAGGCGCGTGTCGCCCTTCCTGGTGCCCAAGATGCTGTCGGACAGCGCCGCCGGTCAGGTGGCCATCCACTTTGGCCTGCGAGGCCCCAACATGTCCATCGTTTCAGCCTGCGCCACCGGCTCGAACGCGCTCGGCGAAGCCGGCGAGATGATCCGGCGGGGAGCGGCCGACGTCATGTTGGCCGGCGGCGCAGAAGCCGGGCTGGTACCCGTGGCTGTCGCCGCCTTCAACGCCATGGGGGCGATCAGCCGGCGCAACGACGCTCCCACCAAAGCCAGCCGGCCTTTCGACGCTGGTCGAGACGGTTTCGTCATAGGTGAAGGATCTGGCGTGCTCGTCCTGGAAAGCCTGGAGCATGCTCAGGCGCGTGGCGCGCGCATCTATGCCGAGCTGGTCGGCTACGGGGCGACGGCTGACGCCTATCACGCCACTGCGCCGGAGCCGAGCGGCGATGGGGCAGCGGCGGCCATGCAAATGGCACTCGACCAGTTCCAGCTCGATCCAAGCCAGATCGGCTACCTCAACGCGCACGGGACCTCGACCTCACTGAACGACAAGACCGAAACGCTGGCCATCAAGCAGGTCTTTGGCTCCCACGCTTATCGCCTGCCGATCAGTTCGACCAAGTCGATGATCGGCCACATGCTGGGGGCGGCCGGCGCGGTCGAGGCCATCGTGTGCGTCAAAGCGTTACAAGAGGGCATCCTCCCACCCACGATCAATTACGAAACGCCGGATCCAGAGTGCGACCTGGACTATGTGCCCAACACGGCCCGCCAGCTTGCCATCCAGACCGCCATGTCTAACTCGTTTGGCTTCGGCGGACACAACGCCTGCGTGATCTTGCGCAAGATGGGTTGAAAGGCAAGATCAATCGTGGCAGAAAGACGATCGGTCCGTTACGCTCACATTGCTGGATGGGGGATGTACGTCCCGCCCCAGGTCCTCACCAACGACGATCTGGCTAAAATGGTCAATACCTCCGACGAGTGGATCACGAGCCACACGGGTATTCGCCAGCGTCACGTCGTGAGCAGCACCAAAGAAACGACATCGACCCTGGCCACGGCGGCCGCCAGAGAAGCGCTCGAACGCAGTGGCACGGACCCGTCCGACGTCGAGTTGATCATTCTCGCGACGCTCTCGCCCGACTATATCTTTCCGGCCACGGCGTGTCTGGTGCAAGATGCACTGGGCGCGGACCGCGCCGGGGCGTTCGATTTGTCGGCCGGCTGCAGCGGGTTCATATACGCGTTGGCGATGGGCAGCCAGGCGATTGCCAGCGGGGCACACGACACAGTGCTGATCATCGGAGCGGAGACGTGCAGCCGCCTGGTGGACTGGACCAAGCGGGATACATGTGTCTTGTTCGGCGATGGGGCGGGGGCAGTGGTGCTGCGCAGGAGCGACGAGCCAGGCGGCGTATTGTCTACCCTGGTACGCGCCGACGGCTCGGGCAGCGATGTGCTGCTGGTGCCCGCCGGCGGCAGCCGCCAACCCGCCAGCCGCGACACAGTGGATGCCAGGCTGCACTATGTGCACATGAACGGGCCGGCCGTGTACAAATTCGCCACGCGCATCATGGCCAAGGCGGTTCGCGAAGCCATCGAGCGGGCCGGGCTGAGCATCAACGATATCGACCTGTTCATCCCGCACCAGGCCAACTTGCGCATCATCGAGTCGGCTGCTCGCCAACTGGGTGTGCCGCTGGACAAGTTCTTTCTCAACCTGGATCGCTACGGCAATACCTCGGCCGCCTCCGTCCCCATCGCCTTGTGCGAAGCCGTCGAAGCGGGCCAGGTCGAGGCGGGCGATCACATCATCATGGTTGGTTTTGGCGCCGGCCTGACATGGGCAGCCGCCGCTATCCAGTGGGATGGCGAGCTAGCCCCACCCCGGCCGGCCTGGGAACGCGCGATCAGCCCGCTGCGCCGGCGGGCGCGCCGGGTTCGCCGCCGCATCGAAGACATGGCCTTTGGCAATCCTATCCTGTCCCGCATCGAGGCGAAGGAACCCGGCCAGGCCAAGCCAGAAGACACGGATGAGTAGGGGCGCAAAATCTTGCGCCCCCACGACACAATCTTGGCCCCCACGACACAATCTTGGCCCCCACGACACAATCTTGGCCCCCACGACACAATCTTGCGCCCCCACGACACAATCTTGGCCCCCACGACACAATCTTGCGCCCCCACGACACAATCTTGCGCCCCCACGGCAAGAGCGTGTGTCTCTACGTATGTTGAGCCACAGCGGTCACGAAGGCTTTGAACAAGGGGTGGGGCCGGTTGGGGCGGCTCTTGAATTCGGGATGGAACTGACTGCCCAGCATAAAGGGGTGATCGGCCAACTCGGCAATTTCCACCAGCCGGCCATCAGGCGACAGGCCGGAGAACAGCATACCGTGCTGGCCCAACAGCTCCCGGAAAGCGTTATTGAACTCGAAACGATGCCGGTGGCGTTCGCTGACCAGCGGGCAGTTGTAAGCCTCAGCGGCTCGCGTGCCGGGCACGAGTTGGCACGGGTAGACGCCCAGGCGCATCGTCCCGCCCAGGTCGACGATGTCACGTTGTTCGGGCAGCAGGTCGATCACGGGGTAGCGCGTGGCATGGTCGAACTCGGTGCTGTTAGGCTCGTCGCTGTTTAGCGCAGTCCGGGCTAATTCGATGACCATCACCTGCATCCCCAGGCACAAACCCAAGTAAGGCAGTTTGTGCTCGCGAGCGTAGCGGGCGGCAACGATCTTGCCTTCGATGCCGCGATAGCCAAAGCCGCCCGGCACGACGATGCCAGACACGTGGTCCAGGCGCTCCAGGCCACGCCCGCGTCCCAGTTCTTCGGAGGATATCCAATGGACCTTGACCTCCATGCCCTGGGTCAGGGCAGCGTGACGCAGCGCCTCGCGCACGCTGATGTAGGCATCCTCCAGCTCGACGTATTTGCCCACGATGGCCACGTCCAGCGTGCGGCTAGGCCGCTTCATCTCCTCGACGATCGCCCGCCAATCGGACAAATCCGGTCCGGGTTGGCCCTCCAGGTGCAGCCGCTGGCTCAACAGTTCACCCACCCCCTGCTCTTCCAAGATCAGAGGCAGCTCGTACACCACCGGCGTCGTCACGAGGGGCACCACCGCGCGGGCGTCGACGTCGCAAAACAACGCAATTTTGTCCTTGAGCGCCTCGCTCACCGAGTAATCGGAGCGCGCGGCGATCACGTCAGGTTGGATGCCGATCCCGCGCAGCTCCTTGACACTGTGTTGAGTCGGCTTGGTCTTTAACTCGCCGGTAGCGCCGATGTACGGCAGCAAGGTCACGTGAACATAGACCGTATTTTCGCGTCCGAGATCTTTGCGCATCTGGCGAATGGCTTCCATAAAAGGCAGGCTCTCGATGTCGCCCACCGTGCCGCCGATCTCGACCACGACCACTTCCGCGCCGGTGGCCTTGCTCACCATGCCGATCCGACGCTTGATCTCGTTGGTAATGTGGGGGATGACCTGGATGGTGCCGCCCAGGTAATCGCCGCGCCGCTCTTTGGCGATCACTTCGGCATACACCTGCCCGGTGGTCACGTTATTGGCGCGGGTCAAGTTCTCGTCCACAAAGCGCTCATAGTGCCCCAGGTCGAGATCGGTTTCTGCCCCATCTTCGGTGACAAAGACCTCACCGTGTTGGTAAGGGGACAGGGTGCCCGGATCGACGTTGATATAGGGGTCAAGCTTTTGAATGGACACCAACATGCCACGGCTCTTGAGCACTCGTCCAATGGCCGCCGCCGTTACACCCTTGCCGACCGAGCTGACCACACCGCCGGTGATAAAAACATACTTGGTCACTTTGTCCATGCGCATCTCCTCTGAATTAACCGAAAGAGGAGTGACACCGCGCGAGTGTCACTCCTCACAAAATATGCCAAACACTTGAAACGTGGACAACGCTAATAGTCTTCCTCGGGCCGGCCGGTTTAGACCAGCTTGCTCAGGTCCTCGGCAGCGCGCCTCATATCCAAAAAGATCAAGCCCAACTTGGCCTGTTCTCGAGCCAGGACCGTGAGCACGGCATCCTCACCAATCGACATCAATATCACATAGCCACTATCACCGTGGACATAAACCTGGTCCAAAACACCTCGCCCCAACTCGCTGGAGATGCGCTCACCCAACGACAGCATAGCGGCCGACATGGCCGAAACACGGTCTTCCTCGACATCGGCCGGGAGTGCAGAAGCCATGATGAGGCCATCCACCGACACGACCGCTGAAGCTTCAATATCGGGGGTGCCAGCCTGCAAATCGCGCAGACGATCAACCATCTGGTCAGTACGGGACTTGGGCATACCCTGTCTCCTTTTGCATCACGCCATTATCTTGATGGCACTATGTCAAGTTAGCCTGATAATACTACAATACAAGGGTCTTGTCAAGGCACGATCTTATCGCCCCCCCCCACGCCGGCGGCCTGCCACTTGCTGCAATCGTCGCCGCGCAAGCGATGCTTGGTTCCACCGCGCGAGCGGACCTGGTCAAAACCCTCTGGCTTGATAAACAGTGCCTGGCGGTCAAGCAAGCCGGTGAGACCGGCCTGGCCGGGCTCGGCCCGTTTGTGCTGGCAGAAAGCACACTGCTTGGGATCGTGTGGCTTGTAATCGAGCGGCTGTTCGTAGGTGGTAATAAAGCCCTCAAAGTTGCGCAGCACGAGCGTGTCCTCCGATTGGCTGAGCACATAGTTGGGCATCAACGGCACTTTACCCCCCCCACCCGGCGCATCGATGATATACTGGGGGACCGCAAAGCCACTCGTGTGGCCGCGCAGGCCTTCCATGATCTCGATGCCTTTGGCCACCGGCGTGCGAAAGTGGCCGGCGCCCTCGACCAGGTCGCATTGGTAGAGATAGTAAGGTCGCACGCGCAGCTTGACCAATGCCTGGCACAAGGCGCGTTGAACGTGCACGCAGTCATTCACGCCGGCCAGCAGCACGCTCTGATTGCCCAAGGGGATGCCAGCATCGGCCAGCATGGCGCACGCGCGACCTAATTCAGGCGTGATTTCTTGCGGGTGGTTGACATGGATATTCATCCACAGCGGGTGATAGGTGTGCAGCATGGCGCACAACTCGTCCGTCACACGCTGCGGCATAAAGACCGGCACGCGCGTGCCGATGCGGACGATCTCGACGTGCTCGATAGCGCGCAGGCCGGCCAGCAGATTCTCAAGCACCTTGGGCGGCAAGGTCAGCGGGTCGCCGCCCGAAAGCAGGACGTCGCGGATTTGGGGCGTCTGCTCGATGTAGGCCAACTGCTCCTCGTACTCGGTGCGGCTGAACTGGGCCGACGAATCGCCGACGATACGGCTGCGCGTGCAATAGCGGCAGTAGCTGGCGCATTGGGTCGTCACCAACATCAAGGCCCGGTCGGGGTAGCGATGAACCAGGCCCGGCACCGGGCTGTGCATATCCTCAGCCAGGCTGTCCTCCATCATCGATGTGAAGGGACGCAGCTCTTGGGCGGTCGGGATCACCTGGCGGCGGATCGGGTCGTGAAAATCGCCGGGCCGAATCAGCGAGGCGAAATAGGGCGTGACGTCCACCCGAAACAAATGCTTAGCCTCAAGCGCCTGGATTTCCTCGTCGTACAAATCGATGACCTGGCCGAGTTCTTCGGCCGTGTTCAGGCGATTTGACAACTGCCAGCGCCAGTCATCCCATTTCTCGTCAGGGACGGCCTGCCAGGCAGGCGCCCGCTGACTGCGGGCAGCAGCATCGACCATAGTTATGCCCCCTTATGCTTCGGTATAGTCTTCGACGATCAGGCCCTGGGCGGCGGCCCATTCGACGGCGTGCTGGATCGCATCGGTCTGACCTTCGAGGTCGACAATCAGCCACGCTTCGGATGTGCTCACGCTGGCGCGCCGGATATTGGTAGCAAGGTCAAAATCCTTGATCAGTTTATACAAGACGGGCTGGTCTTGAAGCGATGCCGGGTAGGTTAACTTGATACAGCGTTTTTCTTGCATAGCGCCTCTCACTTACGTTTCAGCAGTCACGTTTTCAACGTGACGCTCCTGGTTGACTAGCTTTGTCACGCTACAAACGTGACCTACGACTTTAGGTTTCAGCTTCAGGCTTAATGTTACCACCAGCGCGTGGGCTTGTCAAGAACGCAAAATAGGAATACAATTTTTCTGGTATAATGTACTCATCAACGTGTCAAGCATAACCGACAAGGAGGGTATAACGTGATAAAACGACTGGTTCTGAACTGCATGATACTGAGCGTGTTGGCGGCCTGTTCCAGCCCGCCCGGCGAGGGGGTTGTGCCTCAATCGGCCACGAACGCGCCCCTCCCGCAGGCGCCAGCAGTGGCACTTCCCACGCTGACGCTGGCGCCTGACGCGCTATCAGGAAATGGCGCGCCACTAGCCGCGCGGGTCAACAACGTTCCCGTCGACCTGGCCGTATTTGAAAACGAAGCCGCGCGCCGTCTCCAGGCTCTGCGAGATCACGGCATCGATCTGGACACGCCGGAAGGGCAAGCGACGGTTCAGGCCGTGCGCTCCCAGGCGTTGGAGGCCTTGATCGAAGACGAGCTGATTGCCCAGGCGGCGGCTCAACTTGGCCTGGCCATTTCCGACGAACAGGTGGAGGCCCTCATCCAGCAAGATATTAACAATGTAGGCGGTGAGGAAGCGTTCAAGGCATGGCTGACCAGCAATGGCATGAGCATCGAAGAGCACCGCCTGGCGCAGCGCACGGCGATCCTCAACAATGCGGTGCGGGATCGCATCACGGCTGGCGTGCCGACCGAAGCCGAGCAAGCCCACGCCCGCCATATCCAGGTCCTGACACAGGAGGAGGCCAACCAGTTGCTCAGCATGCTGCAAGCCGGGGCCGACTTTGGCGCGTTGGCTCAGCAGTACTCGACAGACCCGTTGACCAGCGCGGCTGGGGGCGACCTGGGCTGGTTCCCACGCGGGGGCTTGTTCGATCCACTCCTAGAGGAAGCCGCTTTCGCGCTGCAGCCTGGCCAGATCAGCAACGTAACTGCCAGCGAGTTTGGCGGGCAAACGGTGTACGAGATCGTCCAGCTCATTGAGCGCGAAGCCGCGCGCCCGCTATCAGTCGACAGCCTGCAGCGTCTTCAGCAGCAAAGCTTTCTGCGCTGGCTAGAAGATCTCAAGACCAAGGCTCAGATCGAGCGCCTGGTCACCCCATAAGGAGGATCCATGGCTCGCAATAGTACGCGAAACACGCTCTTTGACCGGCTAGCGATGATCTTGATCGCCGCTACCGGCCTGGTATGCCTGTGCTACCTGATCCTATTCATCCTACCGGCTTCGCTCAACCCGCTCGCCCCGCCCACGCTCATTCCCATAGCCACACTGGAACCGGCTATCCTGGCGACAGCACAGACCGGCCCTTCTCCCACGCCTATCGCGACACCACCGCCTACCGTGCCTCCTACCAACACGCGTCTGCCTACCATTACACCACGCCTACCCACCCTCACACCCCGTCCCACCAATACCCTTCCCCCGACGCGCACGCCCACCGAGACCTACGGCCCTTCGGTCACACCCAGCCCAACCCGGTCCAAGTATCCCTTTGTGGGCGAAGTCATACCCCAAGTTGCGCCCTGGGGCTGCACGTGGGCCGGGATTATGGGCGGCGTGTACGACATGGAAGGCTTGCCCATCGCCGGCTATCTCGTTCACGTGGAGGGTGATGCCGGCATCGACGTGGTCATCCCATCTGGGGACTCGGAGTTCTCCCGCGCGCCTGGCTTCGACGCATCCACTTGGAGCGTGGCGATCAACGCCAATGGCCCGACAGCCGGGGTGTGGCGCGTGCGGCTGTACATGCCGGGCACCAACGCGCCGATTTCAGACGTGTACGAAGTACGCTTGGAAGCCATGTGCGGCGCCAGCTCGTATTTCGTCAAGTTTACGCAGAATCACTAATCCTGGGCACAAACAAACGGATGGGCGCTTTTTCGAATGGTTTCTAGCTGGCGAAGCAGGGTTAAAAGTGGAGTTGTTTTTGAACAGGCACAAAATGGGTGGCAGGCGATTGTGGGACACGGCAGCGATTGGGATGTTGGTCTTGACGCTGATCACACTGGCCTACACGATCCTGGTTGGCTTGGATCCGGCCAGCCCGCTTAACGCCTTTCCTCCGCCCACAACAGTCATGATCATGATGATCCCGAGCGCCACCCAAGGCACGCCACCAGCCAGCTCAACCATTCCAGTTGAGCCAGGCTCCCACACGCCAAGCCCAAGCGTCACGCCAGCGCTGGCGCCCACTCTCAGCCGTAAGCCAACGTCCACCCGGCCGCTCACGACAACGAACGCCTCCCCCACCCGCCAGATCACAACGCCGACCAAGACGCCCAGCCCCACCCGTGCACCCTTTACGTTCACGGCGCTTGTCAACTACCAGGTTCATCCCGTGCTGACGTGCGAGTGGACCGGGCTGGCCGGCACCATCGTCGATTTGAAGGGAGAAGCAGTGCGGGGTTACGTGGTGTGCGTAACTGGCGCGGACGGCCTCAGCCAACAGGTGGCCGTCAGCACCAGTCCCGATTATGGACCCGGCGGTTGGGAAGTTCGCCTGGGAGGACGGGGGGCCAAGGGCACATGGCAGGTACAGCTTTACAAAGCAGCCGATCTCGAGACGCCTTTCTCAGCCAGTTACGAGATCGTCCTGCCCGGCGAGTGCCAGAAAAATCTGGCTTTTGTACGCTTTCAGCAAAACCACTAATGGAGGTCAACATGGTTCCTACACTGCCCGAACGAGTCACCAGTGGCATCAGTGGCCTGGACGACATGCTCCAGGGCGGCTTTTTGCGCGGGGCGGCGGTGCTGGTACGCGGCGCGCCAGGCACGGGCAAGACAGCCATGGGGCTGCAATTTCTCATCCACGGGGTGCAGAACAACGAGCCAGGACTCTTGATTTCGTTCGAAGAGTTTCCCCAATCGCTGCACCGGGACGCTGAATCCCTGGGGTGGAATCTGCGCCAAATGGAAAAAGAAGGCATGTTACACATGCTCTTTACCTCGCCCCAAGTGTTCCTCAGCAGCCTGCAGACACCCAGCAGTCCGCTGAATCAACTCTTACTCGAAAGCGACATCCATCGCATCGTGCTGGACAGCATCACGCATTTCACGCGTATCAGCCGCAACCCGATCGAGCTGCGGCAGCATTATAACCTGGCCATCAATGGCCTCAAGCGCGAAGGGCTGACCTCGCTCTTGCTGGGCGAGGAGGGGCGGGTGCCCATCCCTCGTTTCGAGAAAGGCAACCTGTCCTACGTGGCGGACGGCATCATCCTGCTGCGTTACGTCGAGGTCGAAAGCGCCATCCAACGCGCGATCGCCATTCTCAAGATGCGTGGCAGCGGGCACACCAAGGACATCCGTCGCTACGAGATCCGCCAAAACGGCCTGGTCGTCACCGGCGCATTTGAAGGCTGCGAGGGGATCATGAGTGGGATCACCCACCGCATCGCATGATGCGCCGCATCGCATAATGGGTAGCCTGTACGTCGTCGGCACGCCAATCGGCAACCTGGAAGACATCAGCCTGCGCGCGCTGCGCGTTCTGCGCAGCGTGGCCTTGATCGCTGCCGAAGATACGCGCAAAACGGCCCGGCTGTTGAGTCACTATGACATCCACACACCGCTCACCAGCTATTTCGAGCACAACAAGCTCGGCAAGCTCGAGGCCATCCTGGGCCAGTTAGCCCAAGACAACGATGTAGCCCTGGTCTCGGAGGCCGGCATGCCGGGGCTTTCTGACCCAGGTTACGAGTTGGTGCGGGCAGTGCTGGCAGCCGGCTGGCCGGTCGTCCCACTGCCGGGAGCATGCGCGGCCATCACGGCACTGGTCGTCTCTGGCCTGCCCACCGACAGCTTCCTATTCCTGGGCTTTTTGCCGCGCCGGCCGGCGGCGCGCCGCCGCGCGTTGGAGCAAGTGCGCCAAGCAAGCTGCACACTGCTCGTCTACGAAGCGCCTCACCGCCTATTGGCTTGCCTGGCCGATATGGAAGAAATCCTGGGCGAGCGGCCGGTGGCCGTGGCGCGCGAACTGACCAAGCTGCACGAAGAGTTCTTTCGCGGCACACTGGGCCAGGCTCGCCAGCACTTTGCGGCTGGGGTACGGGGTGAAATCACGCTGGTGATCGGCGGGTCCAGCGGCGAGCCAGGCGGCTGGGACGAAGTGCGCGTGCGGGGCAGGCTACAAGATCTGCTGGGCCAGGGGCTTGGCCACAAGCAAGCCGCCCAACAGGTGGCCGCCGAGTCGGGCTGGCCGCGCCGCGAGGTGTATCGTCTTGGCCGAGACCCTAAAGGTCTTGGAGACCTTTAGGGTCTAGAAAGAAGTGTACCGCCCTTAGATTACACCCAGATCTTGGCCGACCTTGGCAAAAGCGGCCAGTCCTTTGTCCAAATCCTCACGGCTGTGCGCGGCACTCACCATCACGCGAATTCGGGCCGTCCCCTTGGGGACAGTCGGAAACACAATAGGCATAGCGAAAACGCCCTCTTCAAACAGCCTGCGGCTGAATTGCTGCGCCAGTTGATTTTCGCCCAGGATGACGGGGGTGATGGGAGTTTCACTTTTCCCCGTATCAAAGCCCAATGTCCCCATCTTTTCCTTGAAATAGCGGGCGTTTATCCACAGTTTTTCCACAAGTTCCGTCGAGTTTTCCAACAGCTCGATCGCCGCCAGGCAAGCGGCCGTGTCGGCGGCGGTGACGGCGCTGGAGAACAGGAAGGGGCGCGCCCGCTGGCGCAGGTAGTCCACGATGACTTTTTTGCCCGCAATCGCCCCGCCCACCACGCCGAGCGCCTTGCTGAAGGTGGAAATCTCGATGTCGAACTTGGCGTGCAGGCCAAAGTGATCCACGATGCCGCGCCCGCCGCGCCCCAGCACGCCCTCGCCGTGGGCGTCGTCGACCATCGTCATCACGCCGTGGCGCTCGCACACTTCGTACAGCCTGTCCAGCGGCGCGATGTCGCCGTCCATGCTGAACACGCCGTCGGTCACCAGCAGCCCGCGGCGGTAGCCCGGCAGGTGCTCCTCGATCTTGGCCTCGGCGTCGGCCGAGTCGCAGTGCTCGTAGATGACGATCTTGGCGCCGGACAGCCGGCAGCCGTCGATGATCGAGGCGTGGTTGAGCCGGTCGGTAAAGATCACGTCGTCTTTGCCGACCAGGGGCTGGATGGCGGCCTGGTTGGCGCACAGGCCGCTCTGCACGTACAGCGCGTCTTGCACGCCCTTGAAGGCCGCCAGTCGTTTCTCCAACTCGACGTGCAGGCTCAACGTGCCGGCGATACTCCGTACGGCGGCCGGCCCCACGCCCCAGGCATCGATCGCCTGGTGGGCGGCCTGGCGCAGGCGGGGGTGGTTGGCCAGGCCCAGGTAGTTGTTGGTGACCAGGTTCAGGACTTGCTTGCCGTCCACCGTCATCCACGCCCCACAGGCGCTGCCGATGGTGCGCAAGGTGTTGAACAAGCCCTGCTCGCGCAGGGAGTGCAATTCGTCGGATAACCAGGCCAGTGTGCCAGGCATTGGAACCTCCTTGATTTTTAATAATGGAAGTAGGGAGTAAGAAGTAGGGAGTAAGAAGTAAAGGGAATTATACCACAGTCAAGTCAAAGTTGGCCAATGCGCTTGACCAGGGCAAGCTGCGATGATATAATGGCCATTAGAACGTGGCAGGCTATGGGATGGCGAGTCATTAAGAGAGAGTCCATTAGGAAATGGCGGACTTGTAAAAGGAGTCGCCTATGCTAAACTAAACCCACACTGTCTCGCAGACTAACCCCGATGATCAAGATTAGAAAAAAGGAGAATGAAATGCCATCAAATGAACGCTTTCGACTGGGCGCCCTGGGCGGCGCGGCTCTCTTATTTGGCCTGCTCGCCATCGCGGTCCTGAGCACGGCCTCGGTCACCGTTTTGGCGCAGGACAACCTGCTCACCAACGGCGACTTTAGCAGCGGCTTTGATCCCTGGTGGATTACCTCGGGGGCCACCCAAGACACCAGCACGGGCGAGTTGTGCGTCACGATCACCAACGGCGGCAGCAATCGCTGGGACATCATCGTCGGGCAACCCGGCCTGCCGATCGAAGCCAACTCGACCTACACGGTGAGCTTTGACGCCCGCGCCAACATGCCCAACATCGGCGTGCGCATGCTGGTGCAGTTGAACCAAGAACCCTGGACCCCCTACATCGAGCAGAACGTGACGCTGTCGACCGACATGCAGACCTACACCTTTGTCCAACCGTCCACCCGCGATGATCCGGCCGCCGTTTTCCAGTTCCAGATGGGGGGGCAAGGCACGCCGGTGATCTGCTTTGACAACGTCGTGCTGGAAAAGGCCGGCGAGGTGATCCCCCCCACCCCTACCCCCACGCCGGTGACGCTGGTGCGGGTCAACCAGGCCGGCTACCAGCCCAACGCGCCCAAGCGCGCGGCGGTCGTCAATGACGCCCCGCAGCCGATCACGTGGGAGCTGCTCGACAACAGCCGCGCGGTCGTGCTTTCGGGCACGACCACGGTGTACGGCCAGGACGAGGCCTCCGGCGATCCCCTTCACATCGCCGACTTTTCGGCCTACACGACCGAGGGCGTGAGCTATACGCTGCGCGTCTTGACCGGCACGCAGGTCCTGACGGGCACCAGCTATGCCTTTGACATCGACGCGGACATCTACCAGCAGCTCAAGTACGACGCGCTGGCCTACTTTTACCACAATCGCAGCGGCATCCCGATCACGATGCCGTACGCCGGTGGGGAGGAGTGGACCCGTCCGGCCGGGCACGTCGACGTCGCACCCAACCGGGGCGACACGAACGTGACCTGCTTCAGCGGCCTTGATCCTCAAGGCCGCTACTGGCCGGGCTGCAACTATTCGCTGGATGTGAGCGGCGGCTGGTACGACGCCGGCGACCACGGCAAGTACGTCGTCAACGGCGGCATCACGGTCTGGACGCTGCTGAACCAGTACGAGCGCAGCCTATACCTGGGCACCAACGCGGCCGCCTTTGCCGACGGCACGCTGAACATCCCCGAAAACGACAACGGCGTGCCCGACCTCTTGGACGAGGCGCGTTGGGAGCTCGATTTCTTCCTCCGGATGCAAGTGCCGGCGAACGCGACCGGATCGTTGTACATCCCAGGCCTGGTTCACCACAAGGTGGCCGATGTCGCCTGGACCGGGCTGCCGCTGGCACCGCACAACGACGCGATGGCGCGCTACCTCTACCCGCCCAGCACGGCGGCCACACTCAACATGGCCGCCACCGCCGCCCAGGCGGCTCGCATCTGGAGCAGCCTGGACGTCACCTTCTCCCAGAAATGCCTGGCCGCCGCCGAGAACGCCTGGGCCGCCGCCGTGCTCAGCCCGACCCAGTACGCGGTCAACTTTGCCGGCAGCGGCATGTACGGTGACAACGACGTCAGCGACGAGTTCTACTGGGCGGCCGCCGAGTTGTTCATCACGACCGGCAAAGCCGATTACCGCAGCTATCTCATCAGCTCGACGCACTTCCTGACCATCCCCATCGACGGAGGCGATTCGATGGCCTGGCCCAAGACAGCGGCGCTGGGGACCATTTCGCTGGCCACGGTGCCCAACGACCTGGCAGCCGGGCAAATCCGGCAGGCCCGCAAGGCCATCCAAGACGCGGCCGACGTCTACGTTGCCGTTCTCAACGCCGAAGGCTACCGGCTGCCCTTCAAGCCTGACGGCGCTACGCTCGTCTACCCGTGGGGGTCCAACTCGTTCGCGCTCAACAACATGATCGTCCTGGGCCTGGCTTACGACTTTAGCGGCAACAAGGTCTACCGCGACAGCGTCAGCGAGGGTATGGACTATGTGATGGGGCGCAACCCGATGGAAAAATCCTACATCAGCGGCTATGGTGAGGATCCGCTGCAGAACCCGCACCACCGCTTCTGGGCCAGGCAGTTGTCTGGCGCCTACCCGCCGCCGCCGCCTGGCGTGGTCTCGGGCGGCCCCAACTCCAGGCCAAGCGAGTGGGATCCCGTCTCACAGGCCCGCTTGCCAGGCTGCTCGCCGCAAAAGTGTTACGTGGACGACACCGGTGCCTGGGCGGTCAACGAAGTGGCCATCAACTGGAACGGGGCGTTGGCGTGGGTGACGGCCTTCATGGACGAGCGAGCGCGGCGTCCCACCTACATCTACCTGCCGATCGTGGTGAAGAATTTCTAGCAGAACACGCGAGTTCCGTCGTAGGGGCGGGGTAAGCCCGCCCCTACGACAGCAGGGCGCTTCTCACGCCGGAGATGTATGAAGGATCGCTCAAACGAGATAAAAGCAGGCGGGCCCACCTGGCAGAGAACACTCGTGGTCATCTGGTTCGCCGAGTTTGTCGCCCTGATCGGCTTTGCCATGGTGGCGCCTTTCCTGCCCTTTTACGTTCAGGACCTGGGCATCCACGACGAAAGCCAGGTCAAGCTTTGGTCCGGCATGCTCCTGAGCGCCCACGCCGTCTTGATGGGCATCTTTGCGCCGATCTGGGGCAGCCTGGCCGATCGCTACGGGCGTAAGCCCATGCTGGAGCGCGCCATGTTTGGGTCAGCGGCCGTCATGGTTCTCAGCGCCTTTTGCCAAACTCCCGGCCAACTGCTGGCGCTGCGCGTGCTGCTGGGCGCCTTGACCGGGACGGTCACGGCCGCCATGACCCTGGTAGCCAGCGTCGTGCCGCGCGAGCGCCTGGGCTTTGCACTGGGTTTGCTGCAGACGGGGATATTCGCCGGCATATCGGTGGGGCCGCTCGTGGGCGGAGTCGTGGCCGACACGTGGGGCTACCGGGCCGCGTTCCTGCTCACCGGCGCTTGCTTATTTGCCGGCGGGTTGGGGGTGTTCTTTTTCGTCCGTGAAGAGTTCACGCGCCCGGCGGCCAAAGCGGAGTCGCAGCACTGGTGGGATGGGCTGGCGATGGTCGTGCGCATGCGCGACTCACTGGCCGTGTTGGGCTTGCGGCTGTTGACCCGCGCCGGCGGGAGCATCATCACCCCGATCCTGCCGTTATTCGTAGCGAGTCTGCTGCCCGGCTCGAGCCAGGTAGCCACAATGGCGGGAATCGTCGTCGGCGCCAGTGCGGCCACCAGCTCGATTGGGGCGGTATTCCTGGGCCAGGCTGGCGACCGGGTCGGCCACCAACGCATCTTGTTGCTTTCGGCCGCCGTGGCCGCCGTTCTGTATGTGCTGCAAAGCCAGGTGAGCAGCATCATTCACTTGATCGTGCTCCAATTCTGCGTGGGGGCGGCTATAGCCGGCACCGTTTCCTCGCTGACGGCGTTGTTGGCGACTTTGGCGCCCGAAGGGCAGCAAGGCGCGATCTATGGCCTGGACACGACGGTCGTTTCCATCGCCACCGCCTTGGGGCCGCTGATGGGCGCCTCGCTGGCCATGATATGGGGCAACCGGGCGGCATTTTTGCTGAGTGGGGGCGTCTTTGGCCTGACGGCGCTATCCACAGCCTGGCTGCTGCCGCGCTCACAAGCGCAGGTCGGCAAGCCCGTTGAGGCCATTGGCCCGGCTGCCGCTTACTCGGCCGTGCCAGTCGAGACAACAAAAACGTCGTAGGGGCAAACCCCGAAGGGGGTTCGTGTCATTCGTGATCTATTTTCGAAGTAGACAACTATGACTTGGCAATATACTCCCTACATGCTGCCATCCGTCATCGCCGTGGCGATGTCCTTGAGCGTGACGCTGGTGGCCTGGCGGCGGCGGCAAGCGCCGGGTGCTGTGCCGCTGGTGCTGCTGGCGTCGGTACTGAGCGTGTGGTCTTTTGGCAACGTCCTGGAGTTGAGCGGCGCCGATATACCGACCAAGTTTTTTTGGATGCAAGTCGAACACATCGGTGTGGCCGGCGTGGGACTCCTGTGGCTGATCTTTGCGCTCGACTACACTGGCCGCCAGCGGTGGTTAACGCGCCCCAGATTGGTACTGCTAGCCATTGTACCCCTGCTGACCATCGCTTTCGCGTTTAGCAATTCTCTACACGGCTGGATGTGGCGTTATGTCGGGTTAGACAACAGCGGGCCGTTCCTGGCACTGGACCTGGAATTTGGCCCCTGGTGGTGGGTGAACGTGGCCTACGGCTACCCCCTCATCCTGGCCGGCGCGACCATGTTCGTGCACATGCTCGTGCGCTCACCCCACCTCTACCGCCGGCAAATCGCGGCCGTGCTGTTGGGCATCCTGGCGCCGTGGGTGAGCAATGCCATGTTCGTGCTCGGCATCAACCCCATCCCCCACCTGGATTTTACCCCCTTTGCCTTTAGCCTGGGCGCGCTGTGTTTCGGCTGGGCCTTTTTCCGCTTTCGCATGCTGGACATCGCCCCGGTGGCGCGCGACGCGGTCATCGAGAGCATGAGCGATGGCATGATCGTGCTAGATATGCAGAACCGGATCGTGGACCTCAACCCAGCCGCCGAAGCTATCCTCGGCTTTCCCAGCTCGCAGGCCATCGGCCAGTCGATCAAGCTTGTCTTGAGCGACAGCCCCGAGTTGGTCGAGCGCTATCGCCACGTCATGGTGGCCCAGGATGAAATCGCGTTGGGTCAAGGCGAGAGCAAGCGCGAGTATGACCTGCGCATTTCGCCGCTCAACGACCGGCGCGGGCGGGCCAGCGGCCGGGTGGTCGTGCTGCGTGACATCACCGAGCGCAAGCAAGCCGAGCAAGCCCTCAGCGAGTCTCGGTATCAACTGGAAGCTTCCTACCAGCGCGAGCTGGAGATCGCCCATCAGATCCAGACCAGCTTGCTGCCGGCCAGCGCACCCGACGTACAAGGCCTGGACATCGCCGGCTTTTCCCAACCGGCCCGGCAGACCGGCGGTGATTTTTACAACTATTTCGCCTTTGGCCAGGATCGCATCGGCATCGCCGTGGGAGATGTTTCGGGCAAAGGAACGCAGGCCGCCCTGATGATGGCGCTGTCGGTTGGGCTGCTGACGACCGAGGTGCGCCGCGAGCTGGCGCCGGCCGCGTTGTTGGCCGCCTTGAACGTCGAACTGCAGGAGCACACCCGGCGCAACAAGATGAATACGGCGATGTGCTACCTGACGCTGGAGCGCAGCGGTACGGTGTGGGACTTGTGTGCCGCCAACGCTGGGGGGATCGCACCGCTCGCGCGTCGTGTTGGCGGCCAGTTGGAATGGTTAAACGTAAGCGGGCTGCCATTGGGGATACTGGCATTGAGTACAATGCCATCGAGTACCATGCCATCGAGTACCATGCCATCGAGTACCATGGGCAATGTCCAGGCCTATGTGGAGCTGCGCCAGGTGCTGACGCCCGGCGATGTGCTCATCCTGATCAGTGATGGCATCGTAGAGGCGATGAACGCGGCACGCGAACTCTATGGCTTCGAACGCTTTGCGACGAGGGTGTCCGGCGCGCCGGGCGGCAGCACGGCCCATCAAATTCGGGACTGGATCCTGGCAGACGTGAGCGCTTTTGTGGATCATGCCGAACAACAAGACGACATAACCCTGGTCGTGGTGGCCGTCAAGTAAACACCCACTCGACGACCGTCTGCTCCTTGACCGGACACTGCAGCGCCAGCGTGAGACACAATTCAGTCGCGTCATAGCACCACTCTTGGCTGGGCTGACCATTGACTACAAGCCGGACCGGCGCAGAGGCACGGTGAAAGACAAGCTCGACATGCCGGCTTTCGACCTGCCCGGCAAAATCCCCCTCGGCTGCCGCGATGCGCACGAGCAGCCTGTCCCCCGCTTGATCGGCCGTGACGCGCGTGGCAGAAAACTCGCCCCGTTGATAAGCCCGGCTGCACCCGTCGTCGTCGTACAGCACGCACTCGGCCGGGTAAGGCGGCCACAGGTGCAATTGGAGTTGGTCAAAACGATGGTCGTCTGGGATATACGCCAGCTTGGGTCCCATCGGCAAGATCGTCCCACCCCGCACCAGGATGGGCAGCCGGTCCAAGGGAGCAGGGTACTCGATCGGCCCTCCCCCCTGGTACGACTCTGTCGACCAAAAGTCGTGCCAGATGCCTGGTGGCAAGATAACCGGGCGGCTTGTCACGTCCGGCTCAGCCACCGGCGCCAGCAGCAAGCGTTCACCCAGCATCACCTGGTCTTCAATCTCCGACAGGCGCGGGTCGTCCTGGAATTCCATGATCAGCGGGCGCACGAGGGGCAAGCCGGTGCGGTAGGCCTCCCAAGCCAGGTTGCAATAGTAAGGGAGGAGGCGATAACGCAGTTGGGCGTAGGCGCGAAAATTCGCCTCGACCTGGGTGTTGTGCGACCAGGGGAAGCGCGTGTTGTCCACGTGCGGCGGGCGGATAAAGTAGCGCGCCACGGGCACCAGCAGCGCCCATTGGGCGTAGCGCATGTGCATCTGGGGCGTCGTCTTGCCGTCCAGCCCAAACACGTCGGCCGTCCAGTAAGCAAAGCCGGCCAGGCCCAGGTTCAAGCCGGCTCGCAGCGTGCTGCGGATGTGAAGCGGCTTGGGCTTTTGGTCGCCCAGGAACATGGCCGGGTAGCGCTGCGAGCCGGCCCACACCGAGCGGGCGTAGATCAGCGGGCGACGATCGTCCAGCTCGGCCATCCCTTCATAGATCGCCTTGCCGTAGAAAAAGCCGTACAGGTTGTGATACTCTCGCCCATCCATCTCCAGGGCGCTGTGGGCATCGTCGGGCAGGTATTCGCCATCGTCGTTCTTGAAAAAAGCCACGCCCTGCTCGTAAAACGGGCGCAGTAGGCCATTCCACCAGGCGGCCGCCTCGGGCTTGGTGAAATCCACCATCCCCCCCCGGCCAAACCACCAGGTGGTGTAGGGGTGAGCGAAATAGCCCTTGGCCAACCCTTCCTCGTAGAGGGGCAGAGCGCGGTCGTCGGCGGCCAGCAAGCGGAAGGGGATGTCCTGCACGTAGGCGTACAAGAACAGCTTGTAAAACGGCCGGTTGCTCTTGTTTTGAAAGGGCGTAAAAATCAGCCCCGTCCGCACTCCTTGAGACTTGAGATCCGCGATCAAGCGCTCGGGGTCGGGGATGATCGAGCGCCGCCAACGGAAATTGTGAAAGCGCTCTTCCCAGTGATAATCCAGGATCACGGCGTCCAGTGGGATATCGCGCTGGCGGTGCTCGGCCACGTGGGCCAGCACCTGGTCCTGGTGCGCCTGCGGGTAGCCGGTCAGCCACAGGCCAAAGGCCCAGCGCGGCAAGAGCGGCGGGCGGCCGGTCAGCGCCGTATAGCTCTGCACGATCCGCTTCAAGCTTGGCCCGTGAATGACGATGTAATCGGCCGGCGGCCCTTCGGCCTCGATCTCCATCAGGCCAGACTCGGGGTCGATCTGCCAGGTGCTGGTGTGGCTGTTGAGCAAGAAGAAGGCATAACCGCGGTCGCTGAAAAAGAGCGGGAAGGTGGAGTAGGTGTGGCGATCCTGCATAAAGGCAAAGGCGTCCCGGGTACGCAGCCGGAGGCGGCCCTGCTGGCGGCGGAAAGCGTTGAACCATTCCCCCCAGCCGTAAAAGCCCTCGCCGGGCGCGATGCGCAGGGCCAGCTCGACCTGCCCCTGGGGTCCAAAACGGGCCGGGCGCGCTTCCTCAAGGACGGTACCTTCCCTGCAGTTCACCCGCACGCAGCCTTCGTGCACGTCCACGGCCAGTTCCTGTTCTTCCGGCGGCACGGGTGGCGGGCCATTAGGAAATGGCGAGGGGAGCAACACGTGGCGCAGCCAGGGCCGGTCGGGCGGGAAAGCGGCCTGGCCGGCTGGCGGCAATCGTGACGATTGGTGCGTGATGCGCACCGCGTTGGCGGCCAAAAACCGGGTGCGGACCTGGGTTGAAGTTAAAGATTCGGCCATGGCCAGACTATTGTATCATCGCTTAGGCCACAAGGCAAGTGCAGTTCGAAGACGAACTGTGGTATAATAGGCCGATCGAGACTAGTGGGAGGGAATAGCAATGGACATCACCATACGACACGGGGCGATACAAAACACCACAGCGGACGCGCTGATCGTCGCGATTTTTGAAGGCGTGCCTGAACTGGTCGGTGCGGCGGCGGCGGTCAACCAGGCGCTGGGCGGTGCCATCGCCGAGCTGATCACAAGCGGCGATTTGAAGGGCAAAAGCGGCGAGGTGGGCGTGCTCTACCCGCGTGGAGCCATCCCGGCCAAGCGCGTGATCGTGGCCGGCCTGGGCAAGCCGGAAGAGTTCACACTCGACAAGCTTCGCAAGGCGGCCGGGGCGGGCAGCCGAAAAGCCCACGCGTTAGGCGCCAAGTCGATCGCCACGAGCGTTCACAATGACGATCCGGGCCAGGTGGAACAAGCCAGCCAGGCCACCGTCGAAGGCGCGTTGCTGGGCTTGTACGAATTCCGCCTTCACAAGACAGAAGCGGCCGAGCAAGCGCCGGTGGAGAGCTTTAGCCTGGTCGAGCCCGACGCCAGCCGTGTGCCGGCCGTGACCAGCGGCGCACGGCTTGGGCAAGTCCTGGCCGAGGCCACCAACCTGGCACGCGACCTGGTCAACCAGCCCTCCAACTACATGACCCCCAGCCTGCTGGCTGAGGCCGCCCGCCAGGCCGCCGAGGCCAGCGGCCTGGATTGCCAGGTCTACGGGCCGGATTGGATGCGCGAGCAAAAGATGGGGGCGCTGCTGGGTGTGACGCAGGGCAGCGACGAGCCGGCCCGCTTCATCGTCCTGGAACACGGGCGCGGGCGCTCCGAAAAGCCGCTGGTGTTCGTCGGCAAAGGCATCACCTTCGATTCGGGCGGCATCAGCATCAAGCCGGCCGAACACATGGAAGCCATGAAGAGCGACATGGGTGGCGCGGCGGCCGTCATTGGCGCGTTGCACGCCATCGCCCAACTGGAGCTGCCACTGCACGTCATCGGCCTGGCGCCGGCGTGCGAGAACCTGCCCTCCGGCCGCGCCTACAAGCCCGGCGACGTGGTGCGCGCCCGCAACGGCAAGAGCGTCGAGGTCATCAACACGGACGCCGAAGGGCGCATGATCCTGGCCGACGCGTTGTGTTACGCGGCCGAGTACCAGCCGGCGGCGGTGGTCGACATCGCCACCTTGACGGGCGCCTGCGTGATCGCCTTGGGGCAAAACAAGGCCGCCGGCATGTTTGCTAGCAGTGAGGATCTATCCGAACAACTGCGCCAGGCGGGGGCGGCGGCCGGCGAAAGACTGTGGCCTATGCCTCTCTTCCCAGACTACCGCGACAGTCTCAAGAGCGAGGTGGCCGATCTCAAGAACACCGGCAGCCGCTATGGCGGCGTGGGCGCTTCGGCCATTTTTCTCAAAGAGTTCACTGACTACACCTGGGCCCACCTGGACATCGCCGGCATGGTGCTGCTTGAAGACAAGCAGACCGGCAGTCCACAAGGCGCGACGGGCTTTGGCGTGCGCACGCTGGTCGAGTTCGCGCGGCAGTTCAGACCTGCGCCTCCCACTCCTTGACAGCCGCCTTCAAAAGCTCTCGTACGCCAGGGTCGGGCACGCTGTCGACGCCAGGATAAACCCGGCCCGCCACTTCTATCCGCAGCGAGCCATCGTCGGCGGCACCGATGTGGATCCCGCCGGCTGGCACATCAGGCCTGTTTTCCAGCAGCCGCTGCAGCACCTGGTCGATCTGCTCGGCAATGCCCAAGATCGGCGGGGGTGGGGGCTCGGCCGCTTTCTTGCCCCAGCCCCAGCGCAGACGGGGAGAAGTCGCCGGCTCTTGAGGCGGCGGCGCGGGCAACGGCTTGACCAGTGCCTCGAAGTTCAGCTCGGGCGGAGGTACAGGAGCCGCGCTGGCGGTGAGCGGCGGGACAGGGATGGTGGGCGGGGCAAGTTCCAGCTCAGTCTCGGGTAATGGGGGGAGAACCTCGGCCGGCGGGCTGGGTTCCATCTCACTCGGCAAAGCAGGCTCAGCCGCCGGCAGGGGTTCCGGGGCAGCCTGGGGCGGCCGGCCGGCGAATGTGCTCAGGGCCTCCAGCATGCGGCTCAAGCGTTGGGTCGCCAGGGGATCACTCACCTGGTCCAGGCTATAGTAGCTCTTCCCGCCCAGTTGCACCATCCACTTGCCGTCGTAATCGGGCAGCACACGGATGGCGTTGTCTGGCGCGCCCTCAGGCAGCGAGGCTGGGGAGGCCGGCGCCGGGTCCTGAGCGGGCGACTGCCGCCACAAGGTCGCGCCGAGCACCACCAAGGTCAGCGCCGCGCCTACCAACGCCCCCAACACCAGGTACAAAAGTGTGTCACTCATAGAAGGTTTAAGGTTTCAGGTTTAAGGTCAAGTTGCAGGTCAAACCATACGATGTCGCCACGTTCGTCAGCGAGCATTTTTCAACACGAGCGGCAGGTAAATGCGCGACCCACTTGGCGAGCTGCCCTCCACCGTGACGGTGCCCAAGAATACAATGTTGTTATCCTCGCTGCTTTCTTCTACCCGCCCCCAGGCCGGGTCGTGGAACCAACTGAAGCCGACGTCGACCTGCGCGTACAGCGAATACACACCCGTCTGGGTGAAAACGGTATCGATCGACACCGTCCGGGCGGCGCCGGCTTCCAGCACCACGCCGAGCGCGTCTCCGTAGACTAGCTCGAGGTTAAGCAAGTCTTGTGGCGCACACGAGGCCGCGCCCGTCACGCAGCGCCAACCCCCGGCGTGATCGTGCGGGTCCAGCGGAGCTCCCGCCGGCGTGAATCCGGCCGCCTTGGTGTACAGCTCGACGGCTATCCACGGGCCTTGCGCACCCTCCCAACTAGCCGCCTCCGACACGCCCAGGTTGACGATATCGAAACCGATCCACGCCAGCTCGCCCCGGTCAACGCGCGCCGGCAGGTCCAGGCTGGCCGGATCGAGCGCCAGGTCCGGCCCGCGCACGGCGTCCCAGTCAGAGGAGTGATTGTTCCCGGCGTTCAGCTCGCGGCCGTGAGCGCCGTCATCGCCCACGCTGACGCGATTTCCCAGGCCAACCATCGCCTCAGCCGGCAGCGTGGCGCTGACGCGGACGGCGATCGTGATGCTGCCTGACTGACCCGGTCCCAGCGAGCCGGCCTGGTAGACGCGCTGGCCTGGCGCCCCACCCGCCTGCCAGCCATCGGACAAAGGCAAGAACTCAGCCCACGCCGGTGATGGAGGGTTCAGCAGCAGCTCGTCGGTGATGACGACATTCGTGAGTGTCACGACACCGCTGGGGACGAGATGGGTATAGTCAATCGTATAAATCAAGGTGTCGCCCGGCTCGGCCCGGCCCACCCCATCGCTCTTGGTCACCAGCAGATCGTAAGGCACGACAACGCGATGCGCCACCGCGTTGCTTTGGGCGCTGCCCTGGGAACTGGCCAGGCTGGCCACGTTCTGGAGCGCGGCCCCGTCCACGACCTGCCCCCCCACCCGCGCGGTGAACTGGAGCTGCCCGCTGCGGCTGGGGCCAAGCGCTCCCACCGTCCAGGTGAGCACGCCGCTGGCCACCGTGCAGGTGGGCAACAAGCAAGTATCTGCGACAAGCTCCAGCCCTGGCGGCAGGGCGTCGCTCACGCTCACGTTCTCCAGCACTGCCACGAGGTCGGGGTTGGTATACAACAAGGTATACGTGATGTATGCGCCGGGAGCCAGCAGCGTGCCGGGCGGCGGGTCGGCCCACTTGGACAAAAGGGGCTGGACCATCTCGGTCACAGTGTGCGTGACGGGCTGGCTGGCCGAGACTGGCGTGCACACGCCGCCGTCCGTCACGCAGCCGGCGGCGTAGGCGCGGTTGACGATCAAGGTGCCGCTGAGCGCCAAGGAGTCCACGCTCAACTCAAAGCCCGCCTGGCCCTCGGCCAGGGGAGGAAGCGTGGCGCCCGGCCAAAGCACCACCTGCTGGCCGCCGAGCGTCTGTGTCACACATGTCGCCGGCCGGCACGATCCGGCCACCAGCGTCGTGCTGGGCGGCAAGGTATCGCTGATCGACAGCGTATCCAGCACCAGGTTATTGGGGTTCGAGTAGGTCAGGAGATAAGAGATCACGCCTCCAGCCTGCACCAGGCTGCCGTTGGGCGGGGAAGCCGTCTTGACCACCTGCGGCGGGCGCAGTGCGGCCACGTGGTGGGTCGTCCCAGCATCGCTGTCCACCTCGAACGAGCGGAAAGCGGCCAGGTTGGACAGTTCGCCCAGGGGGGCAGTCGGGCTCACCTCGGCCACGAAACTCACCTGGCCAGAATCACCCGGCGGCAAGGCCCCGACGTCACACCACAACTCGCGCGAGATAGGATAGTAGGCCACCACGATACCGGGCGTGGCGGCCAGCGTCTCCTCCAGGTAGTGCAGCGTCTCAGGCAGCGTATCGATCACCAGGACGTCATTGATGGCGCTCCGGTTATTGGGATTGGTAAAGGCGATGGTGTAGGTGATCTTTTGTCCCTGCAGCACGTCCCAGCCGGAGGGGGGGTTGGCCGTCTTGAGAAAGCGGGGTGGGCGGACGATGTCGTATTCGAGCTTGAAATCGCGCAAAACCGGCGTGTAGGAGAGCGGATTGCTCGTGCTCAAGGTAGCGCGGTACTGGAACTGCAGCGCCGTTTGCGTGAAAGGCGCCGTCGTGCTAAAGGCGCCCAACGTGGCCGCCGGCCAAAGCGGGGCCGACCACGCGCCCCACTCGCCCTGCATCGAGCGCGTTCGATAGTCGAGCGTCATGGTCACGTCAGTCGTGGGCAAATACGCGCTCCATTCGAAAAACAGCGGCTTGATATCGCGCCCCATGTCGATCGGCGGGCCGATGTACTGCCCGGAGTCGGCATAGCCGTGCTCGCTGGCGTCGCCGGTCAGCGCGCCGACGTTCAACAGATCGTCCGTCAAAGGGTCGAGGCCCTGGGTGCCACCCAGCACATAGATATGCTGGTCGGGGCCGATCACGGCAGTGTGCCAGTAACGGGCGGAGGTCATCGCCCGCGAGGTATACCAGGCCTTGACCGGGTAGCCGCCTTGGGTGATGATGTGGCCTGTCTCGATGTTCAACAGCGCCGCGTGTGCTTCGTTCAGCGCCTCGTCTCTAAAGCCGCCCAGCACGAGCAGCTCGCCGTTGACGATTGCCGCCGCGCCCCTCGAGACCGGGTTCTGCATCATGGTCGTCGAAATCCAGCCGGTGCCTGTAATATCACCGCTATCGGGGGAAGGCTGGCTGAAATAGACCTCGTTGCGGGCTCCTTCCCAACGCGGGCTTTGCTGCACATAATAACCGCCAATCACGTACAAGCGCTCGGGATGACCCTCCAGCTTGTGCACGGCCGCCATAGGGTTAAAGACGGCGTAAGGCAGGCGGGCCGAGGCCACCTTCCACTCGTCGATGCCGCCCATGTCAGGGTCGGGGTGAGCATACCAGATGGTATCGGTGACCGACTTGCCCGTTTGGGGTTGGCCGCCCAACACGTAAATATAACCGTTCATCTCGACCGCCGGCGCGCGCCCACGGGGCGCCGGCAGATCGATCAAGTCCCACGCTCCCAGGCTGCCGTCCTCGTAAATCATGGCAAACACGGCCACCGGCGACGGATTGTCCAAGAGATCCATGCCCCCGATGACGTAGAGGTAATCGCCGGCGACGACGGCGGCGTGGTCGTACACGCCGTCCGCGTACGCCCAGGTTGGCAGTTCGCTTATGAGAGTGAATGGCTCAAAGGTGTGCGTCTGGGTGTTGATGCGCGACACGTACACGCTGCGCGTGAGCACGTCCGCCGAGAGCCGGCCGCCGATCACGTACACGTAGCCCTTGTTCTCGACCATGGCGTGTCCATACACGGGCGGTAAGCCGGTGATGACCGGCCGGCTCCAATCGGCAACCAGGCCAATCGACAAGAGGGACACCTCGCCGTCCTCCTGGCGCGTCATGCCGGTGAGGTAAAACTCGCCGACGGTAAAGTCGTCGACGGTGGTATGAACGGTGCGGTCAATATCCGCCAGGGCCGGCAGGCTGAATAAGAGATACAGCAGTCCCCCGCTCAACAGCAATGTGCACGCCAGGACCCATAAACGCTTGTACCGCATAGATCATCTCCTCGTGTAACTAGCAGGCTGTCGGAGAGAGCGATTGTCCACCTTCCCGAAAGCTCGGAGCTTTCGGGAAGGTAAGCGCAACATGTCGTCTCTCCGACAAGCTCCTAGAGAGCCTGATACATTTCAGTTACAGAGCCTCACAGAGGGCACACAGAGATGCACAACGGCTTAAAAGCTTGATCTTCTCTGTGACGCTCTGTTTGCTTTGTGTCTCTCTGTGGATTGCAATTACCCGTAATTATACTTCAACTTGCGAAAAAAACCACCCACGCATTAAAAGCGTGGTTAGCCTGCCTGCTTACGCGGGCAAGCCAACCACGCGTGCTTGTCCCTCTGTCAATAGGCTACTGGGATAGCCCATGGTCCTGGCTAGGGTACCGAGATCAGCTTGACGCTCCACACGCCTGTATCGCTACCGCAAGCGACGCTGCCCCACGTGCCGGTGGGTATGACCCAGCCCTTGAACTTGCCTTCCAGCCACTTGTCGTTACTGTCGTGATTGGCGGCATAGAGACAATTGCCGTAGGCCGAGTTGTCGCTGCTGATATGCTGGCACTCGAGCTCGAAAGCGCCAAAAGCGGCGATGCGGAACTTGGTGTTGTTGCCGGTCCCCTCGTAAGTATCGTAAAGTGGGATGATGATCGTCACGTTGTTGTCGATCAAGTACTTGAGCGCATTCCTGACGGCGTTCGAATTGACGTTGCCTGTCTCGCCGCGCACCCACTTGCCGGTGGCCATGAGGTGATCGTTGGGGTTGGCGTCAGCCCAGTTGCTCTCCGGTGTGCCCGGGTTCTGGTAGCGCCAGCTATCGCCGGGCGGCGTCAGCGAGGTCGCCAACTGCGGCGCGCCGCCGCCGTTGGCGAGCGGCCACGTCAGCCAGCCAAAATTGCCGGCGGCGTGGTCGTCGCCAAGGTCGCGCAACTCGGTTTGCTGGTCATAGGTCAGAGCGCCCTGGTAACGCACCGTGATCGGGTACACGCCGGTGTTGAAAGCACTCACCGTCCCATAGCGGGCGCGCGCCTTGGCTTTGGCCGCCAGGGCACCCTGGCCGATGATGCCGCTCAGGAAACCGCTCGTATGGCCGGTGACGATCACATCTACGCCTACATAACGCCTAGGGCAGCCACATGCCAGGCCATTCGGATCGTTGCCGACCATATAATTGGCCACCGTCCCATCCTCGAGCAAATAGTAAGCCACCCACTCGGCGCCTGGGGCGTTGAGCTCGACCATTTCTTGCATCGCCGGGCGAACGTTGGCCTGGTTTGCCCCAGTTGCCTTGGCGCACTCGAGCGCGATCTGCTGCGCGCCGGCCAGGGCCGCCGCGTCGGCCGCGTTTTGAGCCTCGCGCCTTTCGGTGAACACGTTGCCCAGGTCGATCGCCATGGCCGCAAAGGCGAGCACCACCACCAGTGCCAATGCAATGAGGATAATAGCCTGACCATTTTCACTCTTCTTGTTGAACATTTTCGCCTCCTTATAAAAATAGATCAGCCCATCCGCCAGGGTCAACTCAACGGATCGACTGGACCGCGCTCGCTCGAATCTGCAAGATATCCGAACCCACCATCCCAGAAATGAAGGGCGTGATCAGCGTAAAGGGATAATGGACGGTCACCGTGATATTACTGCCCGCCACCAGCCCTTCTGTGCCGACCATCGTGCCCACCTGGACATTGTTCCAGTCCACCATCCGGCTGTTGCTGGCGTGCTTGACACGATAGGTCACGTTGTTGGGGTCCGCGCAAGACGCCCAGCCTGTGTCGTAAAGACAGTTGGGAGAATGGGCAGCAAACATGGCACCCTCGGCGGCCGCGTCCGTGATGGCGATCTTGACGAAATACGCTCGCCCCAGGTCGACGATCGCGGCCAGGGTCAGGGCCAATATAATGCTGCCCAAGACGAACTCGACCATGCTTTGCCCGCGCTCGCTCGTTTGTCTCTTGCGATCCTCTATCGTCGTCATTTCACACTTCCTACTCACAGTGCCGTCGTATCTACTTACAGCCTTAGTATGCCACAAAACGGGGCCGGCGGCAATGGGGTTTTACCCTACCTGGAGGCCAAAAAAGCCCCCATTTGTGAAAGATGTAGGGGCGGGTTTGAAACCCGCCCCTACTGGCGCGTTTATTTGTCAATCCTGAACGTTCTCACCACCCAATCCGACCAGACGCCGGTGCTCCACAACACCCTGGCCTGGAGCGTATAGTTGCCGTCGCTCACCTGGTTCCATTTCTTGGACGAATACTCGCTAGAGTTGGTGTACCAGTTTCTCCACGTCCGGCAGCTCGCATAATTGCCAAAGGCGCAGTAGACGGCCTGGGTGTCGGTGTGCTGGAGGATCTTGGTGGAACCCTGGTAGATCTGGAACTCGACCTTGGTCACGCCATCGCCATTGTCCGTCCCCACGGCTTCATTGTACGCCACCACCTCGAAAGCTGTCTGATCGTCGTCCGAGATGGTCGCCCCATCGGCGGCCGGGTTGGTGATCTGGATAAAGTACACCGGCTTGCTGAGCGTAAAGCTCCTTTCCACCCAGTCTGACCAGCCCTTGGTGTTGGAGTAAGCGCGCGCCTTGAGCGTATAGCTGCCATTCGGCGCGTCGTCAAAGGACACGCTCGCATTGCTGTCCCAGGCAGCACACGGTGCGTCTCCGCTAAAGACACAGTAGGCCACCGTGCTCTCGGTTCGATCGAGTATCTTGGCGCCGGAGGGGGTGTACAGTTGGAACTGGACCTGGGCAATGCCGGTGCCGTTGGTCAAGCCGGCGTCGGGATCGTAAGCCAGGGCTTCAAAGCCGGTCTGGCTGAGTGCAGACACCGTCGCCCCATTCGACGAAGGATAGGTGATGTCGACGTAAAGCGGCAGTGGCGCGGGCGTGGGTGGAATGGGCGTCGGCCCAGTCTCTGGGGTAGGCGCCGGACCGGTGGGGGTAGGATTGGGCGGAGTGCCCGGCTCACCGACCACGCACTGGGGGGAGGAGGTGGTCATGTACAGGTCTTGCGTGGCGACATCCCCGTTCAGGTTCACCGCCACGTCCGCGCCGGCGCCGTTGACGCCGTCGGTCAGGGTATCATACGTGGTGCCGGTGTAGACGGCCGAAGCCTGGAAGGTATAGTTGCCGTACGGGATGTTGAAGAAAGTATAGTTGCCGTTGGCGTCGGCCAGCGTGTTATAGGAATGGCCCTGGCCGTCGTTGATAACGATCCAGGCGCCCTCGGCCGGCTGCTCGACGAGGCGGGGGACCTCGCGCACCTCGATGGTGGTGATCACGCTGCGGATGCTGGCGTAGGCCGCTTCCAGCTCTTCCTGGCTGGTCACCTGGAAGAAGAAGCCTGGCGAGGCGGCCGCCTGCAGCGCGTCGGCGTTAAAGTCGTTCCCGATCGCGATCGTAAAGATAATGATCCCAGCCTCCTTGGCCAGCAGGGCCTCGTTGAGGACGCCGGCGTGCGCCTCCTCGTTACATACTGGCGAGACGGGGTCCATCCCGTTAAAGCCGGTCAGGCGGCCATTGATCGGGTCGGAATCGCTCGTGCCTGGCCGGACATTGGCCATGCCGTCCGAGGCCACGATGAGGACAGGCACGTGTTCCTCCACGTGTCCGGCGCCCAGCACCGCCTGCCGCCCCTTGCGAATGCCGTCGGCCAGCGGGGTATAGCCATCCGCGCTCAAGCTGGCGATGATGCCGTTGATGTTGACCACGTCCGTGCTCAGGCCGCTGCGAACCTTGGCCAGGTATTTCTTGTTCGTGCTGCTGTTGCTGCAAGTGTACTTGTAAGACGAGACAGTCTGGATTGTGCCGGGGAACGTCACCAAGCCGACCTTGTCGCCAAAGGCAATGTCCATCATGTTGTTGAACATGGTCAGGGCATCCTTGGCCGATTGGATCTTGCGCGGCGAGCTGTAGTCACCATTGCCTCTCCAACCGTACTGCATGCTGCCGGACATGTCTATCACGTTGATCACGTCGATCGGGCGCTCTTCGGTGCCCTGCACGGTTTCCTTCACCATCTGGCAGCCCCAGGCGGTGACATTGCCCTCGATCTTGCCGGCTGGCGGCGGCGCCTGGTACACGCCGGCCTCGTTATAGACCGTGCGCGCCCCGGCATACGACAGCGGGATCGACGCGATCAGGTTATTCACGATCGGCGTCAAGGGCGACACGTCGGTCTTGAGACCGACGCGCAAGCGCCAGCCCGGCTGGATGGTCAAGTTGGCCGGGTTGGCGATCGGGCAGGTGGCCACGACGTGGTCGTCGCCGGCCATTCCATCGTCGAGCTGGATGGTGACGGCGACGGTGCGCGAGTCAATCAACAGCAGCGACTGCTTGACCACTCCCTCCACGCCCGCGCAGTCCTTGGGATTGACCAGGCCGTAGCGCAGCCCCTCGCGCGTGGCGTTCGAAGCCTCGTTGTAAATCGCGATGATCCGGCCAAAGTCGATGATGCCCATAATGAGGAAAACCAACACCGGCACGACCAGGGCAAACTCGACCAGCCCCTGGCCAACCGCGGCGCCATTAGCCTGCATCCACTTGTTCTTTTTCACCTGACACCTCCTGCCTCGAAAGAGACACACTGTTGACGGATAGAACCAGGCTGCAATGCTTTAACAGCCTAACTGTATACAGTATGCCACACAAGTGAGCCGGCGGCAATGGGGTTTTACCCTACCTGGAGGCAGAAAAAGCCCCCATTTCTAGGAGAAGAGACTTCCGAAGTCTTAAAGACTTCGCAAGTCTGGAGTTGGACCTTACTCGTCGAGGAACACCAGGCCGTGCTTGATGGCGGCGCGGATCAGCCCGGCCAGGTCGTGCACGTTGAGCTTGTCCATCAGGCTGGCGCGGTGCTTTTCGACCGTCTTGACGCTGATGTTCATCGCCTGGGCGACAGCGGTGTTGGTATAGCCTTCAGCGATGAGCTTGAGAGCCTCGCGCTCGCGCGGCGACAGCCGATCGAAGGGATCAGCCTCCTGGGGCTGGGTCAAAAAATCAGCCACGACCGAGCTGGAGATGGCCGGGCTGAGGTAGAGTTCGCCCCGGGCGGCCGCGCGGATGGCCAACAACAGCTCTTCCGTCACCGAGCGCTTGAGCAGATAGCCGCGCGCGCCGATCTGCAGCGCGCGCCGCACCAGGGCCTCGTCCGAGTACATCGATAGGATCACCACGGGCGTCTGAGGGTACAAAGTGTGGAGCTGCTCGGTGGCCAGGGTGCCATCCATGCGCGGCATGGAAATATCCATCACCACCACGTCGGGCCGGCTGCTCTCGACCAACTTGACCACCTCCGCGCCGCTTTCGGCCTCGCCCACCACCTGGATATCGGCCTCTCGCTCCAGCAGGGCGCGGATTCCCTGCCGCACCAGGTGATGGTCGTCTACGATGACTACACGAATCATGGCACCCCCTTCCATGGGACATGGGCGACCAGGCGTGTGCCCTGGCCAGGTTCTGACTCGACCTCCAGCCGTCCACCCAGCAGCTCGAGCCGTTCTTGCATCCCCAGCAGGCCGATTCCTCTCAATTGGCCAGGCACCTGGCTCAAGGATCTGACCAGCGTGTCAAAGCCGCGGCCGTTATCTTCCACCAGCAAGCTGACGGTGTCGGCCGCATACGACAAAGCGACTTCGACGTGGCTGGCGGCGGCGTGCTTGGCCACGTTCGTCAGCGCCTCTTGCAGAAAGCGATAGAAAGAGATCGTGACGCTTTCCGGCAGCGCCGGCAGGCTGGTGCCGCTGTAGTCGACGACCAGGCCGGTGCGCTGGTCAAAGTTACGGCAGAGCGCCTCCAGGCTAAAGCTAAGCCCAGCCGCGTCAAGCGAGGGTGGGTGCAGGTTCTGGGCCAGCAAGCGAATGTGTTCCATGGTCGTATCGGTCAGGCTGATCGCCTCGGCCAGGCGGTGGCGGACTGGGGTGGCCTTGGGCGGCAGTTCCGCCTGCACCAGCCCCAGGCTGATCTTGAGCGCGGTCAGTGCCTGGCCGGCCTCGTCGTGCAGCTCGCGCGAGATCCGGCCGCGCTCCACCTCCTGGGCGGCCACGACTTGATGGGTGAGCCGCCGCAACTGCTGGCGGTCGGTCTGGACTTGCTCGTACAACTGGGCGTTGCGTACAGCGGTCGCCACCTGGGCCGCCAGGGACTCGGCCAGTTGGCGGTGTTCGCGGGTGAAACGGCCCGGATCGAGGCTGTCGACCGAGTACAGTCCGATGAGCGCGCCCCCCACCATGAGGGGCACGCCCAACCAAGTGCGCACCTGGACCCCCTCGATGTGATGAACCCAGGCCGGATAGTCCTGGGTATCGGAAACCAACACGCTCTGGTAGTTGGCAATCAGCTCGTGAATGTGAGGATAGGCGCTGTCGTCGAAAGCGATAAAACGGGCCGGGCGGGAACCGATCCAGCGCTCGTAGCCGCGCGCCGCCACCACCACCACCCGCCGGTCGGCCTCCATCCACAGCATAATGCTGGCGCTGTCATACGGCACGAGCAGCTCCAGGTAGTCCAGTAAGGCCTCCAGGATGGTGTTCAAATCGAGTGTTTGGGTAAAAGCCAGGGTGACGGCCCGCAAGGCCTCAGCCACCTCGCGTGCGCGCTGCTCGGCTTCTTTCAGGCGGGCGCTGTCGATCGCAAAGGCAGCCTGGACACCCAAAGTCGTCAACAAGCGCTCATCTTCAGTCGAAAACGCATGAGGGTGACCGCTTTGCAAGCTGATCAGGCCATAGCGGCGCGGGCCACTTTGAACGGGCGCGGCCAGGAACGAACGCAGGCCATCGTCCTCGACCTTCGCCCATCCGTAACGGGTGTCCGTTCGGACGTCGCCGATGTTGACGACGGCCCCCTGGGTAATCACCGCCTCGGCAAAGCCTTCGCCGGGGTGCAGCACGGGACACGGCCGATCGTGCTCCTCTTCGCCCACCACCACCTGCGGGCGAAGCGAGCGCTCTTTCTCGTCGATCAGGTACACGACAGCCTGATCCACACCGGGAATGACCACCCTGGCGCCCGTGGCGACCAGCCGGAGGGTTTGTTCGAGATCGAGCGACTCGTTCAGGGCTTGTTGGATGGCCGCCATGGCTTCGCTTTCTCTCAAGCGGCGTTGGACGCTCTGGTACTGCCGCGCGTTGCTAATGGCCACAGCCAATGAACTGGCCAGGGTGCCCAGCATCTCGAGGTCGCGTTCTTCAAAGTCACCCTCGACCTTGTTGAGGGCCTCGAGCACGCCGAGCATCTCCTGCTGGAAGAGCAGCGGCACGGCCAACAGCGAGCGCGTGGCAAAACCCATCAATGCGTCGACGCCGTCGTAGAAGCGTGGGTCGTCGTCGGTGTCCTGGATCATCACCGGCTGCCGCTCGCGCAGCACCCAGCCGGCGACGCCCTTGCTGGCCGGCAGCCGCATCCCCTTCACCTTATCGGCGCCTGGGCCAGTCACCGCCGAAAAGACCAACTCGCCGGTCACCGTGTCGTGCAGCAGCACCGAAGCGACCTGTACGCCCAGCAATTTCTGGGCCTCGACGGTTGCCTGGCCCAGCACCTCATCCAGGTCCAGCGCAGACGCCACAGCGCGTGCCGCGACGTTGATAGCGGCCAACTCCCTGGCTCGGCGCTGCGTCTCGGCATGTAAACGAGCGTTCTCCAAGGCAATCGCGGCCTGGGCGGCGAACAACTCGGCCAGGCGCACGTCGTGCGGGTCAAAATCGTGCTTGTGCTCCCCTCCCCCAACATCCAGCACGCCCAACACGGAGCTTGTTCCCAACAGAGGCACAGACAGGATCGCCTTGAGACCCGTTTCCCCCTGGTAAATGCTGACATGGTCTGGCCACTCAGCATAAGCTCCCAGGGTCATCGGGCGGCGGTCTTGAAAGGCTCGGCCGGCCAGGCCTTCACCGGGCTTGATCAGCATGCCAATATATTTGGCCAGGTAACCTACCGCGACTGATACGGCCAGCTCGTCGCGCTGCGGGTCATACACATACAAGGCGCCCACATCGGCGCCCAACAGCGCCACGGCCTGTTCCGCAATCATGTGCAGCAACTCGGTGACTTGCTTGGATGAGGCATTCAGCCGCAATGAAATACTGTACAACACTTCCAATTCGGCCGCGCGCTGTTGGTAGAGCCGTTCGCTCTCCGCTTGTTTTTGCTGGTGAAAGGTCAAGCGCTCTAAAAACAAGCCCACCACCACGCTAAACACGACGCCGATCATGACGATCGACACCATGAAGAATCGGACCGCGGTCACTCCCTGCGCATAAATGAGCCTGGGGCTGTCCACCCGCACGATGAGGCCGGGCTGGCCATAGATATCCAGCAGCATGGCATAAGCGGCGAGGGACTGCTCGTCTGGCGAGCGGACAATCGGCTCGTCACCTAACAGAGAAAAACGCGCCGAGCGGAAATCGGCCGGCAACAGCGGGTCGTCAAAGCGATGTACAGCCAGCGATACGTGCATAGTCTGGCCCAGCCGCTCGATCTCGGCCGGGTTCAAGTAACGTCCCATGATCAAAGTGCCGCGAATCGGCCCTTGTTCTTCGCTGGTCACGATAGGCCGCGAGGCCACCAACATGGCGCCGTCAGACAGAAGTAGGATGCCTCTCACGCTGCCCTTGGGGTCAACGTGTCTGAGGAGCAAGTTACCAGGGGTAAGGTGGTCTTGAAGGCTGGCCGGCAGGGTGACCTCTCGTCCAGCCTGGAGATCAAAGGCCTTGCCATAGACGAAGCGGCCCGAAGCGTGAACGTACAGTACGAGATTGAGCTGGAGGTTGGCAAAAGTCGAATCGACGAGGTTGGACTCGACATACTCCTCACGCCCATCCTCGATAAAAGCATAGCTGTCATCCCAGGCGGCCCAATCGCCAGCCAACATGTCCAGATCGCTGATCTCCTGAGACAAAGCGCCCAGGACCTGGCCGACACTTTGGGACAAATCTTGTTCTTCCAGCTCGACAAAAGCGTCCAGCAAGATGACGCGAGAGATGACGTACATCCCGCCTATCATGGCAATCAACATAACGCCGATGACGAGCAAAGCCTTTTTGTACATCTGTCCGTCAATCAGGGAACACGAGCTGCTCTTTGCCGTGCAGCCGATCGAGGATGCGCTGGACGACCAGGTCCAGGTGCTCGGGGCGGTGCACGAAATCCAATTGATCGCTGGGGATCATCAACACCGGGCAGGCGGCAAAATCAGCCAGCCACTCTTCGTAATAACGATCGAGCAAGCCCAGGTAGTCGAGCGTGATGCCGGTCTCGATGCTGCGCCCCCGTCCACGAATCCGCTCAAGCAGCAGCTCGGGCGATGCGCGCAAGTAGATCAAGAGATCGGGCGGCGGCAGCCCGCCGGCCACCAGGTCAAACAAGCGGCGGTAGGCCAGATAATCGCGCTCTGTCATGTTGCTCATCTCGTACAAGGCACGCGCAAAGATAAAGGCATCCTCGTAGATGCTGCGATCGATGATGGCCGGCTGGGAGCACTCGGCCAGCGCCTGGTGCTGGGCCGCCCGGTGTCCCAGGAAAAAGACCTGCAGGTGAAAGCTCCAGGCTTTCATGTCGGCGTAAAAGTCAGCCAGGTACGGATTATCGGCCACGCTCTCGTACCCGGCTTGCCAAGCCAAGCGCGAGGCCAGCCGCTCGGTCAGGCTGGTCTTGCCAGCCCCAATGTTGCCGGCGACGAGGACGAAACTTTTGGTCATAAATGTCCCTACTCCTTACTCCCTACTCCCGACTTGTACTCATACACCGCCGTGAGATAGTCCTCCCTCACCTCCATCCTCTCGATACGGATAGGCGCGTCCTCCCAAACCTGGGCAAAACCGCTGTTAATGCGATCGGAGAAAAATCCTCCCAGCACGAACAAGGGGACGTCGTTGAAGCGCTCGATCTGCACGTGAGGAACACCGGCCTGCTCGCGAACGCGAACCTGAAGCGCGACGTCGCTCCCCCGCAGTTGGGCGCTGAATACAATCTCATCCGGCGGCTCAAAGTCCACCTGCACATTCGTCAGCCTCCCCACCGCGTAAGGTTCGACGGCAACTGCCAGGCCTCGCTCAAAATCCACTCGCCTGTAGTAATAGGGAACTCCATCGATGGCCACCTCATCCAATCGCCAATCCTGGCGCACGATCGTCTGTTCGGTGAGCATGCCGGCTGCAATCACGACCAAGATTGAGAGTGCAACGGCGACGAGGATCACCACGGCGACGAGGATCAAAACAGTGTGCAGCAAGCACTTGCCCCAACCCAGCACGGTCACTCCAACGCGAGGCGCGGGCCGGGATGGTGAAGGCATAGGGGCTGGCAAGGGAGGCGGTGAGCTAGTCTGCGCACGAGGCACGCGGACGGTGGCCGGGGCGCGAGGCGGTCCCGCAGGGCGCTGGGCCGGCCTTGGCCACGGCAGGCGCCACCTCCCAGCCCTGGCCGCCTCCAGGGTGTCAGCGAACTCGGCGGCCGAGGCATAGCGCTGGCCAGGCTCTTGGGCCAACGCGCGCATGACGGCTTGTTCGAGCGCCTTGGGCAAATCCGGGCGCAGCGTGCACAGTGGGGCAGGAGGCGTGAAGGTGCGCTGGTGCACAGGCCCCACCGGCGTATCGGCCTGGAAGGGGAGCTGGCCACTCAGCATTTCGTAGGCCACCACGCCCAGCGCATAGATGTCGGCGCGGTGATCCACCGCCCCAGCCTGGGCCTGCTCGGGCGACATGTAGTCGCCATCAGGCCATGGCGTACCATTCCCTAATGGCGGCGTCCCGGCCTGCGCCAGGCGTGTCTCCTCGGCTATACGTGCGATGCCAAAGCCGGCCAGCAGGGGATGGCCATCGCTGGTGAGAAAAATGTTGGATGGTTTCACGTCGCGATGGACCAGCCCGCGCTTGTGAGCATAATCCAGTGCGCGCGCGACTTGGGTCGCGATGCGCACGGCCGCCTCGACTTCCAAAGGCTGGCCGAGCAGCCGCCCCAACGGCCCACCGTCGACCCATTGCATGGCAAAATACAACAGGCCCGTTTCAGCCTCCTCACCGAAGCTGTACACGGGCAAGATATTGGGATGCGCCAGTTGAGCCACGGCCCGCGCCTCACGCACAAAGCGCTCACGGAAAGCGGGATCGCGCATCAGGTCGCTGGCCATCACCTTGACAGCCACCTGCCGGTTGAGCGCGGCCTGCTTGGCGCGGTAGACAGCAGCCATGCCGTCAACGCCAATCTCCTCTACGATCTCGTAAGGTCCCAAGGTTTTGCCAATCAGGTCCATAATGGGTTTCAGGTTTAAGACAAATTCTCGATGTGCACGGCTTCGATCTCGTCGGCCGGCTCAAAGCCAAAGATCCGGGCGAAAAAGTACAGCTCGGCCTCGAGCGCGCGCTTGATGTTTTCGGCGCGGCGAAAGCCGTGCTGCTCGCCCGCGAAGGGGACGTAGGCCACCGGCAGCCCCTTGGCGCGCACGGCCTCGAACATCTTTTGCGCCTGGGCCGGTGGGACGACCGGGTCTTCCAAGCCCTGCAGGAGGATCATCGGCGTCGACAAGCGCGCGGTATGGTGGATCGGCGAGCGGGCCAGGTAGAGGTCGCGCCGCTGCGGATAGGGGCCGACCAGTCCATCCAGGTAACGCGACTCGAACTTGTGCGTCTCGCGGGCCAACGCTTCCAGGTCACTGACGCCATAATAGCTGGCGCCGGCCTTGAACACCTCGCGGAAGGTAAGCGCCGCCAACGTCGTGTAACCGCCCGCGCTGCCGCCGCGAATAGCCAGACGGCTACCGTCCACCTCGCCGCGCTCGACCAGGTAGCGCGCCCCGTTCACGCAATCGTCCACGTCAACAATGCCCCACTGCTCTTTGAGCCGCTGCCGGTAGGCCCGGCCATAGCCGGTGCTGCCGCCATAGTTGACGTCTAGCACGGCAATGCCGCGGCTGGTCCAGTATTGAATAGCTGGGTCGAGCGTGGTCGACGCGGCGCTGGTCGGGCCGCCGTGGCTCATCACCAGCAGGGGGGGACGGTCCCCGGCCGGGGCGGCATAGTCTGCGTTCCGCGGCGAATAGAAAAAAGCGTGGGCCGCCAGCCCGTTCTCAGTTGGGAACTCGATGGCCTGCGGGTACGAGAGATAACCCTCGTCAAGCGCCAGGTTGTTGGAGCGGCGCAGGACCTCCACTTGCCGCCTGTCCAGATCGTAGCGGACGACAGACGAGGCTTGGGTGGGCGAGCCGGCAATCATCACCAGCCAGCCCGGTCCCATTCGCAGCTTGCTCATCTCGGTGTAGGGGATATCGAGCGGCTCCAGGCTGTGCGCCGCCAGGTCTAGCCTGGCCAGTCGCCACGTGCCCTTCTCGACATAGCTGCACACGAGGCACGTGGGTGACTCGAAACCGTAGCTGGCATGCCCAAAGACCCACTGAGGCTGGCCAAAATCGGCCTCCATCGCGTACAACGCCTCAAGCTCCCCCTCACGCCAGCGGTACAGATTCCACCAGCCAGTCCGGTCAGAGACAAAGTGTAACACACCGTCCGGTGACCAGGCTGGCTGAAAGATGGACTCGTCCGGGCCGCCGGCAATTTTATACGCCTGGCCCGGCGCACCGTCTGTGCTTAGCTTGGCCAGCCACAGCTCGGTGCTATCCCACGGCATGTTGGGGTGGTTCCAGGTCAAATAGGCCAGCCGTGTGCCATCTGGGCTGAGGCATGGCGAAGCGTAAAAGTCGGCCCCAGCCGCCAGTACCCGCCCTACCCCGTCGCTGCCGTCGAGAGCCAGGCTGACGAGCGTGTTAATCGCCTCCTGCCCGGCGGCGCTGTGGTCCTCGCGCACGCAGATCAGTCGTTGCCGGCGGCTGTCGAGCACGCCGTCGGCGTAGCGCATGGCGGATGCCGGCGTCAGGGCCTGTGGCACACCGCCTGGCGACTGGCGATACAGGCGCTGGTCAGCCATGTTGGAAAAATAAAGCACACCGTCCACCACGGCAAAATCGCTGCCGCCGTACTCGTGGACGCGCGTACAGGCGTTGAAAGAAGGCGGGATGGCGTCCACGGTCTGTCCATCCGGGCCATGCCCCACGATGGCATTTCGCCCCATTTCGGCCGGGCGGGTCTCGATCCAGTAAATCGCCTCCCCGTCCAGCCCAAGATGGCCCAAGCGAAGTGAGCCAGCGGCGGCCGCCTCCGCCTTGATCGGCGAATCCCACGCGCCGTAAGACGCAATTCTTTTTGTCATAGCATTCCCTCATCCCTATCTTTAACAAGCCCTATCATAACATATTCTGACCCCCTTATCAAGCGCCCTTGCGGTTAGCTTGACAAGCACATCATATCAGTTATACTATAAGTATGTGTGTTGCAACCAGTTCGCGAGAGCACATGGCCGTATAAAACCTATTTCACAAACAGGAGATTGAAAATGACCAAAATAGCTGATATCGAAGGCATCGGAGAAGCGTACGCAAAAAAGCTCAACGCAGCGGGCGTTCGTTCCGTGGAAGCTCTGCTCGCAAAAGGCGCGACGCCCAAAGGTCGCAAAGAGTTGGCTGAAAAAGCAGGCATCGGCGACACCCTGATATTGGAATGGGTCAACCGCGCCGACCTCTTCCGTGTCAAGGGCGTCGGAGAGGAATACTCTGACCTGCTGGAAGCTGCGGGAGTCGATACCGTCCCCGAGCTGTCCAAGCGCAAGGCTGACAACCTGATCAAGAAAATGACTGAGGTCAACGCGGCCAAGAAACTGGTCAGGAAGCTGCCGACCTTGGCTCAGGTCGCGAACTGGATCGAGCAAGCCAAGCAGTTGCCGAGGCAGATCAAATATTAGATTGCGATGACGACAAGCTGGCTGGCTGTTCCTGCTGCCGGGCAGCCAGCCCACCTTATTGCCCGGCGTGGGATGTGAGCTGGGAAGATGCGGGCGAGGGCGACATGACAGCCCACCGGCGTGCCGCCAAGCGCAGCACGCCGAGCACGATCCAGGCTGCCAGGGCCGCCAGGGCCAGGATGACCGCCAGCTCGACCAACTGGGCCGTGAACTGGCCTGGGTCAGCTATAAAGCCGCCCGGCGTGAACATGCCGGTCACCCCCTGCCCCTTGACAGCCAGGTATTCGTCTGCGCCTACGCCGTTCCAGCCGGCGCCCCAATTGCCATCGGCCAGCGCTCCCGGCGCCAACACCCCCCACAACCCCAGCAAGCCACACAACGAGACGGCACCGGTCGAATCCTCGCGGCGCAGGGCGCGCTCGACGATAAACGCCCCCAAGGGCAGCCAGATGCCGGCCAGCGTACCCAAGACGAGCGCCATCCAGGTGGGGATGAACGGCGCTCCGGCGCTGACGATGACCCAACCGGCCAACCAGCCGCGAGCGGCCATCGCCGGATCGACCCGTGCCGAGGCCAGCCAACCGTAGCCTTGCGTGATCACCGCCGCCGCCGCCGCCGAGAGCAAGCCATTGGTCATGGCCAAAGGCAGATTCAAAGCGGGATCAGCGCCGTGCAACGGCTCACTGCCCACCCAGGCCATCCAGCCCAGGCCGAACAGCCCGGCGCCTACGGCCGCCAGCAGCGGGAAATGTGCCGGGGGCAGCTCGGACGGCGCGTCGGAAGCGGTGAGAGGCCGATGACCGAACAGGACCAGGCCAATCGCCGCGACCCCTCCGCCCAGCAAGTAGACTGGCCCGGCGCCGGCGAAATCGACCACGCCGTGGCCCAACTGCAAGTGGGTACCCAGGTTCGCCAGCCAACCGCCGCCTCCGATCCAGTTAGCGGCCAGCGGGTAGACCAGCCCGGCGATCGCCACTGCCAGCGCGGCCAGCCCCAGGCTGCGCACGCGCCCGGCCAGCGCCAGGCTTGGGATCAAGACAGCGGTGAGGACCAAGGGCAAGTGGTGCAGAAACAAGCCGGAGATCTCGGGGGTGACAGCGCCGCCGCCCAACAAGAATCCGCGCAGGCCGATGAACCCCCAACCGGCCTCCTGGGCGCCGAGCAGCGAGGCTACAGAGCGCAGGCTTTCGTAACCCGACAGCGACGTGACCAGGCCCAGGCCGCCGAACTGGAAAGCGAAACCGCACACAGCATACGCGACGCTGGCCAGGCCCATCACCAGCAGGCCATTGCCGGCCGCCAGGCGAGCCCGCGCCGGCGGCAAACCATTCCAGGCCACCAACAAGAAGCCTATCGGAAGAAAGTAAGCGATAACGATACCCACACTGTTCACGGCAAACCTCCGCTGTTCAAGACCCTAAAGGTCTAAGAGCTGATGAATGACAAGCACTCCTAATCCCAATCATACCAGAGAGTGGATAATCCTTCAAGTGCCTGCGAATTCATTTGGGGGCGACCAGCGCCCTATTCGTGCAAAACTTTGACGCACACCCGCCTACGCAGACCAAGTTGAATGAACGGCCCAAATGTGTTAGAATAGAGCCAGTTACGAGTCACATTGAGTCAGGAGGAAAAGATTTCACACGTAAATTCAATTGAATTAGCCCACTGCATCCTAGAGGCCATTGCCGAAAAGAAGGGGGAGGACATCATGGTGATGGACATACGCGAGCTGGCCGTGTTTGCCGATTATTTCGTCATCTGCAGCGGCACGAGCGAGCGCCAGCTCAAGGCGCTCGTCGAGGGCGTTGACGAAGCGGTGCGCCAAAAGTTCCGCGCCCACGCGCGCCGCACCGAAGGCGACGCGCTGTCAGGCTGGATCCTGATGGACTATACCGACGTGATCGTCCATATTTTTGCCCCCCACCAGCGCGACTTTTACCAGTTGGAAGAGCTGTGGAAAGAAGCACCCGTCGTCTTGAAAATGCAGTAGCGCCACAAGCCGTATCTTTTTCAAGTCCAAGACGGTATCATACATGACTCAGGCTTGCACGTAAGGATGTCTGGTGCGTCCGAAAGATGAAAAATCACTGATCAAGCGTGCCCGGCGGCGCGACGAGGCGGCCATCAGCGAATTGTACCACCGCAACGTCGACAGCATTTACCGCTACATGGTTCACCGGGTCGACGACGCGGCCACCGCCGAAGACTTGACAGCCGAAGTCTTTTTACGAGCGTTGGAAAGCATCGAGAGCTATACGGACACCGGCTTTCCCTTTTCGGCCTGGCTGTTCAAGATCGCCCGGGCGCGCGTGATCGATCACTGGCGGCGGCAGCAGCGCCGCCCGCAAGTTGAGCTGGACGAGACGATGCCCGACGAGCGGGCGCCATTTCCTAATGGCGCGCCATTAGGAAATGGCAGGATCGAGTTGGGAGAGGCCAACGTCAAGCTCAATCAAGCGATCCGCCTGCTCAGCGATGAGCAGCAGCAGGTCATCATCCTAAAATTTTATATCGGTTTGAGCGCCAGCGAGATCGCTCACATCTTGAACAAGACCGAAGGGGCCGTCAAAGCGCTGCAGCATCGAGGGCTAGCGGCGTTGGGCCGGATCGTGGAGCAGAGTGGATGAACACACAACAAACACAGATCGATACACTCTTGGATGCCTGCCTGCTCGATTTGCGCTCGGGGCGGGCAAGTGTAGAGGATTGCCTGGCGCGCCATCCCGCGCAGGCGGAGCAGTTGGAAGCGCTGCTGCGCACCGCAACCGCGCTCTACGAGCAGCCTGCACCTACCATGCCCGGCGATGCACGCTCCCGCGTCGAGACGCGCCTGCTGAACCACCTGCGCCAGTTGCCCGCGCCGCGGCCGGCACCAGTCCGGGGGCCTGTATGGCGCGCGCCTCAACTGAGCCTGCTGCGTTTGGCCTCCACACTGGGGCTGACCATCTTGCTGTTGTCCCTGGTCACCACCGGCACCATCCACGCTTCAGGCAGCCTGCCCGGCCAGGCGCTCTATCCACTCAAGGCATTTGGCGAACAGCTTGAAAGCTGGCTGACGCCCTCAGACAAGCAGGCCGAGCTGCACTTGAAATTCGCCACCAGTCGCCTGGAAGAAGTGATGGCCCTGGGCCACCTGGGCGTCATCGACGACCTGGCCATCATCCAGATGGAATCCGAGATGCGCCAGGCGATGGAGCTGCTCCCCACCCTCTCCGGCGAGCAGCGAAGCGAGGTCACTCGAGCCACGTTAGAGTTGACCCAACGCCAACGTGTCGTGTTATCTTCTTTGATCCACTATACCCCCCCCTTGAGCCAGGCCGGCCTGGAGTGGGGCATTGACACAGCCACCCGGCGTGAAGCTATGCTGGAGACGATGCTGCAATAGAGCCAGACTTCCGAAGTCTTTGAGACTTCGGAAGTCTGTTTTTCCTCACGGAATACACAAGCTGCTTCCCACAAAGATCAAATTGAGATTATTCAGCCCGTTGACCGCTCCAATGCTCACGGGCGAGCCCCCATAGCGCCGCGCGATAGACCACAAGGTATCACCCGAAACGACCCGGTGGACTGCCCGGCAGGCCGATGGCGGGGCCGCGGGAGACTGCGGGGCTGCCGTGGGCAGCGCCGTCGCGGCCGCTCCCGGCACGCCCGGCGGCTCAAACTGCCGCGGGCAAGCCAGGCCAGGCGGAATGTTGTCCCACTTTTCGGCCGGGATGTTCAAAATCTGGCCGGCCGACAAGGCGTTGGGCGAGGCCAGGCTATTCCGCCGGGCAATGGCCCACGGGCTAATGCCATAGGCACGCCCCAGGCAAAACAGGGTCTCACCCTGAAGGACGATGTGCACGCCCAGGTCGTCGAGCGCCAGCGTAAGCGATGTCCCAGTGGGCGTCACGGGCGTGGGCGTGCGGGTCGCTGTGGCGCCCACCCTCACGACGGGTTGGCGCGTCGGCGGACGTGGCGTGGCAATGGCCGTGGGTGTGCCGGCCGGCGCCAGGCACAGCTCGTCGCTTGCTCTCCGCTCGACGTCGTCGCTCACCCCCCAGCCTTCCACACCCGTCTCGGTGCGGAACTTCCACCACCACAGGCTATCGGCGCGAAGCGGGCCGCCGATCACGCACACCCGGCTGCTTTTGCCCACGATTTGCACGTGGGACGCGTCAAAACCGGGCGCGTCGCCCAGGTTCAGCCCGTTGGGTTTGACGACGACGGCGTACCACCCCACCGCCACGCTGTAGGGCGTGACGAGCGGCTGTTGTGGCCTGCTGCCCCCTCCCTGGGGAGGCCGCGGGGTAGCGCTCGGCCCGGCCGGCCGCGGCGTGGCAGTCGGCTCACCCGGCCGCGGGGTATAAGTGGCCGTGGGCGGCGTGGCTGGCGTGTCGGTGGCCGTGGGCGGCGTGTCGGTGGCCGTGGGCGGGGTGTCGGTGGCCGTGGGCGGCACGTCAGTGGCTGTGGGCGGCGTGGGCGGCGTGTTGGTGGCCGTGGGCGGCGACGGTGTATCAAACTGGTAAGCCGGCGAGTTGGGGATGCTGGCCGAAACGGTGGCGCTCCCGGCCCACACCATCAGGCCCGCCAATACCAGGACGATACAAGTGATCAGGCGTGATTTGTGTTTCATCATTCCCCCCTATGATGGTTTAAGGTTTCAAGGTTTAAGGTTTCAGGTCAGGTCATACGCTGCCATATGGCCGCTATGGAGCATTTTTCACCACGAGCGGCAGGTAAATGTATCCGCTGCTCGCGCCGGCTTCCACCGTGATGGTGCCCAAGAACGCGACGTTGTTATCCTCGTTGGCTTCCAGCACGCGGCCATAATCGTGATCAGTGGGATTGCCCACGTCCGCCTGCAAGTACAAGGAATAGACCCCCGTCTGCGCCAGGCTGATCTTGAACGACACGCTCCGCGACTCGCCAGCCCCCAACGGGTAATCATTCGGCGAGGTCACAAAGTACAAATACTCCATGCGCTGGCTCTCAGAGGGGCAAGGCACATCGTCTGTATTGCACCACCCGCCGGCGTGATCTCGCGGCTCGGCCGGGGGCCCGGCCGGCGTAAAGCCGGCTGGCTTGGCATACAGCTCGACCGCCAACCAGCGGCCCAAACCAGGCGTGATGACGTCCTCCCAGCTCAACGCCGGCGACACACCCTGGTTGACCAACTCTGCGCTGATCCGCAGCGGCGCGTTGGGCGAGACCTTGGCCGGCGCATAGGCGTTGCGCAGCGCCAGGTCCGGCCCGCGCACGGCGTCAGCATCGACAAAGACGTTGTTGGCAGCGTTCAGCTCGCACCCGTGCAGCTTGTCAGCGCCCACGCTCACCCGGTTTCTCAGGCCGATCACCGGATCGGACGGCAGCGTGGTGTCGAGTCGGGCGGCGATCGTGATGCTGCCCGACTGGCCCGGCCCCAGCGTGCCGGCCTGGTGGACAACCCGGTTGGGGAACCAGCCCAGCGGCGACCAGCCCGGCGAGGACAGGAGCAAGGCCCAGTCGTCCGGCGTCGGTGGGTTCAGCAGCAGTTCTTCGGTGATGACGACGTTGGTCAGCGTGACCAGCCCGCTGGGGACGAGGTTGGTATAGTGGATCGTATAGACCAGCGTATCGCCCTCACTGGCCCTGGTCACGCCGTCGCTCTTGGTCACCACCAGGTCGTACGGCACGACGACGGTGTGGTCCACGGGCAAGCTCGCCACCCGGCCGGTGCTGCCCTGGAGATAAGCCCGGTTAGAGATCGTCGCGCCGTCGGCGGCCTGGTCGACCACCAGCACGGCGAAACGGACCTGCCCGCTCTGGCCAGCCCCCAGCGTCCCCAGCGTCCAGGTGATGGTGCGCCCGCCCTCGCTGCACGGCGGGGTGCACGAAGCGTCCACCAGGCTCAGAGCAGCCGGCAGCGCGTCGGTCACGACGACGCTTCCCAGGGCCGTATTGTCCAGGTTGGTGTAAACCAGCGTATAGGCGATGCGATCGCCGGGCGCCACGCGCGCGCCGGCCGGCGGGTCAGCCAGCTTGTCGATTTGGGCTGCGAAGGCTATCCTAACCTGGTGAGTGGCCGGCGGGCTGGCTACGGCCTCGGCGCAGGTGGCCGGCCCGCAGCCCGCAGCATACGCAGTGTTGGAGATCACCTGGCCATCGACGGCGGCCGGATCGACCGCAACGACAAAACCGAGTTGGCGCGGCTGGCCTGGCGCGACGTCGTCAAACTGCCAGCGCAGCACGTCCCCCACCTGCTGGCAAGCCGGCGCGTCACAGCCCGAAACCAGGGTCGTGCTGAGGGGCAAAGCGTCGCTGATCACCACGCTCAAAGCTAATGCCGCGCTGTGAGTGTAGGCGAGCGTGTAGCTGATGTGCGCGCCGGGCGACACGGCTGCGCCGCTCGGCGGGGAGGCCGACTTGTCGATCTGGGGTGAAAGAGGCGCCACCACCTGGTGCACAATCGGATCGCTGGTCTGAAGCGGCGTACAACTGGGATAGCCCACCACGCAAGCGCCCAAGTAGCCGGTGTTGGTGATCAGCGTCCCGTTGAGCGCACCTGCATCGACCCGGGCGGCAAAGCTCACCTGTCCCTCGCCGGGCGAGGGCAGCTCGTCGATGGCCCAGCGCAGCTCGGAGCCTAGCTGCTGGCAATCCGGGTCGCACGAGATCAAGCTCAGCCCGGCCGGCAGCACGTCGCTGATGACCACCTTCATCAGCATATTGTTCGGCGGGTTGGAATAAGCCAGCGTGTAGGTGATCGACTGGCCAGGCAATACCGGCCCGGGCGACGGCTCGGCCATTTTGGCCAACTGGGGCGACTTGATACTGCCCACCACGGGATGCAAGGCAACAGAGGACTTGGGGTCAGTGTTGTCCGATCGAAACTCGGCCTTGTTCTCAAGCCACGTGCCCTCCGGCGCGGTGCTGCTGACCACGGCTATGTAGCTCACCTGGCCACTACCCCCGCTCGGCAGCTCGGCGATCCTCCACCGCAGCCGGGGCAGGTCACTGTCGTCCGGCACGATGGCGAAGCCATCACCACCGGTGGCCGTCATGCTGCCGGGCAGGTAAGTAAGGAACTCGGGCAGCGTGTCGAGGATGACGACATTTTTCAACTCGTATATGTTGGGATTGGAAAAGGGAAGCGTGTACGTGATGTGCTGGTAAGGGAGCACCCCTTGGCCGGAAGGAGGGCTGGCAATCTTTTCAAAGCGCGGCGGCTCGGCCACGTCGTACTCCAGCCTGAAACGGTGAAAGCTCGGCGTGTAGGACAAGGGCTTGGTCGTGGTCAGCCAGAGGCGATACTCGAAGCGGAAGGCCGACGCATCGGTAAAGGGCACCGTATAGGTGATCTTGCTGCCGGCTGAGGCAGATTGGGAAGCAGGGACTATCCAGGAGCTCCAGTTGCCGGCGATAGTCTGGGTGCGATACTCCAGGTCCAGGCTGGTCGAGGGATCGGGCAGCTCGACCGTCCAGTCGAACTCGAGCACCTTGCGCTCGCGGCCCAGCTCGATCGTCGGGCCGAGATACCAGCCGGAGCGGGCAAAGACCGCGCCGGTCTCCATGCCGGTCGTTCGACCGCGATTGAAGGTGCTTTGGATGGGCAGGGGCTGATCTCCTCCATCCGTTCCGCCCAGCACGTAAATGTATTCATTGCCCGGGCCCAGCACAGCCTTGTGCCAGGCCAAGGGGCGGGACAGCGCCGGCGCCTCGAACCAGCCATTCGGCACGATCTCCTCGTCGGTAATGATCTTGCCCGACTCGATGTCCACCAAGGCCGCCCGCGCCTGGGCTGTAGGGGTGATAGACAACGGATAATTCGGCATGCCGCCCAGGATCACCAACTCGCCGTTGAAGGCCAACAGATCGCCCCCCACCAGGCTGTCGGGCATGAGCACAGTCGTGATCCACCCAGGCGGCACAATATCGCCGCTGAGCGTTGGCGTGACATAGTGCACCTCAGGCTTCGCCCCCCCTTTCGGCAGCGGGGCAGGATAATACCCTCCCACCCTGTACAAGCGCCCTTCGTAAGCCGCCACCATGTGGCCAAACGAGGGGTAGGGCAACCTGGCAGTGGCCGTGAGCCATTCGCTAATCTGCCCGGTCGGCGAAGTGGGGCGGGTATACAAAACCACGTCCGTGCCCCCACCCCCTTGCACATGCTGCCCGCCGGCCAGGTAAATGAAGCCGTTTATCTCGACCGCCGGCACGCGGGCGCGCGGCACCGGCAGTTGGGCTTCAGCCGTCTGCCAGTCACCCAAGGTCCCATCCGGATTGAAGCGGGCGAACACAACCGCCCGGCTCGCGTTCTCGGCCGGGTCGCGGCCTCCCACGACGTACAGGCAATCGCTCACCACAACGGCGGAGTGGTCATACACGCCAAGCGGATAGGCCAAGGGGGGCAAGGGCGTCGTCAGCTCGAAAGGCTCCAAAAAGTTTGTTTGCGTGTTGATACGCGAAACATACACGCTGCGCGTCAGAACGACCTGGCTCGTCCAGCCGGTGACGCCGCCGATGACGTACACATAACCGTTGCGCTGGATCATGGCGTGCCCATACAGCGGCGGCAAGCCGGTGATGGGGGCCGAGACCCACTCCCCAGCGATACCGAGCGACAAGAGAGTGACCTCGCCATCCTCGCGGCGCGTCATGCCGGTGTGGTAAAACTTGCCAAGGTTAAACTCGTCTATCCGCGTGTGTTCGGCGTAGCGGATATAGGCTAAGGCAGGTAAGTGGGTCAACAGATAGACCGCCCCACCCACGACCAGTAGAATGCCAAGCAGGACCAAAACTCGTGTACGTCGCATAGCTCCCCCCTAGACCAATGGAACGCATGACGTTTTACGCATTACGCATTACGTACAAGTATACCACTGTCTGGGCTAAAATCAAAGAAGGCCGCCTCAGCCGCCGAGGGCCTCAGCCGCCCACCGCCTTGGCGGCGGCTGCCGAGCGGGTGTGGATGTCCAGCTTTTCAAAGATGGCCTTGAGGTGGCGCTTGACGGTGTTGGTGCTGATGACCAATGCCTGGGCGATCTCCTTGTTGGTCATGCCCTGCGCCAGCAAATCCAGCACCTCCCGCTCGCGCCCGGTCAGGAGCTCCAGCTCGCTGCCGCCCAGACTGGCCGCCCGCGCCTCGCTCACGGCGCGCAGAAACGCGGCGCGATCAAAGGCCTGCTTTTCGAGATAGGCAAAGACGCCGTACTGGGTGTAGGTGCGCTCGATGTCATCAGGGGCGGCCATGCCACTGACGACGATGGTGGGGATACCGGCCGCTCGCGCGCTGACCAGCAGACGGTAGCCGCCCAGCTCTTGCTCCGGCGCTCGCTCCCAGGCGGCGGCGCTGCCCAGCAGCGACAGATCTACCACCGCCAGCGCATAGCTCTCGCGGCGCAAGCAGCCCAGGGCCTCGCCCAGGCCGGCGCACGCGCGCACCAGGTAGCCGGCGTCGCCCAGCAGCTCGGCCAGGATGCTGCGCCAGCCCGAATCGTCTTCGACCAGCAGGGCCAGCCCAGACTGGCCGGGCGCTTCGGAAGCGCCGCCCGGCGGCTCCTCCAGGCTGGGCGCGCCGATCCAGGCTGGGGGGCGGGCCAGGGCACGCCCGATCAAGTCGCGGAACTGGGCGCGGTTGAAGCTTTCCTTGTGAAGGCAGGTAAACGCCCCGTGCTCGGTCAGGGCATTGACCGCCAGATCCACCGTGGCATAGCCGGTCAGCAGAATCGTCACACAGCCGGGATCGTAACGGCGCGCCGCTTCGAGCACGAGCAGACCGTCTTGGTTGTGTGGATCGCTGCCCACCAGCGACAAATCCACCAGCGCCAGGCGGTGAGGGGCAGAGCGCAGGTGATGGACAGCCATCTCCAAATCGCCAGCCACGTCCACCGCCAGGCCGGCATCCGCCAGGATTTCGGCCAGGATTTGCTGCCAGGCGCGGTCGTCTTCGACAATCAAGGCGTGCATTTCAGCCGGCGTCATGACCTAACCTTCGAAAATAACCGCCGGGACCGCAAAGAACGCAAAGAAAATTCTTAAAATCTCCGCGGTCTTTGCGCTCTCTGCGGTGAAAAAATTCATCTTTAGCACATGGTGTCATGACACCTCCTTGGCCGGCAGCTTGAGATGAAAGGTCGTGCCGTGTTGGCCATCGCTCTCCACGCTGACCGATCCGCCCAGGCGGGCCATGAGCGTCTTGACCCACCACAGGCCAAAGCCGAGCTTGTTGGGGCGCGCTGCGGAGCGGCCTGAAAAGTCGAGCTCGAAAATCCGCTCGTGCAGCTCGGCCGGGATGCCGGGGCCATTGTCGCCCACGGCGATTTGGACCCAGTCGCCGCGCCGCGCGCCCTGGATGGCAAGCTCCCCCTGCCCTTTCATCGCATCTAGCGCGTTCTGCAGCAGATTGGTGAACACCAGGACGAGACTTTGCCGCCCGCCCACCACCGGCGGCAGCTCCTCAAGAGCGTCGAGCCGGACGATAACGCCGGCCGGCAGCTCGGCTGCCTCGATGGCGGCCGCCACGCAAGCGGCCACGTTCACGGGCTCCACGTGGATGGGGCGCAGGTGAGACAAGTTCTCGCGCACGGCCGCCAGCGCTTCCGCCGCGCTGCGCTCGATTTCGGCCAGGTTGGCCGCCAGGTAGCTATCGGCGGCCAGGGCCAGCCGGCACTTGTCCTGGATGCCCTGCACGCGCACAGGGATAGTGCCCAGCTTGTTGTTCATCGAGTGGAAAAGATTGGCGGCCACGTCTCCCACGGCGGCAAAGGTCTCGGCCACCGCGCGTTGTTCCTGGGCGGCTCGCAGCGCTTCCTGGCGGGCCGCGTTGTGCACGGCCAGGGCCGCGTAGTGAGCCAGGCAAGTCAAGACCTTCTTATCCCACTCGGACCAGGCCAGGTGCTCCACGCCGCTCTCGCCAGCATACACGCCAAACGCCCCGAGCGGCTCACTCGCTTGGCGATCGCCGGTAGCCAGCACCGGCACGACCAGCGCGCGGTGCCAGCCTTGCTCCACAGCCAGATCGGGGCGGTTAAAACGTGGGTCGCTGCGCACGTCGCCAGACACCACCGGGCCGCGTTCGAGGATTGCCTGGCCACTGAGGCTGCCGTGCAGCGGCACTCGCTCGCCGTGCTGGTAGCCGGAGTTGGCCACTTGCAGCACCAACTGCTCCTCTTCCAGCGTCCAGACCGCGCTGGTGCTCACGCCCAGCAGCTCGCAAGCCAACTCGACCAGGTAGGACAAAAGCTCGCCGCACGGCTGCGCCAACAAGCGCTGCGCCACGTCTTGGAGGGCATCCAGCAGGCGTGCCTCCTGGATGGCAATCAACGCCTGGGTGGCCAGGGCTTGCAGCAGGTGGCTGTCTTGCTCGCTAAAGGCGCTCAGGCGGGGACTTTCCAGGTTGAGCACCCCCTCCAGGCGGCCGCTGGCGTCGATCAGCGGCACGGCCAACTCCGAGCGCATGTCCAGCCCGGCGTCGAAGGGATAATAAATACGCGCCCACGGCTCGGCACGCAGGTCGGGAATGCACACCGGCTGGCGGTGAGCAGCCACCCAGCCCATCACAGAGCTTTCGTCCAGCGGCAAAGCCTCCACCAAAGGCTGGGCCAGGCGCTCGCCGGCGACGGCGCGCGTGACCAACTGGCCGCTTTTACCCACCAGCCTAAAAATACCGTAATGCGCGTTGGTCACTTCCAACGCCATTTGCAAGATGGCTTCCAGCGTCTCTTCCAGCCGCAAGCGGGACGAGATCAGTAGCCCGGCGCGGCGCAGGCGGTTCAGCTCGTCCTCCTTGCGCGCCAGTTCGCGCCGGACGCCGGCCAGCCGGCGCGCCTGGTCGATGGCCATGGCCGCCTGGTTGACAAAGTTATCCAGCATGAGCAGCTCGAGCCGGCTAAAGCGGCGCGCCCGCCGCAGGTAGACGTACAGCGCGCCCACCGGCCGCCCCGCCACCTCAAGGGGGAAGCACGCCATCGTCTTGGCGCCGGCCCGCACCTTGGCCGGGTGAATGTCCAGGTCAGTCTCCTGGTAAGACAACACGGGGCGGCGTTGGCTGAGGGCGCGCACGCCTATGCCGGCTGGGCGAGGCGCGTCCTCGGGCGGCGTGCCCGGCGCTGTCCCCACACCGGATGGCTCACCGGCCGACACCCGCGAGTCCAGGTCAAAAGCCTCCCGGGCCGGGTCGTAGGTATAGATCACGGCCGAGGCGCCGGGCAGCACCTTGGTGGCGCTCTCGGCGATCAGGCGCAGCGTTGCTTCGACGCTGATGCCATCGCGCGATCCGAGGCGGTTGATGGCCGCGCCGATTTGATTGAGACTGGCCAACGCCTCCAGCAGGCGTGGGTCAGCCTCGGGCGTGACAGATGACATGGTTACTTTCTCCAGGTGCAACGCACTCGAAGAAAGTGCGTCGCACCTAGAATTGTACGCGAGGTGGGCGATTTTGTCTATCACCCAAATGGGGCATATTCGCAACACAAGTGCACCCACCTTAGCGGTGGGTGCACTTGTGTTATTCAATTGTCGGTCAGGTATACGATCTTGTGCCGTTACTACGGCCCTTAGGGCGTCAGCTTGATGCTATAGACGCCGGTTTCATTCTCGCAGGTGACGGAGGTGGCCCAATCGCCATTGACGATCGCGGGCGTGAGCACAGCGTGAATGCCAATATCGTCTTTATTGCTTCCGCCAAAGTTATAGCCGGTGATTTCCAGGGCACCATAACCAACCACACGGTAATTGCCGTTCGAGCCCACACCTTCAAAAGCGTCGAACAGTGGGAAGACGATGATCCGGCCGGTGTTGACCCAATACTGGTCGAGATTTTTCTTGAGCGCGGCCATATTACCGGTGGCCCCCTCCACCCAGTCACCAGGGTCGAGGCTGTGATCGTTCGGATTGTGTGGATTGATATAGGTCTCGCTGTCGCCAGGTGGCGTCATCGAAAACTCCAACTGGTTCGCGTCGGGCGAGCCAGCCCACGTCAGCCAACCAAAGTTGCCCGGCATACTCTCCTCACCTGATGGCGCATCACGGATGATGACTTCCTCGCCCAGCACGAAGCCACCCGTTGGAGGAATGCGGGTAAGAGGGTAAAGCCCGCCGCTGACCCGGCCAACCTGCGCATAGCGCGCCTTGGCGCTCGCCTTGGCGCCCAGGACATCCTGGCCCATAATGCCGGCCAAAAAGCTCTGGGTGGGGTTGCTGACGATACCTTCGACGCCCCGCGCTGCGCCAGGGCCACAGCCGCACGGCACGGCGCCGCTGCCGATCTTGGCCAGGCGCGTGCCCTCCGAGTCGAGATACCAGAGCTCGAGCGGGTTCGCGGCCACGTCGATGTCGTTGGCGGTTGCCAACTCGGCCGCTTTTCCAGTGATGTTGCTGGCGACCGGGTTCGTGTTGGGATCGGTGTCCAGGTACTTGTTACATTCTATTGCCAACTGCCGCGTGCCGGCGAGTGCCACGGCGTCAGCCGCGTTCTGCGCCTCTCGCTTGGCGGTGTAAGCATTGCCGGCGTCGATGGCCAGGGCAGCAAAGATCAGCAAGACAACCATGCCGATGGCCAAGATGACGATTGCCTGACCTTGTTCATTTTTCCTAAACATGTTTACCTCCTATGGGTTGAATAGACCGCTGCCGGTCATTTTTAGACTGTTTCTCTGTCTCTACACATAATACCGCTGAGGAGGCCAAAAAGATACGGGGGAAGCCACCAGTTTCTTAAACAGCCCAGGCCGGCAGTCTTGCCGGCCTGGGCTGGAGTTCACGCAACGGGTGTTATGCTGAGCCAGCTCAGCATAACACCCGTCACTGGATGACCTGGGTGGCCAAGGCTCTGATCACCAAGATATCACTGCCGACAATCGTCGAGACAAAGGGTGTGATGAGCTGGAAATCGTAACTCACCGTCACGCTGACCAACTGGCCCGGGCTGGGGTTGGTGTACGAAGTGATGACATGCACATTAGCCGGATTGACCATGCCTGTTTCGGCGCTCGAGTTCTTGACGCGGTCCTCGACATTATTAGGCGCGGCACAATTGGCCGGCGTGAGGCAGCTTGGTTTGATGGAGGCGTAGATGGCGCCTTCGCCGGCGGCGTCGGTGATGGCGATCTTGGTAAAGTACGCCCGGCCCAGATCGACAAGCCCGGCCAGCAGCAGGGCCACCAGGATGCTCACCAAGACGAACTCGACCAGACTCTGGCCTGACTCGTTTTTTCTCTGCAATCGAACATATAGCTCGTTCATCGTAATCACTCCTTCCCAAACTACGGGCAAGTCGTCGCCGGGCAGCTCGTGACAGCGGACTGCGTGGCCGAGATGACCACCGTCGCGCCGCCGATCACCGCCGAGGCCGTGGTGAGGTGCGTATCACCTTTGTCACCGGTACCGGTCTCCACCAGCTTGCAAAAGCGGTAGTTGCTGTAGGGATCCAACTCCACGCCGGCCGTGGTATCCCGGACGACGATGGACGTCATCGGCAGCTTCAAGGTATTGGTGAGCGTGGCGCGCACGTAGATATTGGCTTTGTTGTTGGCCGAAGCGCACACCTCGTAGGTGGCGAAATACAGATCCACCACCGAGATGTAGCTGGTCTTGGTGTTGGTATCACTCCAGCCCGAACCCGACGCCGTCAGGGTCACCGTATAGATCCCCCCATACAGGTACAAGTGAGTCGGATTCTGCAGGCTGCTCGCCCAGCCATCGCCAAAGTTCCAGCTCCAGGCCGTCGGGCTGCCGGTAGAAGCATCGGTGCACGAGATGGTGAGCGGATTGACACCAGCGACAGGCGTACAACTGAACTCGGCAACTCCCGATGCCACGACGATGTAGCCAGTCTTGAGCTCGGTATCGCTGCCGTTCGGGCCAGAGGCGGTCAGGGAGACGTTATAGGTGCCTGGCGCATTGTAGGTGTGAGAAGGATTCTGCTGGCTGCTCGTCCCACCATCGCCAAAATCCCAACTCCACGAGCTTGGCTCACCGATAGAGGCGTCGGTGCACGAGACGCTCAAGGGCACAGCCCCCGAGGTAGGCGTGCAGTCGAAGAGGGCGTCGACCGGCGGGGCGGTAACCGCGATGGTCGTTTGCGCAGAGGCCGAGCCGCCCCCATGACCCTGGACCGTCAGCCGGACAGTAAAATCGCCGGCTGCGTAGTAGATGTGAGTGGGCGGGGGATAGCCGTAATCCGAGCTGCCGTCCCCCCACTCCCAGATATAGACCGCGATGTCGCCCGACGTCGCCGCCGTGCAATTGACCGCCAGGGGTGCCTGCCCGCTCGACGGCGAGCAGTTGAGCGCCGATACGCCGGCCGGCTCGTACACCGTGATGGTCTGATTGGCCGTGCTGCTGCCGCCGGGGCCGGTGACGGTCAACTGGACCACGAAGGAGCCGGCGTTGGAGTAAGTATGCGCGGGTGGGTTTCGGTCCGTGCTGCTGCCGCCGTCGCCAAAATCCCATGTCCAGTCCGTAACGCTGCCGGTCGAATTATCGGTGCAGATCACGTCCAAGGGGCGGTTGCCCGACGAGGGCGAGCAGGTGAAGGCGGCCACCGGGCCAGGGCTGACGACAATGGTCACCGAGGCTGTATCGGAGCCGCCCGGCCCAAGTACCGTCAACTGGACCGTATAGCTGCCCGCGTTGGAGTAGGTGTGCACAGGCGGGTTTTGGTCGGTGCTGCTCGTGCCATCGCCAAAATCCCAGCTCCATGACGTTGGGCCGCCAGTCGAATTATCGGTGCATGTCACTTGAAGCGGCACGCCACCGCTCACAGGCGTGCACACAGGCACGGCCACCGGCGGCCCCGGCGTCGGCGTGACGGTCGCCGGCGGCGGCGGCGGCGGCGGCGGCGGGACGGCTCCCGTCAGCAGGATTGTGCGCGAGGCCGTATAGCGGATCGGGACAGAGGTGATAAAGTTGTTGATGACGGGTGTCAGGGGAGTGATGGCCGCCTCCACAGTCACCTTGACGCGGTAGCCCGACATCACCGGATCGGGATAGCCTGGGCAGACGGCCTGCTGCGTAGCCCCATCGTCGAAGGTGACAACGGCGATCACGTCGGCGCGTGGCACAAGGATCAGGTTGGTCGCCTTGTTCTCGATGCCGGCACAATCGCTGGGGTAGACCGCCCCGTGGCGCACCGCCTCGCGGGCCGCGTTCGAGACCTCGTTAAAGATAAAGATGATGCGGGCAAAGTCGATGATGCCCAGGCTCAAGAACAAGATGATGGGCAATACCAAGGCAAATTCGACCAGGCCCTGCCCCCTGGGCGCGCTTTCTTTAGGCTCCATGTTGCACCTCCTCAAGTAAGTAGTCTCGTCGGCGAGTTGATGATAAAAAACAAAACGCAAAAAAATTGGCCGATGGCACCCGACAAGGACACCACTTGGGAGTCTGCAGTGTTATTGTATCAAAAAAAACCATTTCTGTCTGTAGTACGCTAGTCCCACTGTAAACCTTCCAGGAAGGGAGTAGTGGGCATTCGAAGCGAAAGGCAATTGCGGGCATACATCCCCCACAATGGCGTCATTTTGCGGCCTGTCGCCCCACTTACCTCCCCGAA
>JAFGFO010000247.1 GCA_016931085.1 Thermoflexales bacterium
ATAGCCGCCGAGCTTGCGGCAGGTATGGAAACCTGCCCTACGGAGGTCTCTCCGACAGCCTGCTAGGAGTTTGTCGGAGAGAACGCTTTTTCACCTTCCCGAAAGCTGGGAGCTTTCGGGAAGGTAGGCTCAGCGAGATGTCTCTCCGACAATCTGCTAGCCCAAGATTGCTAGACGAGGAGGTAAAACATGTCAGGTTTGATGGATACTGATGCTCGACCGAGGGACGTCGTCGAGTGGCTGGTGAGCGCGTTAGGGCGCTTGATCATCTCGATCATCATCCCCGTCATCACCTTCGTGGTCCTCTGGCGGGGCTTTCTCTTCCTGCGGGATGGCCAGGCTCCCAAAATTGTGATCGCGTTGGTGGCGATCGTGTTGGGTGTGGGGGGAGTCGGTGTTTTATACGTGCTTTCCAACTGGTTGGTTGAACGGCTCCCTTCCGACTGGGTGCGCCGGCTGCAGCCTTTTGTCTTTGTCGGCCCAGCCGTTGCCATCCTGGCCTGGTACCTGGCGATCCCCACTTTGAGAACGTTTTGGATCAGCCTGTTCGATCGCGACAGCATCAACTTTGTGGGCTTCCAGAATTACGTGGCCGTTTTCACCGAGCGGATCATGATCGAATCCTTTCGGAACAACTTGCTGTGGATCTTGTTTGGAGCCAGCCTGTGTGTGATCATCGGCTTGCTCATCGCCGTCCTGGCCGATCGCAGCAACTTTGAGACGGTCGCCAAGTCGTTGATTTTCTTGCCCATGGCGATTTCGATGGTGGGGGCGGGCGTGATCTGGAACTTTATCTACGAAGTCAAGGATCCCAACGCAGCCCAAATCGGCTTGCTCAATGCCTTGTGGGTGGCGTTTGGCGGCAAGCCGCAGGCTTGGACGGCCCTGGTGCAGCCATGGAACAACCTGTTCCTGATCGTGATCGTGATCTGGCTGCAGACCGGCTACGCCATGGTGCTGTTTTCGGCCGCGCTCAAGGGCATTCCGTCCGAGTTGTTGGAGGCATCCCGCGTCGACGGCGCCAACGAGTTCCAGGTCTTTTTCCAGATCATGATCCCCTATATCATGGGCACGATCATCACCGTCTCGACGACGGTCATTATTTTCACGCTCAAGATATTCGACGTCGTCATGGTGATGACCGGCGGGCAATTTGGCACGCACGTGATCGCCACCCAGTTTTACCGGCAGTATTTCACCAACCGCAACTTTGGCTTTGGCTCGGCCATCGCCATCGTCCTGCTGGTGCTGGTCATCCCTGTCATGGTCTATAACCTCAGGCAGTTTGCCAAGCAGGAGGCGTTCTGATGGAAAAGCAAGGTGCGAGTGCTAAAAGACAGCGCTTGATCAGGGCGATCCTGGTCAATGCGGTGCTGTTCGTGATCATTTTCGTGTGGACGGTGCCGACGTTAGGTGTATTTGTCTCGTCGTTTCGAACCAAGTTCGACATCGATACCTCGGGCTGGTGGAGCATTTTGCCGCACCGGGAATGGATGAAGGTGGAAGAGTTCAAACCGGGCGACGAGCTGAACCGCGACGGGGTGATGGAGATTGCCGGCGTGCGGGGCACTTTCGAAGAGTTTCGCCAGAGCATCTCAACGCCGGACGGCCGCAGGGTGACCTGGATAGGCAACAAGCGCGTGGGGCGCATCGAGATCCAGGAACAGCGCTGGACGATGCGGACGAATTTTACCCTCGATAACTATAGCCAGGTCCTGATCGGCAAGCAATACGAGCTGGTCGACACAGACGGCAATAAAAAGATCGTGCAGGGCGATGACTTTACGGGCGCCTTTTTGAACAGCCTGGCCGTCACCGTGCCGGCCACGGTCATCCCGATCTTGATCGCCGCCTTTGCCGCCTACGGCTTTGCCTGGATGCGCTTCCCCGGCCGGAGGAGCTTGTTTACCATGGTCGTGGCGCTGCTGGTGGTGCCACTGCAAATCGCGTTGGTGCCGATTCTGACCGACTATGTCAAGTTGAATTTGAACGGCACTTTCCTGGCGGTCTGGCTGGCCCACACCGGCTTTGGCCTGCCGCTGGCGACCTATCTCTTGTACAACTATATCAGCGGGCTGCCTCGAGACATCCTGGAATCGGCCTTTATCGACGGCGCGTCTCACTTTACTATTTTCATCCAACTGATCCTGCCGCTGTCGGTGCCGGCCCTGGCCTCGTTTGCCATCTTTCAGTTCCTGTGGGTGTGGAACGACTACCTGGTGGCCCTGATCTTTATCGGCGCCAAGCCGGACGTCCAGGTGCTGACCATGCGCCTGGCCGAAATCGTCGGCTCGCGCGGGGCCGATTGGCACCTGCTCACGGCCGGGGCGTTTGTCTCGATGCTCCTGCCGCTGGTGGTCTTCTTTTCGCTGCAGCGCTTCTTCGTCCGTGGCCTGTTGGCCGGCTCGGTGAAGGGCTAACTGGGGTAGCCCAGATGTCTGACCAGGCACGGGCCGCCTTTGACTGGTCCCTGTGGGTGCAGTGGGTGATGGCCACCACCCTGGGCTGGATCGTGGGGGCAGCCTTGGGCGAGGTGAGCGCCGGGGTCGCGCTGGGTGGGCTGCAGTGGCTAGTCCTGCGCTCGCACATTCGCCGCGCCGGCTGGTGGGCGCTGATCACGGCAGCCGGCTGGGCCGTGGCCTGGCTGCCGGCCGTGGCCGCAGTTCCCCCCGATTTCAGCATCCTGATCGGGACCTTGATCGGCGCGGCGCTTGGAACGCTGCAGTGGCTCATCCTGCGCGGCCAGGTTCACCAGGCGGCTTGGTGGATCGTCATCAGCACTCTGGGCTGGACGGTCGGGTTGAGCGGCTTGATGGGGACGCTCATGGTAGGCGCGGTGGCAGGCGCAGTGACCGGCATCGCGCTAGAGCTGCTGCTGCGTTATCCGTGCCATTGAGAGCTGGCGTCTGTGGGGGTCTTGCACCTGGGGTCTGAAAGCCGGAAACTGGAACTGCCTTCGGAGTAGTATGAACGACGAACTGCTCGAGATGCAAAAGGATACCTTCAGGTGGTTTTTAATCATCACCTGGCCTTTTTGGGCGCTTACGCTGGGGGTTCTGATTCTCCTCAAGTCAGGGACCTTTCTGCCATGGCTGGGTATTGCCCCGCTGACCCTCGCTCTACACTGGCTGGCCGGGCGTCATTTTCGCCTGGCCACCTGGCTGTGGGTGGGTATGTTTGTCGTGTTGATCGTCGCGTTCATCCCCTGGACTTCCAGGCCAGCCTTTAACCCACTGCCGTATGCTTTCATTTTGACGGTGACGGTTGCCGGCTTGCTCATCTCGCGCAATGCCACCCTCTATGTCGCGGGGCTGGCGTCCGCCTTGTCGCTGGCAGCCTGGGCCGCGACGGGCCACTTGAGACCCTTTGACTGGACCGGATTGAGTGCGCTTTTGCCTCCCCTACTTATGGCGTGGACGGCGGCCATCATAGGCTGGCTTGGTTCGGACCAGTTGGTCACTGCCCTGGCCTGGACGCGCAACGCGCAGCTAGAGGCGACCCGCCAGGCTGACTCCTTGCGCCAGGGACGGGACGAGTTGCGCAAGAGCCTGGAAATTCGGGATAACCTCAACGCGCGCCTGCAGCAGGCCCACGAACAGGTCACACGCCGCGCCGTGCAGTTGGCGGCGGCAGCCGAAGTCAGCCAACGCGTCACGGCGCTGCTCGAGCTCGAGCAATTGCTGACCGAGGTTGTCGAGCTGATCTGTGGCAAGTTTGACTATTACTATGCCGGGGTGTTTTTGATCGACCCGGCCGGCCCCGAAGCGGGCGAGCAGCGCCTGCTCCTGCGGGCGGCCGGCGGTCCGTTGGGGCCGGCCATGCTGAAGCGCGGCTTGCAACTGGCCGTGGACGAGCACAGTCTGAACGGGCGCGCCGTCCACACCAGCCAGACCCAGTGGGTCAACGATATCACCATGTCACCCCACTTCCGGCCGGTGGACCTGCTGCACGATACGATTTCCGAGCTGGCTATCCCTTTGCGAGTGGGGCGGCGTATCGTGGGAACGCTCGACGTGCAGAGCCGCCAGATCAACGCTTTTGTCCAGGACGACGTGGCGGCCCTGGAAAGCCTGGCGGCCCAGGTGGCGATCGCTATCCAAAACACGCGCCTGTACGAGTCGGAACAGACCCGCCGCCGGGTGGCCGAAACGCTCCAAGAAGTGGGGCGTCTCCTCAGCGGCACGCTGGAGTTGGACAGGGTGCTGGACCTGCTCTTGGAGCAATTGGCGTTGGTCGTGCCCTATAAGCGGGCCTCCGTCATCTTGCAAAGCGGTGAGATGATGTTCATGGCGGCCGCCCGCGGCTATGGAGACGCGCAGCGGGCCGGGAAAATTGACATCGACATCCGCGAAGGCGACGTGTTTAGCCAGATCAGCCGCAGCCGGCAGGTGTTGGTGATCCCAGACGTGGCGCTTTTCCCGGGTTGGAAGCAGGTCGAGTGGCTGCCACTCGACCACTCTTGGGTCGGCGCGCCGCTGATCGCGCAGGATCAAGCCATCGGCATGCTGTCCCTGACCCGGCCGGAACGGGATGCCTTCAGCCAGGACGACGCGGAGCTCGTCTTTACCTTCGCAAACCAGGCCGCGATTGCCATCCACAACGCGCGCCTGTACGAAGAGACGCAGGTGGCCAGAAATGCGGCCGAGACGGCCGCCCGCCAGGCCCAGGCCGCCCTACGCGAGACCGAGGGGCTGCTGGCTGCCGCCAAGGCCATCCTGGGCTCGACTCAAGTCGTGGACATTTGCCAGAGCCTGGCGCACTATTTCAACGACCTGGTGCAAGCCGACCGGACGACGCTGTTCCTGGTCGACCACGAGCGCCGTCAAATCGTGGCTCACATCGGTTACGGGAACTTGAGCGACGAGATGCAAGTCACGTACGAGGAATTGGAGGCGGGCATCAGTGGCCAGGTGTTCAGATCGGGCCAGGCTGTCCTGTCGTTGAGTGTGGACGACGGCACCGAGCCTGAGGCGACGCGCGAGCGGCGGCGGCGAAGCAATGCCGGCGCGCTGGTTGTTCTCCCCCTGGCCATCAAGCGCGCCGACCAAACTCAGTCCGTCATCGGCACGATCACGGCCATCAACCGGTTTGGCCAGCCGGCCTTCACCCAACACGACGTCGAGCTGTTGATGTCCCTGGCGGCCCAGGCGGCGGCGGCGATCGAGAACGTGCGCTTGTACGAGCAGTTGCAACTGTTCAACCAGCAATTGGAAAAGCTGGTCCAGGAGCGCACGGCCGAGCTTCAGCAGGCCTACACCCGCCTCGAGCACCTGGATCGCAACAAGTCGGACTTTATCGACGTGGCCGCTCACGAGCTGCGCACGCCGTTGACGGTGATCAAGGGTTATACCGATCTCGTGCGTCTCAATCCGCTCGTGGCGGGTGACGCGATGCTCAAAGAGACCTTGGAGGGCGTGTCGCAAGGCATGACGCGCTTGCACGAGGTCGTCAACCGCATGCTCGACGTCGCCCGCATCGACCGGCAGGCACTGGACATGTGCGTCGAAGCGGTGCAACTAGCGGGCGTGCTCCAGCGCGTCCAGCACGGGTTCGAGGCGGCGCTCCAGGAACGCCAGTTGAGCCTGGTTGCCAACGAGATGGAGCGACTGCCGATGGTGACGGCTGACCCCGACATGCTGTACAAGGTGTTTTACAACGTGGTCATCAACGCCATCAAGTACACACCCGATGGCGGGCAAATCACGCTCAGCGGCCGGGTGGTGAACGACGCTCAATTGGGCGAGTGCGTGCAAGTGGAGGTGCACGACACGGGCATTGGCATCGACGCCCAGCATCACAAGTTGATCTTTGAAAAGCTGTACCAGGTGGAGGAGGTGGCCTTACACTCTTCCGGCAAGACCAAGTTCAAGGGGGGCGGACCTGGCCTGGGCCTGGCAATCGCCAAGGGTATCGTGGAGGCGCACGGCGGGCGGATTTGGGTCGAGAGCCCTGGCTATGACGAAGAGAATTGCCCCGGCAGCACCTTTTACATCGTGCTGCCCGTGGCCGGCCCCAAAGAGCATTAGGGATTTAATTTTTGCCACGAAATTATCCGAATTGTTAGCTTTCTCTGGAGGATTATTGTGTTACAACAAGTGCAACTCGATCGAAAAGGTTTGGGCGACTATGCTTCCCTTGCCGGCGAACAAGTCGTCGAAGAAATTCGCGCCCTGGCCGAGCCGCTGCGTGGGGCGCGGGTGCTGCACATCAACGCCACCGCCTTTGGCGGCGGCGTGGCCGAAATCTTGCAGACCCTGGTGCCCTTGATGCGTGACGTGGGCCTGGAGGCGCAGTGGCAGGTGATCGAGGGCGCCGACGAGTTTTTCGACGTGACCAAGGCTTGCCACAACGGCCTGCAGGGCATGGACATCCCCTTCACGCCGGCCATGCAAGACACCTGGCGGCGCTACAATCAAAAGAACGCCGAACGTTTCGAAGGCGAGTACGACTTTATCGTCGTGCACGACCCTCAGCCCACCGGCCTGCTGCGCTACCACAGCCAAGCCCGGGGCCAAGGGCGGCACTGGATCTGGCGCTGCCACATCGACACCTCGCAGCCCAACCCGGCCTTCTGGAACTTTTTCGCGCCTTATCTCAACGAGTATCCGGTGCTGATCTTTACAATGGAGCAGTACGTGGCGCCGGGCGTGACCCCCAAGCACCTGGCGATCATCACGCCAACCATCGACCCCCTGTCGCCCAAGAACCAGCCTCTCGACAACGCAGAGGCTAAAGCCATCGTGGCCAGCTACGGCTTTGACACCGGGCGGCCGCTGCTGGTGCAAGTCAGCCGCTTCGACCCGTGGAAGGATCCCTTGGGTGTCATCGAGGCCTACCGTCTGGTCAAAAAGCACGTGCCGGGCGTCCAGTTGGCCCTGGTCGGCTCGATGGCCTCGGACGACCCGGAGGGCTGGGACTATTACGACCGGACCGTGCGCCGCGCCGGCGAGGATTACGACATACGGCTGCTGCACAACTTTCACGGCGTGGGCAACCGCCAGGTCAACGCCTTCCAAAGCGCGGCCGACGTCGTCATCCAGAAATCCACGCGCGAGGGCTTTGGGCTGGTCGTGACCGAAGCCTTGTGGAAGGGCAAGCCCGTCGTCGGCGGCAACGTGGGCGGCATCCCGCTGCAAGTCATCGACGGCCAGACCGGCTTCCTGGTCGATTCCGCCCAGGAATGTGGGGAAAAGGCGCTCTATCTTTTGCAGCATCCCGAGCGGTCCGCCCAGATGGGCCAGGCCGCCCGCGAGCACGTGCGGCAGCACTTTATGTCGACCCGCCACCTGGCCGACTATTTGCGCTTGTTTGGCCGCCTGGCCGCCACTTCGTAGGCTGAACAAGGTGGAGCCAGGCGTCTTTCGTTCTTAATCACCGGTCATGTCGGCACCAACCGTACACGAGGGATGTTCATGCACATTGGACTTTTGAATCCGCAGGGCAATTTTGACCCTGGTGACAGCTATTGGACCGAGCATCCAGACTTTGGCGGGCAACTGGTTTACGTCAAGCAGGTCGCGTTGGCGATGGCCGAGCTGGGCCACCGGGTCGATATCCTGACCCGCCAGGTCGTCGACCCGGCCTGGCCGGAATTCGCCGCCCCGCTCGATGCCTATCCCGGCGCGCCCGGCGTCCGCATCGTGCGGCTGCCGGCCGGCCCAGCCGGCTTTTTGCCCAAAGAGCGGCTATGGCCTCACCTGGTTCGAGACTGGGCGCCCAACATCATCGCTTTCTACCGAGATGAGGGCGGCTGGCCAGACACCTTGACCGCCCATTACGGCGACGGCGGCCTGTGCGCTGCCCTGATCGAGGCCCAGGCTGGCGTCCCCTTCACGTTCACGGCCCACTCACTGGGCGCTCAAAAGATGGACAAGCTGGGCGTCACGGCTGAGACCATGGCAGAGATAGATACACGCTATGCCTTTGGCTGCCGGCTGCTGGCCGAGCGCTTGAGCATGAAGTGCTCGGCGGTCAACATCACCAGCACGCGCCAGGAACGCCTGGAGCAATACGGCCACCACGCTTATCGCGGCGCTGTAGACGTGAACGACGACGCACGCTTTGCCGTCATCCCGCCCGGTGTCAACCTGGCTGTGTTTGGCGCGGACGCCCGCTTGGAGAACGAGGCGGCCGTCCAGCAGCACGTCCGAGAACGCCTGGCGCGCGACCTGGGCGAGGAGCGCCTGGGGCTGCCGTCTATCGTGGCCTCCAGCCGGCTGGACGCCAAAAAGAACCACCTGGGGCTGGTGCAGGCGTTTGCCCACAGCCCGACGCTCCAGCAGCGAGCCAATCTGGTCTTGATCACCGGCGCGTTGGACGATCCTTTGCGCGACGATGCGGCCGCCGGTCCCTCCGAGCGGGCGGTGTTGGCCCAGCTCCGGCGGGTGGTGGACGAGCACAACTTGTGGGGCAAGATCAGCGCCTTTGGCGTGCAGGGCCAGCCGGCCCTGGCGGCCGCTTATCGCTTGCTGGCCAGCCAGCCCGGCGCGTGCTTCGCGCTGATGGCGCTTTACGAACCGTTTGGATTGGCCCCCCTGGAGGCGGCCGCCGCCGGCCTGGCCGTGGTGGTGACGCAGAACGGCGGGCCCAGCGAGAGCATGCGTGAAGGTGAGCACGAGTACGGTGTGCTGGTCGACCCGGCCGATCCGGCCGACATCGCCAGCGGCCTGGAGCGAATCGTGTGTGATGCAGCCACCTGGGAGCAGTTTGCCCGCCGCGGGCGGCAGCGCGTGCTGGATGCCTACACGTGGGAGCGCACGGCCCAGGGCTACCTGGCCCAGCTCGAGCGCATCACGCGCGCTCCCCGGGCTGCCCGCCGGGCCGAATCGCTGCCGCTTCACCCCTATTTTAGCGATCCTCGGCCAGAAAACGCGGTGTCTGTCGAGGAACTGGCCGGGCTTTACCTGGGAGGCAAGTGACGTGATCGTACCCAAGGGCGATCTGGACCTGCTGGCGATCGGCGAGCTGCTGGTCGATTTTATCTCGGTCGAAGAGACCAATTCTCTGCGCGAGGCGCACACCTTTCGCAAGTACCAGGGTGGCTCGCCGGCCAACCTGGCCGTGAACGTGGCCAAGTTAGGCAGCAAAGCGGCGCTCGTATCCAAGACAGGTGCCCGCGCTTTTGGCAGTTTTCTCAAGGCCGAGCTGCAGCGCGCCAACGTGCTCACCGACTACCTGGTGACAGACCCAGCCGTGCGCACCAGCGTGGTCTTTGTCTCGCGCAGCAAGGGCACGCCAGATTTCGAAGCGTTTCGAGATGCCGATTACCAACTGAATCCCCAGGACATAAGCGAGGAGCAGATCCGGCGTGCCAGGGTGGTGCACGCCTCTAGCTGGCCGTTGTCCCGCCAGCCCAGCCGTTCGGCGGTGGAAAAGGCCTTTCAACTGGCCCAAGAGTACGGCAAGCTCATCTCTTTGGATCCCAATTATAGCCCCTTGATCTGGTCGGATTATCGCCAGGCCGAGTTTGTGCTGCAGCAAATGCTGCGCTACGCCACTCTCATCAAGCCCTCGCTGGACGATGCCGTGCGGCTGTTTGGCCCTGGCCAGACACCAGAAGCGTACATTGGCATGTTTCACGAGATGGGACCGCAAATCGTGGTGTTCACTATGGGTTCAGAGGGGGTGCTCTTGTCCGAAAACGGCCAAGTGACACACATCCCGGCCCGCCCGATCACAGTCGTCGACGCCACCGGGGCGGGCGATTCGTTCTGGGCCGGCTTCCTGGTGGCCCTGCTCGACGGCAACTCGCTCGAGCGCTGCGCCTTGTTCGCGCGCGAAATCGCCGAGCGCAAGCTGAGCACGGTCGGCCCCCTGCCTGACACCATCGACCGCCAGGCGGTATATGCTGGCCTGGACGCCTCGCCGGCCTAAAAATACCTGTGAACACCTGTCAGCGCCCCACCTAGCGGCGCGGCTTGCGGGCGCGGTCGCGGGCCTGCCTGAGCCGCCCGGCCACGTCCTCAGGCGAAGCGGGAGCTTCTGAGGCGGGGGGCTCACTCCCTCCCCTACGGGGGGGGAGAGCTGGGGTGGAGGTCTCACTCCCTCCCCCACGGGGGGGGATGGCAGGGGTGGGGGTCCCCTCCCGCCGCGCCACCCTCGCCGTCCGCGCCCGGTCGCGGGCGGCAAACAACGCCCCCAGGGCGCGCGGGTGCGCCACGGCCGCCCGCCCCCGCTCCAGCGGCAGCCACAGCCAGGCTGCCAACTGCGCCGCCACGGCGCGCCAGTCCTCGTCCGTCAAGCGCAAGCGCCGCACGGCCACGTCCAGCGGGAACAGCAGGGCCGCCGCCAGCAGCAGCGCCGGCCACACCGGCTGGGCGTGAGTGGCCGGCGTAGCCAGCGGCGCGAAGGCCAAGCCCGGCTCGGCCAGCTCCGCACCGCCCGTGGCGCCGGCCAGCGCCGGCAGCACGCTTGCCGCCTGGCTCAGCCACTTGTATTCCGGCGAATAGGGCACCACCCAGCCGGCCGTCGAGCCGGCCACGCTCACCCCGCTCGCGTCTCGCTGCACCACATGCACCAGGTAGCTGCCCGGCTGGGCGGCCGGCAGCCGGCCGCGATAGCGCCCCGGCCCCACCTGGGCCAGCTCGATCGTCTGTGAGACATAGTCGGGGCCGACGATGGTCGCCCGAGTGTCGAGGAAATCGCGTCCCAGCCCGGCCTCGTCGCGCGAGAGCAGCTCGATCTCCGCCTGCCCCCCACCCCCGGCGGCGGAGGACGAGCCGATGACGAGTTGTATCCCTTCGTCGGCCGGCTGCGGCATGACCCAGTTGGCCAACTGCGCCACAAAGGTGTTGAACTGCTCCCAGGCGACCCACTCGGTTGCCCACTGCCCCTTGAGGTCCGAGGTCCAGGCCACGGCGCGCCCCAGGCCGTATTGCCAACTCGCCAACAGTGGATCGCCCTGCCCGCTCAGCAGCGCCACGCGTGCGCTTACCTTGGGCGTCGTCCCATTGTAACCGCGCAGCGCCGGCAAGCTCACCACGTCCAGCCCACGCAGGATGGGCGTAGTGCCGGCCGGCAGTGGCAAGATTGGCTCTTCGATGATGTACGACCCCACCGCCTCGATGGTTTCCTTGAAGAACAACTGCGGCACGTCGGTCATGGTTGGCGCGGCATAATAACGCCCGCCGCCGATGCCAGCCAAGTCCGCCAGGCCCGGTCTTGACCCGCCGCCGGCGGCCACAATGGACAGCGTGATGCCCTCTTCCTGCATCCTGCGCGCCAGCGCGTCATAGTCACCCGCATTGCTCCAGCCGTCGGTCAGCAGGATGACGTGCTTGAGCCGCGCGTCCACCCTGGCCAGGGCTGCCTCGGCCTCGCTCAGGCCGGCGTAGATATTCGTCTGCCCTTCGGGCCGCAGCCCGCCGATGCTCTGCTGGATGGCGTCCGGGTCGCTCAGCTCCTGCACGCGCAGCGCCCACAAGGCGCTGGAATCGAAGGCCACCACGCCGATATAGTCGGTGCGCCCCAACAGGCTGGCCGCCTGCATCACCGCGTCCTTGGCAATGTCCACCTTGGACAGACCACTTTCAGCCCGCACGTACTGGCCCGGATTCAAGCTGGGATCATCGCAGTGGCAGCGCCCCATCGAGCCTGACTTGTCGATCGCGAACACCAACGCCAGGTTCGGCTCCTGCGTCCGCGAGCGCACGTCCATGTCCACCGGCAAGGCCGCCTCGAGCGGCGTGCGCAGATAGCCGCCCGCGCCGTACGAGTCCGGCCCGCCGACCATCACCAGCCCGCGCCCCAGTTCGCGCACGTAGGACGGCAGCGCCTTCATCGCCGCGTCAGGCAAAGCCTTAGCCTTCACGTTGACCAGGAACACAGCATCGTAGCTCGAAAGCGCGGCCAGGTCGGGAGGCAGGTCGGCCGGGGCGACCCGCTCGGCGCCGATGCCGGACGACTCCAAAGCCGCCAACAGGTTATCGGCATCCCCCGCGCTGCCTTCGACGACCAGCAGGCGCGGCGGGCCGTGGACGACGGTAAAGGCGGCGGCGGTGTTGTTCTGCGCCAGGCTGTCGCCGGGCGCCTGCAATTCGGCCGTGTAGCGGCGGAAGCCCGCTTCTTCGGCCGTGAGCGAAAAGCTAAAGCGGCTCTCGCCCGCTTGCAAAGAGACTTGCTGCGTAGCGATCAGCTTGCCGTCGCCGAAGAGGCGCAGCGTGGCCGGCCCGGCCAGCGTGCTGTGCACGACGGCGACTAGCTCGAAGGCCTGTCCCTGGCGCACGGCCGCCGGCGCTTCGAGCGCATCGAGATAGGCTTCCTCCCCCCCGGCCGGCCGGCTCAACGGCACCACGTCGATCTGCACGCCGCGCGCCTCGGCCAGCTCGACCAGCTCCTCCGCCCGCCCCACGTTTTCCAGCCCATCCGAAAGCAGCACGATGCGCTTGTGCGTTTCCTCTGGGAAGAGCGCCAGCGCCAGGCGCAGCGCCGAGGCGATGTTAGTGCGCGAGCTGCGCGGGATCGAGACGACCGGCGCCAGGGTCTTTTCCTCCGACGCCAGGCGATCCACCAGCGCATCCTGGCCAAAGACGACGATCGCAGCTCGATCGCCCTCCCGCATCGCCACAAGCGACTCGCGGATAAAGTCTTCGGCGCGCTTTTGCTCGGCCGGCGGCACGCTGTCCGAGTGATCCAACACAAACACCACCGTCGTATCGTGCACGGCCCGCACGAGCTGCGCCCCGGCCAGCCCCAGGATCAGGCCCAGCATCACCAGCGCGCGCAGGACCAGGCCCGCCCAAAAGCTGAACGCGCGCGGAAGCGCCCGCCGGCCCAGGAAAGGCAGGGCAAGGAGGGGGGGGAGGAGAAGAAGGGCGTATAGGGAGGTAGGATAGAGAAAAGAGAAAGACATTTTAATTATTAATTGTTAATTGTTAATTGTTAATTGTTAATGGGCGGGTGGCGGTCGTGTGTCACGTGATGGTACATTGCCAGCATGGGATGAGCCAGATCGGGCCGTTTTGATGCTGGCGTTGATGATTTTGCCCAGTTCTTCACATTCCTGGATCAGGTTTTGCAGTCTGGACTCGGGTAGAAGTTCACTCCGGGTGACGATGATGAGCCATATCCTGGATTCGTTGAGTTCTTTCAAGCATATCTTGAGCTTGTGGATAAAATCTTTGACGCTCTCGGCCCCGCGTGCCTCGGCGTAAAGAGCGGCCGGCGCCGTGCCGCTGCGCAACAACTGCCCGGCCACGTGAGTGCCCGCCGGCGTCTTGGGCAAGTTGCCACACAACTTGACAACCCGCACCGCAAACTCTATCAGCCTCTCCTCAATATCATCGCCTTTCGCCATCTCACTTTCCTCCGTTGACAATTAACAATTAAAAATTAATAATTAACAATTAATCTTCCTCTATTCGCCACCATCCACTCCGCCACCAGCACTCCTAACGCTATCCAGGCCAGTGTCCTCCACCACTCGCGTCTCCCGCGCGGCAGAGTCTCCTCACCTGGCGAACCGGCGCCGGCCAGCAGCAGCGTCTCGCGCGGCGTGATGTCAGACTCGCTCGCGCTGGCCACGTTGACGGCAAAGCGCCCCAAGACCTGCGCGCTGCCCGCCTCGTCCTGCCAGGCCACCTCGTACACGCCAGGCATGTTGGTTTGGTCGAACAGCACCTTGCCGTCAGATGGCGACAAGGCGTGCGTCTGGCCGGCCGGCGTGCGCACGGTGAGGGCGCTTGCCTGCGGCGGTGCGGGGATGACGGCCGGCTGGCCAGGCTCGACGGTGTACGGGATACCCGAGGCGCCGCCTGGCACCAGCTCGTCCAGCAGGATTGCCAGCAGCAGCGGGAAGGCCACGCGCAGCGGCAAGTCGCTCCGGCGCAAGTCAAAGGCCAGGATTCCCACCCCTCGCCCACCCTGCTCGCCGACCACCAGCAGCGGCGCGTTGGTCTGCCGGTCGACAATGACGGCCCTACCCCAGGCTGGCAGCGGCAGGCGCGCGGCGTCCTGCACGGCCACGTCGCGCAAGTCCACGTAACGCAGCAGAGGGTCGTCGGCCAGGACTGCCACCGGCTGCGGCGCGTCCAGCCGGCCGGTCACGGAAAACAGGGCCGTCGAGCGCGGCGGGGCAATGAACAGAAGAGCGCCAGCCGGGAGGCTGCCGGTAGGGACAAGAGTGTCAAAAATGGTGAGAGAGGGTTGGAAATTTTGGCCCTCCGGCAGCGTGCCAGCTTCGTCATCGGTCGTTGGTCGTTTGCCGCTGGTCAGCTCGACATTCGGCATCAAGCCAAGCGCGGTTTCGAGGAAACGATTGCCCGGCCCGAGCACCTCGACCGCGGTCTTGCCGGCGGCGGGTGGGACGGCCCAGGCGTGGTCGTCGGCGGCGAGCATGTCGGCGCCTTCCAGGTGCGCCTCGAACGCGCTCGCGTCGGGTGGAAGGGCCGGGATGGTCACGGCCTGGGCTTTGCCCGGGACGAGCGCGAGGTCTCGGGCGGCCAGCAACTGCCCGTCCGCGTAGAGCACCAGCCGCCGCTGGACCGTTTCCGTCCCCAGGTTTTGCGCCTGCACAAAGGCCGTCAGCTCACGCCCGCCGGAGCCGGCCTGCAGCGAAAAGACGCTGATGGCCTGGTTATCACTGCCGCTGCCGGTGGGGATATAGCGGACGCGGCCGGGGAGTGTCACGTCTTGTGGCACACTGACGCGCCCGTCGGACAGGATCACCACCTCGCTGTCCGGCTCGCGGGCGGCGATGGCGGCGGCCAGCGTGAGCGCGGACTCGAAATCAGCCCCTCCCAGGCCGGGCCGCAGCGCAGCCAGGGCTGCCAATGCCGCTCCTGGCTCAGTTGCGCCAGACACCGGCACGCGTACCTGCTCTCCCGCCTCGATCAGCGTCAGGCGCGCCGACGCGCCAGCGGGCAGGCTTTCGACCAGCCGCCTGGCCTGTGCGGCCGCCGCGCCCAGGCGGGTGGGACTGACATCCGTCGCGCCCATGCTGGCCGAGCTGTCGATCACCAGGATGAGGTGCGAGCCGGCGGCTGCATCGCTCCACGTGAAGGGGCGCGCCAGGGCCAGGATGAGGGCAATCAGGGCCAGCAGTTGCAGCAGCAGCAGCAGATTGGGCCGCAGGCGCTGCCAGGGTACATTGGCGGCCGTGTCGCGCACCAGCTTGCGCCACAGGTAAGTGGACGACACGCGCTGGATCTGGCGCCGCAGCTTGAGAAAGTACAGCGCGACGATGATGGGCAAAAGTGAGGCTAGGCTGAATGCCAAAGGTACTAGAAAGTTCATAGGTGTGAAACGTGAAACGTGAAACGTAAAACGTAACCAAACGCGCATTACGTTTTACGCATTACTTGATTATCCCCTGCCTCCTCAACACCGCCAGCACCAAGTCCTCGAACGGCAGTGAGGTTTGGATCGGCACGTAGGCGATGGCGCGCGCGGCACAGAACTGTCCCCAATCCGCCTGCCACTCGGCCACCCGCATCCGGTAACGCGCCAGCAAGTCAAAATCGGCCGTGATCTCGACGTCTGCTTCCGTCTCGCTGTCCACCAGCTTCAGGTCGCCTTCCAATTCGGGCGCGGCCTCCTGCGGCGATAGGACGTGCAGCAGCGTGAGCTCGTAACGGCGCTCGGCCAGGCGGCTCACCCCAGCTCGCCAGCCGTCGTCCAGCAGGTCGCCGACGAGCACGAGGGGACCGGGCCGGCGCACGTTGGCGGCATAGCGCGCCAGGGCCTGCTCGGGCGAACTCGCCTCCGCCGCTTTCCCGCCCTTGGGCGAAAGCGCGGCCAGCCACTCGAACCAGGCCAGGGCCTGCTTCTTGCCGCGATGGGGCGGGAACAAGGTCAGCCCGGCCCCATTGCTCCCCTCTCCGTGCCGGGAGGCCAAGGATAGCCCCTCACCCCCAGCCCGCCCTCCGGGCGTCCCCGAGGGAGAGGGTAGCCTGGCGCCCACCGCCCCGCCCACCAGCCGGTCCATGCCCACCAGCGCCACGTAGCCCAAGGCGGCCGCCACACGTTGAGCGTAAGGCCATTTGGGCGGCTCACCCCAGTCCATGCTCGGGCTGGCGTCCAGGATCACGTGAACGGTGGCGTCTTCTTCCTCCAGGAACAAGCGCAAGAACAGCCGCTCCAGCCGCGCGTAAGCGTTCCAATCGATCTGGCGGAAATCGTCGCCGGGAGCGTACTCGCGGAAATCGGCGAACTCGACGCTGCCGCCGCGCCGAGGGCTGCGCCGCTCGCCCTTGAACGTGCCGGCCCGCGCCCGCCGGCTCACCAGCGCCAGGCGGTCGAGGGTATAGAGGAAGGAGGGAGAAAGAAGTTGATCGGTCATATCCTACTTCGAAAATAACCATTCTTTGTAGGGGCGACCCTTGCGGTCGCCCGGGCGGGGGCAAGCCCCGCCCCTACGTGTGCATTTTCGTCGTTGGTGTAGAAC
>JAFGFO010000248.1 GCA_016931085.1 Thermoflexales bacterium
CGCAGCGCGGTCGAGAACGCGGCCAGCATCGCGGCCATGATCCTGACCACCGAGGCGCTCATCACGGACATTCCTGAGAAGGAAAAGGCTCCGCCGATGCCGCCGGGTGGAGGCATGGATTACTAGAATCTGCTTGGCACATGGGTAGGGGCGCAGCATGCTGCGCCCCTATTTTTTTTCCTCGAAGAAGGCCGCCACGTCCTCAAAGCGCTCCGTTTGGCGGGCATCGGGCAGGCTGGCGATCACTTGCTTGCCGTATTGCTTGGTGTTGAGCCGCGAATCGAGAATGGCCATCACGCCTCGATCTGTCTCGGTGCGGATGAGACGCCCCACGCCTTGCTTCAGCGCCAGGATGGCTTCCGGCAGCATATAGTCATTGAACGGGCTGCCGCCAGCCTGGCGAATGCGTCGTTCCCGGTGTTGGACCACCGGGTCACGGTGCGGCGCAAAGGGCAGTTTGTCGATGATGACCAACGACAAGGCCTCGCCTGGAACGTCCACTCCCTCCCAAAAGCTCTTGGTCGCAAACAGCACGCCGCCGTCGCCGCTGCGAAACACGTCGAGCAGCTCGTTGCGATTGGCCTGCCCCTGCAAGTAGCAGGGATAAGGCAGGCTCGATTCGATCGCTTCGTACAATTGCCGGGCGCGGCGCGCGCTGGTGCACAAGACAAAAGCCCGGCCCCGGCTGGCGTGCAGCAGCCGCTCCACCTCGCCAGCCAGTTTTTGGGTGTAGGCCTCTTCGCCGCTTTCGTATTGGGGGCACAAATCGTGCGGCGTGTAGAGAAGCGCCTGCTTGGGATAGTCGAACGGGCTCGAGATGCAAGCTCGAATGATGCCCTCGATCGGGCCGCCTAATGACTTGCGCAGGTAGCCAAAGTTCCCGTTGACCATCAGCGTGGCGCTGGTGCAGATCACGCTTTGCGTCGCTGTCCATAGACGCTCGCGCAAAAAGTCGCTTATCTCGAGCGGCTCCTGGCACAGCAGCACACTGGCCTGGCTCGGCTTGCCTGGCGCCTGCTCGCAGTAGCGGATTTGGTCTTCAGGTGGGGTCTGGTTGAGGACCTTGATTTGGTCTTCCAATTCGGCCACCCAGTTCATGGCCAGCTTGTGGCGGGCGTTCTCTTCATTAGTCTCATCGCCGCCGGGCACGGGCGGGTAACGCCGGGTCAGGTCGTGGCGGATCGCGTTGAGGTGCCCCATCAGGGCTTGGATCTGGGGCAGTTCACACGGCGGAAGCCAACGCCGCTCGTTACCCCGGCTCCCGCCTTCAGCCAAAATGCTGAACAGCTCGTGGTTGGCGTGCACCGCCTGCCCGCGCACGCCGTCGTCGGCGTGGCGTGTGACCACTGTGTCGTTGATCAAGGCCGGGATGTGCTCGTATTCCAGTTGCAGCCGCAACGCGTTGGTCATATAGCCTTCGAATTCGTGGGCTTCGTCGATGACGATGACTGGGCGGGGGGTGATAATCTCGCCGCCCAGGACCATGTTGAGTGCCAGCAAGGCATGGTTGATCACGACGATGTCAGCTTCGGCGGCCTTCAGCTTGGCCAGCTCGTAATAACATTGACTGAACATCGGGCACTGCCGTCCCAGGCACTCGTGCTGATCGGCGGTGAGCTCGCTGCGCAGCTCGCCAAACAACCGCATCTCTTCGACGTCTCCCGACGGGAACTTTTCCAGTCGCTCCAGGACACCGGCAATGGACAGTCCCTGGCCAGGCAGGGCCAACTGTGGGCGCTGCGCCTTGAGCTTGTAGCGACAGATATAGTTGCTGCGCCCCTTGAGCAGGGCAGCCTTGAACGGCCGCGGGCTGATTTGCCACAAGGCTGGGATGTCTTTCTCCCAGAGTTGGTTTTGCAGCGTTTTATTCGCCGTGGACACCACCGCCGGCCGGCCGTCCCAAATCAGCGGGATGAGGTAGGCGAAGGACTTGCCGATGCCGGTGCCGGCCTCGATGAGCGCGTGCTGCCCTTCATCCAGGGCGCGCTTGACCAGTCTCGCCATGGCGGCCTGGCCCCGCCGGGGGCGGTACTGCTCGCCCAGCACGGCCGCCACCGGGCTGTTGGGCGCGAACAGCATGGCGATATCTTGGCTATTCATGGTACCTGGTTGATGTGAAAAAGAAGCTTTTCCCAATGAGAGCTTAGCGCAGGTAATCTCTGAGCCTGCGCGCGTGGGCGGGATGGCGCAGGCGTCTGAGCGCTTGAGCCTCTATTTGCCGTATGCGTTCCCGCGTCACTCCGAGCTTTTTACCTACCTCTTCGAGGGTATATGACTTGCCATCGACAAGTCCATACCGGAGTTGGAGGATACGCACTTCTCTTGGCGGCAAGTTGCCCAGGATTTCCTGAATAGCTTCATGGAGCATGTTGTGAGTGACGGCATCGGCTGGCATCACGGCTTCCTGGTCTTCGATAAAGTCGCCCAGCATGCTGTCTGCGTCCTCGTAGGCAGGTGTTTCCAGGCTGAGAGGCTGACGTGCCACGGTGATCATTTGCTCGGCTCTCTCTAGCGTCACATTCAAGGCTGCCGCCAGTTCTTCAGGGATTGGATCGCGACCCAGCTTTTGTGTCAGTTGATAGCTGGTGCGGGTCAGCCGGTTGATTTGGTCGCCCATGTGAACCGGCAGACGGATCGTGCGGCCTTGGTCAGCTATGGCGCGGGTCACGGCCTGGCGGATCCACCAGGTGGCATATGTGCTGAACTTGTTGCCGCGCCGATAATCGAACTTGCGCACGGCGCGGATCAGGCCGATGTTGCCTTCCTGGATCAGGTCGAGAAACGGCACGCCACGCCCGATGTACTTTTTAGCCACGCTGATGACCAGGCGTGAATTGGCCGTGATGAGGTGTACGCGCGCGGCCTGCCCATCGTGCGAGATTGCGACCAGCCTTTCGCGTTGCTGAAACTTGAGTTGGTCGTCGGAGCCTAGTCTCCTTTGCGCTTTTTGGCCACGTTCGATGCGCTTGGCCAGCGAGACTTCCTCGTTAGCCGTCAGTAGCCGGATGCGCCCGACTTCCTTGAGATAGAAGCCTACGGTATCATCCGTCTCAATGACAGTCTGAGTCTCTTCTTCCAATCCATCCGTGGCTGTGCTTTCTTCCTGTTTATCGTCTTCCTCGCGCGCTTCCTCAATTTCGACGCCAGCTTCCACAAGTATGTCAAAGACTTGATCCAGTCGCTCTAGATCGTTTTCCGCCTCGGGGAACACGGCCATAATCTCATCTAGGGTGAGATAGCCGCGCTCGCGACCTACGGAGATCAATTGTTCCTTGTCGACAATTTCGTTGATCAAATCCCTTTACTCCTTATCAAGTATACACCCAAAGGAGCTTTTGTGAAAGGAGTGACTTTGACCTCTGTGTGATGGGGCTTGACAAGTAGGTGGCAATCAGGATAGAATAGATAGTGTCGAGACAGTCTATAGGAGGGTCATTGAACCGTTGACGATCTGAAGGTTTCAATAGTCTCTCACCTAGCAGGCTGTCGGAGAGAGTGTCGTAGGGCAGGTTTCCATACCTGCCGCAAGCCTGGCGGCTATGGAAAGCCGCCCTACAAAATCGTCTCTCCGACAAGCTCCTAGA
>JAFGFO010000249.1 GCA_016931085.1 Thermoflexales bacterium
AAGCTTTCGGGGAGGTAAGTGGGACGCCAAGTCGCAAAATGACACCATTGTGGGGGATGCATGCTCGCAATGGCCTATCGCTTCGAATGCCCAAATCCGCTAGAGTGTGCCATTAAGAAATAGCATGCTATAATGTAACGCATGACGATGCAAAACAAAATCGCCCTCGTCACCGGCTCCGGCCGCGGGATCGGGCGTGCCATCGCGCTGCACTTTGCCCGGCTCGGCGCGGACGTGGTGGTCAACTTTTTCCGCAACCGCCAACCGGCCCAGGACACAGCCGCCGAAATCGAGCGCCTGGGCCGCCGCGCGCTGCTGGTCAAGGCCAACATCGGCGAGCCGGACGATATCCAACGCCTGTTTGCCGAAACGGAGGCCGCCTTCGGAGGGCTGGACATCCTAGTCAACAATGCCGCTTCGGGCTACAACCGCCCGGTGATGGAGCAGCGGGTCAAGGGCTGGGATTGGACGCTGAACATCAACGCGCGGGCGGCCCTGTTTTGCGCCCAACAGGCCGTGCGGCTTATGCAAAAGCGCGGGGGGGGCTATATCGTCAATATCTCCAGCGTGGGCAGTTTCCGCGTGCTGCCGGATTACGTCGTCGTGGGGGCGTCCAAGGCCGCGCTGGAGGCCGTCACGCGCTACCTGGCCGTCGAACTGGCGCCCTACAACATCGTCGTGAACGCCGTCTCACCCAGTGTGGTCGAGACCGAGATATTCAAGCACTTTCACAGTGTGCAGGGCAGCCAGGTATTGGAAGACACGGCCCGCAAGACGCCGGCCGGGCGGAACGTCACGCCGGAGGACGTGGCCAAGGTGGTGGCTTTTCTGTGCAGTCCGGCGGCCGAGATGATCCGGGGACAAGCGATCATCCTCGACGGGGGACGCACGCTCACGACGGAATGACGCTTCTCTACCTTCTCATCGCCACCAGGCGGCGCCGCAGGCGCTCAATGACGGCGCGATTGCCCCCTTCGTCGCCCAGGTTGGCCAGTTGGTGCTTTTTGAAGGCCAGGTCGGTGGCGAGTTGGTAAAACTGCTCCAGCCGCCACCAGCGCCCAAAATCGCCGCTGAAAAAGACGCCCGTCCGCTGAGCCAGCCGCTCCGTGTACGAGCAGACCACCTTACATTCCGCCTGGGTCAGTATACCCAGCTTGACTTCCTCCGGCAGTTGGCTTTGCAGCCAGCGTTTTTCCTGGCCGGCGGCCAGCAAGATAATGACAAACACGACCAACGCGCCGCCCCAATCCACAACCACGCTGAACAGCGGCAGCAGGCACGAGCTCTCGGCCAGGGTCATGCCGCCGTTGTGGATGGCATGGGCGCTGATGGCCAAGACCAGGCCGGTGACGGGCGCGACCAGCTTGAGCAGGCACGAGCGCGACATGCGCGCCACGGCAAAGCCGATGCCGGTCAGGCTGGTGAAAAAGGCGTGGTTGAGGCCAAAGACGAACGCGCGCAAGACGATCAAGCCGAGCATCCCGCCCAGGCCGCCCTCGCCCAGGGCCGACAGAAAGTAGAACACGTTCTCCACCGCCGCAAAGCCAAAGCCCACCAACGAGCCGTAGATGATGCCGTCCAGGATGCTGTCAAACTCGCGGTAGAAAAACAGGAACACGCCCAGGACGGCCGCCGCTTTGAGGACTTCTTCGACCACGGGGGCGATGACGCTGCTGCCAATCAGTTGGTAAGCCATCGTTTCGGTCTCGACCCAACCTCGGATAGGGATGTCGAACACGAGCTCGAGCACCAGGGCCAGCACGATGGAGGGGACAGCGCCCCACAGGAAGGTGGCCGCCAGCAGCGGCAGCGGCTCCGCCTCGTAACGGTCGAACCACCACACCACCATCGCGTAGGCCAGCATGGGCACGACGCCGGCAAAAAGCGCCAACATAAGGCCAATTAAGAGGTCCAAGTGATTCCTCCTAGGGTGAACAGTACGACGACCCCGATCAATATCGCTAGCATAGCGCAGTTTCTCGTTTCGCGCAAGCGGCAAGCGGGGGGCAGGCAGCGGGAAGCGCGGGACAATAGAGCACATTTGCAGCTTGATATCTTCTCGCGCGAATCCCAAACCTCCCCCTGCCGGCGAAGCGAGCCGGCTCGTGCGGCTGTTGGCTGTTTGCTAGAGCTTGCCGAGCGCAAACATCCACAGGAAGAGCGGGTCAATATGGTACTCGCTCAATTGCGCACGCTCCACGTAGATCAACGCCGCTATCAAACAATTTGTGCCGACGAGGTACATGGCGGTGCTAAGGCCGCGCCCGCGTAAAGCCGGGATCAGGAAAAGTATAGCTGTAGCGATGTATGGGAAGGGGATTCTCAGGAGCACTAACCCCCAAATCAATCTCCCGCTCAAACGAGTGTCTTTGGCAAGTAGTCTCATACTTTCTTACCTTATTGGTAGGAAGCAAGCCAGATCAAGACGAGACCTGTTTCAGGAACGCCCATAAGGCATCCATGAAGGCGGTGTACCTGTCAAATCGGATGAGGTGACCCACATCGGGTATGTTGACGACGACCACTTTGGGGTTCAGCTCGCGAACTCTCGCGACGGCCTCAGGGGTCACGATTCCTCCAAGCTCCGGGTTGGCCGTGACGAGCAACACGGGATGGGTGATATTTTGGATAGTTGTCAGCCAGTCCACCTCCTGGGAGTGCATCCTATCTACCAGCGTGTCTACAATCGCGGGATCGAGTTGCTTTTTGGACTCGCACATCAGACGCACCAGTTCTTCAGGCCAAGTGGGGTGCTCCTGGCGATACTGCACCAGCAACTCTTCCAGGGTTTGGTTGGGTAGGTTCTTAGCCCATGTCGTTATGGGATCCTCAGCCGGCTGGCCAGGAGGCAGGGTCTGAGCCGGCCGGGACAGCCACCAAGGCGGGTCTTCCAGAACCAGGGCGCTGGCCAGTTCCGGGAAGCGCACCCCAATCTGGTAGGTGATCATCGCACCCATCGAGTGCCCGCATACAATCGGGCGACTCAACCCCAGGGCGCGGATGAGTCCCGCCAGGTCAGCGGCCATATCTACCTTTTCACCCGGCTGCACGCGCGCCGAAAGGCCGTGGGCGCGCATATCCGGCATGATCACATCATATTCGGATTCGAGATCGCGCGTTGTGGGTGTCCAGCACAGACCGTTATCTGAAAAGCCGTGAACCAACACCAAGGGGCGTTTACCCCCATTGCCGGTGCGGTAATAGTGCAGCCGCACGCCATTGACCAGTAGATCATTTTGTGTCCAGTGAGAAAGCATAGGGCTCCTTTGCCAAGTTTGAGCGTTAGGGTGTATTATACCACTAGAAGTTTGTCGGAGAGAACGCTTTTTCACCTTCCCGAAAGCTCCCAGCTTTCGGGAAGGTAGGCTCAGCGAGATGTCTCTCCGACAAGCTCCTAGAGAATTTGCATAGTTCAGTCATCGCGTAACCCAGGGTGCGATAACCGAAGCCCTTCGCCAAACGCTCAGCCTGGGCGCGATTAACGAAGCCTTTGCCCGCGCAATCTAGGGGTCCCCAAAAGGCCCACGAATCACTGGTTCTCCTGTACAATCGCCACGCCGTAGGGTTCCAGCACCAATTCGCTGCCCTCGCGCCCGCTCAGGTGCTCGCGGCCCGCCCAGGGCAAAGACACCCGCTTTTCCGCCGGCTCGTGATTGATGATGATGAAAACCTCGCCCTGCGCGCCGGCCCGCTTGCGGGCTTCTACCCCGGCAGGCGTCTCCAGCACAGGTTGGACGCCGGCCGATTGGGTGATGTGGTCGAGCAGCGCTTGCTGCGACGACTCGTCCAGGTAAGCGCCGACATAGTACACGCAGCCTTTGCCGTACGGATGTGAGGTGACCGCCGCCTGGCCATCGAGCCAGCCGTTCGACGTACCGTAGTAGGCAAGGACCGTCGTCCCCACTTCGTCCCGGATTTTGAGCCGCTCGGCCCATAAACGTGATTCCCCCTTGAACCACTCGCCCGCCACAGGCGCCGGCTCAGGCAGGGCATAATAGTCTTCGACTTCGACGCCCGCGGCCTCGGCCAGGGCGCCGGGCTGGCGCAGCGGCAGCAATGCGTTGTAGTCATCCTTCATGCCCGAACGTATCGTCAACACCAACTGCCCGCCGTTTTTGACGAACGCCTCGAGCCGGGCGGCGCGGGAGTCGCTCAGCATCAGCAAAGCCGGGGCGATCACCAGCTTGTAGCCATCGAGCGAGGCATCGGCTGACAGGACATCCGCCGCGATGTTGCGCGCGGCCAGTGGACGGTAGTAGTGCGTCAAGTGTGCGACGTAATCAAAATCGCGGTGATGGCGTTGGGCGTGGAGGCTCCAACGGTTATCGTAAGAATTCAGCATGGCGACCTCGGCGGATGGCGTGGAGCCTGCCAGCAGGGACGAGACCTTGGCAAAATCCTCTCCGAGCGCCTGGACTTCCGCGTAGAACGGGCGCGGCTGCCCCGACTGATCCACCAGCGTGCCGTGGAACTGCTCCTGCCCGCCCAGCGCCGAGCGCCACTGCCAGTACAAGATGGCGTCCGCGCCGTGGGCGACGGCGTGCCAGGCCATGGCGCGTGCCTCGCCCTTGTTGGTCGAGCGATTGACGGGCGCCCAATTGACGTGGCCGGGCTGGGTCTCCATCAGCCAAAAGTTGCGGCGCTTGAAGCCGCGCGTGAGATCGTGGGTGGCGCCCGAGCTGAGATAGTCGTGGTGTGTTGTCTGCACGTACCAGTCCCAGGAGGCCATGTCGAGGTCGGCACATATCTCGTAATGGTCAAAGCCGTCGTACCAGCCCATAAAGTTGTGCGTGATCCACACGCCCGGCGCCAGGTGCGCCCTGAGCGCATCCAGTTGAAGGCGTTGGAACTGGCGGTAACTGGCGGTGATAAAGCGCCTGAACTCGAGCATCAGCCCGGGATTGTGCCCGCCGATGGGAATAGGGATTTGCTCCCAGGCCGAGTAGCTCTGGCTCCAGTAGCGCGTTGCCCAATGCTCGTTGAGCGCGTCCAGCGAGCCGAATTTACGGGCCAGGTACTCCTGGAAGAGGCGCCGGCAGCGCTCGCAGTAGCAATAACGGTTGTATTCGTTGTCGAGCTGCCAGCCGATGACGTTGGGGTTGGGGCCAAAATGCTCCGCCATCGCCGCGACGATACGGCGCGCGGCGGCGTGGAATTCGGGCGAGTTGACGCAGTAATGGCAGCGGTTGCCAAACTGCGCGCGCCGCCCGTCCTCGCCCACAGGCAGCATGTCGGGGTATTGCTGCACCAGCCAGGCGGGCGGGGCGGCGCTCGGCGTTCCGAGCACCGAGGCGATCCCAGCCTCGGCAAGCTGGGCGATGGCGCGATCCAGCCAGGCGAAATCGAACTGGCCGGCGGATGGCTCGAGCGTGGACCAGGCGAATTCCGCCATACGAACGACGTTCATGCCGGCCTCGCGCATCAGGCGGATGTCCTCGCCCCAGCGAGACTCGGGCCAGTGTTCTGGATAGTAGGCGGTGCCCAGGTGAAGACGAGACACATGTGACATAGTTTCCTCCAAGGATGGTTTCAGGTTGCAAGTTTAAGGGTTCAGGTTTAAGGCCGGGCGCAGGCTGGCGGCCCAGGCCCGGATGGCGTCCCAGTCGCGAAAGTCGCCCGGCTGGGCCTGGAAGACCAGCATGACGAACAGCTTTTGGAAAATGTTCAGTTTCGTATAGTCCAGCTTGCCTTTGAAGAAGGCGACGCTGAGCGGCGTGATCTGCGGCGCTTGTTTCAACACCGGCTCCAGGTAAGCCGCCACGGTGGTGAAGCGCTCTTTGAAGCTCAATTTGTGCTCGTCCTGCGGCGGCTTGGCCAGGCGAGGATCCTGGTAAATCGCCACAGCGCCCAGGTGTGTGCCGGCCAGCTTGGTCAGGGACATCGCGGTAAAGAAATAGGCCACCGGGCGTTGGCTCAAGACGTGTTGGTGCTTGCGCACGAACGTCGTAGCAGCCCGGTGCCAACCCAGGATCATCGGCGACCCCACGATCACGGCGTCGTAGTCGCCAGGGTCCGGCGCGTCCTCGATCCGGCGTACGTCCACCCGCGCCCCGTCTTTGCCCAACTCCTCCGCGATGGTCTCGGCCACCTTGCCGCTAGACCCACTGTTGGTAGTGTAGACAGCCAGTATTGTTCCCATAAGCACTTCTCCTCAGGCTAATCCGATAGTCCAGGATATCAGGGTTTCGGCTGAAAGCCTAAATCCCATTATACCACTTTTTTTCAGGGCGGCCCTTCCTGGGCTGAAGGGGGGGGCGTATAGGCTCAAGCGCAAGTTTCCCAGGGTGCCCGGCTTATGTTTCATTCCACATGACATACACAACATAGCCGCCTTCGATCTTTTCCGCTCCGACGCTCATATATCTCACGTGCGGCAGGGCCACCGGCCCGCCCCATAGATTCTTCCCTCCGACATCCCACCATGCCACCCCTTTCAACTCGGACAGGCTATAGCCTTCCTTGAATTTGCTTAGGTCCACCACGCTTGTATCAAACACCTGCGCCAGATCGTCCGCATCGGTCTCGAATTTGAACCAAATCGCGTCGTCTATGCCCGATCCTTCCAACTTGAAGCCCAGCGGTGTGATGTTCACGGTGGGATTCAGGTACATTTCAGCTCTGCACCGGCTCACCTGGCTCTCTGTAGGTGTGGTGGTTTCTTCATCCTGTCCAAAGTCCAAGCACCCCATAGCGGCGACACATAACAGCGTGGTCATGATCGCGAGTGTGTACGGGCTTTTCTTCACGATACCCTCCTGGCGGGGGCAAGCCCCGCCCCTACGCAAGACAGTCGTCCCGCCATGTAAAGCGCCCGCCGACCAGCGTTCCCACCACGCGCGCGCCCAGGATGTCCATCGGCTCGATAGCAAAGATGTCGCGATCCAGGATCGTCACGTCGGCCAGCTTGCCCGACTCCAAGGTGCCCAGCTTGTCTTCCAGCCCCGCCGCGTAGGCCGGCCCTGACGTAAAGCCGCGCACGGCTTGCTCTACAGTCAGGCGCTGCTCCGGCCGCCAGCCCTCGGCGCCCGGCGTCCCGTCGGCCCTGCGGCGCGTGACGGCGGCCTGAATCCCCGCCAGCGGGTCAATCGATTCCACCGGGCAGTCGGAACCAAAAGCCATGTGAGTGCCGCGTTCCAGCAATGTCCGCAGCGCGTACGCCCCCGCGCAGCGCCGGCTGCCCCAGCCCTCCTCGGCTATGAACATGTCCGACGTGGCGTGGATTGGCTGCATCGAGGCGATTACGCCCAGCTCGGCCAGCCGGCCCCAGTCATCGGGGTGGAGGAGCTGGACGTGCTCGATGCGGTGGCGCAATTTGCAACCTGTAACTTGAGACTCGACACCCACTTCCCCGTACACGTCCAGCACTTGCCGGTTAGCCTTGTCGCCGATGGCGTGGATGGCGCAGGCCAGGCCGGCTGCGCTGGCCTTTTCCACCGCCCGGCGAATGTCCTCCACGGGGGTGGCGGCAATGCCGGTCTGGGCGGGCGCCGAGTCGTAGCCTTCCAGCATCAGGGCCGTGCGCGCCCCCAACGCGCCGTCGGCAAAGAGCTTGACGTGGCCGATCCTGAGCCAGTCGTCGCCCAGGCCGGTGCGCAGGCCCAATGCAATCGCGCCCTCCAGGTGTTCGAGCGGGAGGCCCTTGCTCACCCGCAGCGTCAGAGCGCCTTCGGCGCGGAGCACCTGGAGGGCACTCAGGATTTGTGGATCGTCAAAATCGTGCACGCCGCACAGGCCGGCGCGATTGGCCAGTTGCAGCGCGGCGCGCAGCGCTGCGACCAGCTCGGCCAGCGGCGGGTCAGGCACGCGCTTGAGGACCAGCTCGGCGGCGGCTTCGAGCAAAATGCCGCTGGGCGCCCCGTCCTGGCCGCGCAGGATTTGCCCGCCAGGCGGGTCGGGTGTGCCGGCCGTGATGCCGGCCAATTCCAGCGCGCGCGAGTTGGCCCACGTGGCGTGCCCGCTCTTGGCGCTCAGCGCGACCGGGTGAGCCGGCGCGACGCGATCCAGGTGAGCCGCAGTGGGAAAACCCTGGACAAAGCTGGGATCGTGGCCCCACACGTTGTGGTTCCAGCCGTGGCCGCTTATCCACTCGCCGGGCGGCTTACAAGCAGCGCGCCCCGCCACGCGCGCCAGGGCTTGCTCCAGGCTGGGCGTTTCGACATTCACGGCTTGCAGGCCTTGGGCGATCCAGCGCAAGTGCACGTGGGCGTCGGTCAGGCCGGGGATGGCGCAAGCGCCGTGCAGGTCCACCGCCTGGGCGCCAGCGGCGAGCAGGCCGCGCGCGGTCCCGTCGTCACCCACGTAGACGATCTTGTCATCCCGCACAGCCAGCGCCTGGGCGCGCGGTCGAGCGGGATTCAGCGTATAGATGTTGCCGTTGAACAGGACCAAATTAGCCAGCATCATTCACTCGTAGCTCAGGGTCTGGCTGACGCTCAGCCGGGCGGCGCGCCAGGCCGGCCACAGGCTGCCCAGGGCCGACAGGATCAAACGCGGGTCTCCGCACCTGAGACCTTGAACCTGAAACCTGAAACTATTAGTAGCTACTCGTCCCCTCCAACGAGCCTGTGGTACAGCGCGTCGAACTCTTCGTCAGAGTAATAGTGGATCACGATTCGCCCGCCCTTGCGGCTGCGTGCCAGCTCCACGCGCGTACCGAGGGCTTCCTGGAAGCGTTTTTCGACCGCGCGCAGCTCGGCCGAGGCGGTGACCTTCTTGATCTGGGTCTTGGGCTCGGCCAGCCAGCGGCGCACCAGCTCTTCCGTCTGGCGCACCGACAATGCCTGGCGCGTCACCACGGCCAGAGCGCGCAGTTGTTGTTCTTCGGTCGCCAGGCCCAGCAGCGCCCGGGCGTGGCCTTCGCTGATCCGGCCCTCGGCCAGGCTGGCCTTGATCAACTCGGGCAGGCGCAGCAGTCGCAGCGTGTTGGCCACCACCACCCGTGTCTTACTGACACGCTCCGCCACCTGTTCCTGGGTCATGCCGAACTCGTCGATCAAGTGCTGGTAGGCGGCCGCCTCCTCCAGGGGACTCAGGTCGGCCCGCTGCAGGTTCTCGACCAGCGCCAGCTCCAGCATCTGCTGGGGGGCGACGTCCTTGACGACGACCGGCACGCGGACGAGCCCCGCCAGTTGAGCCGCTCGCCAGCGCCGCTCGCCGGCAATCAATTGGTAGCGCCCCCCAGAGGTCGCGGTGACGATGAGCGCTTGGATCAGGCCATGCTCGCGGATCGAAGCCGCCAGCTCCTCCAGCGCCGCCTGGTCCATCGCCGTGCGGGGTTGGAGCGGATTAGGAAGGATAGCGTCAATGGCTACTTCATTTACACCACTTGTCATGTCGCTGGGTTCGTCCGCGCCAGGAATGAGCGCTCCCAAGCCCCTGCCCAGTCCGCCTTTGTATGTCATGTCTACCTCTAAAGGGTCTCAGGTTCCAGGTCTAGGGTCTCAGGTTTGAGCCTGATCACCTGCTCCCACCGGGCTGTCGCCGGCGACGAGCTCCTCAGCCAAGGCCTGGTAAGCCAACGCGCCCGACGTTTGGGGCGCGTAGGTCAAGATCGCCTGCCCGTAGCTGGGCGCTTCGGACAGGCGCACGCTGCGCGGCACGACCACCTGAAAGACGCGCTTGCCAAAATGCTGGCGCACTTCGTCGATCACTTGCTGGGCCAGCCTGGTGCGCCCGTCGAACATCGTCATCAGCAAGCCGCGCACGCGCAAGCCCGGGTTCAGCCTACGCTGCACCAGGTTGATCGTCTGGATCAACTGTGTCAGCCCCTCCAGGGCCAGGTACTCGCACTGCACCGGGATGATGACGCCGTGCACGGCGCTGAGGGCGTTGAGCGTCAGCAGGCCCAGGGACGGCGGGCAATCGATGAGAATATAATCGTACTGCTCGATCACGGGCTGTAAGGCTGCTCGCAAGCGCGTTTCGCGGCCGATCATACTCACCAACTCGACCTCTGCGCCGGCCAGCCCGCGCGAAGCGGGGGCCAGGTAAAGGGGCAAACTGGGGTCGGGCTGGAGCACAATATCGGCCAGGGGGGTCTCGGAGATCACCACATCGTAGATGGACGCTGAGACGTGCGAGTTTGCTCCCAAGCTGGTCGTGGCGTTGGCCTGGGGGTCGACGTCGACGACGAGCACGCGCTTGCCGGCGGCGGCCAGGTAGGCGCTCAGGTTGACGGCGGTGGTGGTCTTGCCCACCCCGCCTTTCTGGTTGGCGATCGCATAGACGAAATTCACGCTTCCCCCAGCACGACCTCACTGCTGGCGAGATCAAGCCCTCCGGCCTGGAGGGCCTCATAATCTTGTTGCAATTCTGCCAGGTAATCGGGAGCAGCCTCCTCGGCCGTATAGCGTATCTTGATTCCCTGCTCATTCACATAATAACCAAGTTCTTCCTGCACGGCTTGCCGAACGGCAACAGTGATGAGTGCTTGTAGCTGTCTCACGGTCAACTGAGCGACCGGCTGGTCAGGAAACACGCTCCTATTCTCGCTCATCAAAGGCTCTCCTTTCTGGAAGCACCTCTACTCACATGCACCTCACCAAGTATCACCTCGTTTCCCATCTATGATACCATATTTTTGAATTTAGGTAACGACTGCGCCCGGCAGCGCTTGAGTTCGGCTGCCTTTGGAATGCCATCCAGCCCCGGCCGCCTGACCGAGGCCGAGGCCAGGCAAACGGCCAGGCGCGCCGCACGGTGGGGATCGCGGGTCTTGAGCAAGCCGGCAAAGAAGGCCGCCGCAAAGATGTCGCCGGCGCCGGTCGGATCAACGGCGCGCACGCGCGGGGCGGGGATGTGCTCGGCCTTGCCGCGCACGTACAACGTGGCACCCAGTTCCCCGCGCGTGACGACGAGCAGACAACGGCGGGCGCAGGCCGCCAGGCGGGCGACCACCTCCTCGTCGCCGCCCACGTCCTCGATGCTCAACACGACGGCGTCCGGGCCAGGCCGGCCATCGCCTGCCAGCAAGCCGCGCAAGCGCTCCTCCGTTTGACTGTGCGGGTAGACCCGCCCTGTCTCGTCCCACGCTCGCAGCCAGCCTTGCGGCGTGACCCCGACCAGGGCGGCAGGGAAAGCTGTGACGAGCGCCGGGTCTACTTCTTGGGCCACCGGCCCCAGGTGGACGAGCGACGCCTGCCGCCAAAGAGCCGGCACGTCGTCAAGGCTGATGGGTGCGGCGGTCGCGCGGAGGATTTGGCTGCGCTGACTGCCATCGTAGCGGTTCTCGAAGGTCGTGGTCGAGGCCGACGGCACGCAATGCACCGCGATGCCGGGCAGGATCGGGGTCAGGGACACATCCGGCGCGGCGCTGGTAACCACAGCCACCTTCAGTCCCAGGGCTCGCACCGTGCGCGCCGCGTAGGTGACCGTCCCGCCAAAGCTGGGTTGCGGCTCGCCGCCCGGCGACAAGATAACATCCCGGCACACATGGCCGATGACGAGGTAATCCGGCACGCGGCTAGGGTCCATCACGGTCGCTGCGCTCCGCCTCGCGCAAGCTTTTTTATCCACGAATTTTCGCTAATCTACACAAATAATGGACAAAAATTAGCCTAGATTCGCGGACCACTCAACGCCGGCTGGAGCGGGGGATGAGCGTCACCTTGCGACCGCCGCCGCGCCCCACGCTTTCGGTCGTCACGCTGGGGTGGTCGCGCAGCGCCACGTGCACGATCCGCCGCTCGTGGGCCGGCATGGGTTCGAGCGCCACCGGCCGGCGCGTCGAGGCCACCCGCTCGGCCATGCGCTCGGCCAACTGCTTGAGCTGGCGCTCGCGGCGCGCCTTGTAGCCTTCGACGTCGACGATCAGGTTGAATTGGCGTTCTACCTCGCGCGAGGCGATCAGGCGCGTGAGGTATTGCAGGGACTCGACCGTCTCGCCCTGCCGGCCGATCAGCACCCCCAGGTCGTCGCCGCGTATGTCCAGGATCAAGCGCAGCTCTGGCTCCTCATCCGCAGCGGTCGAGCTTTCCCAACGGGGCTCGACCCGCCCACGGATGCGCATTTTATCCAGCATCTCTTGCAAAGTCTGGGCGGCGCTCGCGGCGGCGCCCTCGTCTTCGCCGGAGGGCGGCTGGACATCAGCCGGTAGCGGCGAACGGCCCGTCGGCGTCAACAGCACCCGGGCTTCGGGATGGGCGCCAGCTTGTTTGGAGCTGCCATCGTCCAGGATCTGGATCGTTACATCCGCGCGCGTCAGGTTCAAGGCATCCAACCCGCGCGCAATCGCTTCGTCCACAGTCCCACCAACGGCTTCTATAGCTTGCAGATCTTCCATATCACCTCCGCAATCTCAAGATTTCCTACGCCGCCGCTTGGGGCGGGCGGCGGCTGCCTTGGGAGCAGATTGGGCCGACTTGTCGCCCGTTTCGCCCGACCCGCTTGAGGTCGGCGTAGGAAGATAAGGCTGGGCAGCCGAGGCGCCTACAGTCTGATTGCCAATCAACCAGTACTGGGCAATGCCAATCAAGTTAGAGACGACGAAATAGATGCCCAGTCCAGAGGCCCAGAACGCTGTAAAATAGCCAAACATCAGTGGCATCATGATCATCATCTGCTTGTTCATGGCCGCGCTTTGGTCATTGCCGCTCGTCGGAGGCGTCATGAGCTTTTGCTGTAAAAAGGTCGTGATGCCGACCAGGACAGGCAAGATATAATAGGGGTCGGGCTGTCCCAGGTCCAGCCATTGGATCGGCCCAATGTCAAGCCGGTTGTTCAAAGGCAAGAGCAAAGCCAACTGAGGCAGGAAGGGGTACAGGTGCTTGGACAGGTCAAACAACTGCAGGGGGTTGACCGCCATGACGCGCGTGATAGACTGGTACATGCCGATCATGATGGGGAACTGGATCAGCATCGGCAGACAGCCGCCCATCGGGTTAAAGCCGACCTGTTTGTACAATTCCATCTGTGCGGCGGCAAACTTTTCCTTGTCCTTGCCGTACTTTTTTTGCAAGTCCTGGATTTGTGGCTGGAGCGCTTGCATGGCCTTGGACTGCTGCTGCTGCTGAATGGTCAAGGGATAAAGGATCACACGGAGCACGACGGTAAAGACGATGATGGCGATCGTAAAGTTATTGCCCAGGTAGTGGTAAATCAACAGCAGGGCGTTGATAAACGGTTGCATAATCAGGATATCCCACACAGTGATTTTGCTCCCCTCATTGACTTTTTGCCAGCGGCGCGACGTGCCAACGCACCACCTGGTTATTGACAGCATCGTCCCGGTATAGCGCGACCGGCGCGCGGGTGCTGCCTTTTACTTCTTGTTGCAAATAAGCGGCCGGCACGGCGGCAATATCCAGGCCATAGACCTGAACCGGACCGCTCAGAGTGGCGATGATGACCACACCGTCCTCCCATACCGGCTGGGTCAACAGCCGGCCGCTAGACGCATGCGCGACCCAGCGCAGCTCGCTAGTGCCTGGATCGAGCGCCGTGACGTCGCCGCTGTCGTCCAGCACAATCAAGGACTCTTCCCAATCCGTGCCGGCCGGAACGTACAGCGGGGCTGCCCGCACCCCGCCGGCGACCTTGACCGGCTGCGCCCAGACAGGAGTGGCTCGTTCATCGTCAACGGTGAGCGCTTGCACATAGCCACTCATATCGCCGACGTAGAGCTTGTCCTCCATCACGGTCAGGCCATCCCACAGCCATCCCTGAAGCACATAAGACCACCGCTTCTGGCCGGTTGAGGCATTCAGCGCATACAGCGTGTTATCGAACGAGCCAATGTACAGGGTGTCGCCGTCCAAAATGGGCGAACCGGCGATAGCTCCCCTGGCTTCATCAAACTTCCACACGAGCTTGCCCTCCTTGGCAACGTCCAATGCCAACACCTGGTGGTTCAAAGTGCCCACGTAGAGCCGGTCGCCGGCCAACAAGGGTGTCCCCCAAACGCGGCTGCCGACGGATACGTGCCACAGTTCCCGGCCGCTGGCCGCGTCCAGGGCATAGACCTGGTCGGTGGCCGCGCAGTAGACCACGCCATCGCCGGCCGCCAGTCCGGCAAAGATGTTGCCCAGCGGCGCTTGGCCGGCCGGCGGAAACTGCCAACGCTCCTGGCCGTCGTCGATGCTGAGCGCCCGAACACGGCCATTATCCTTGGGTTGTCCATCGCTGCCGATAAAGACCAGGCCGTCATCGACAGCCGGCGCGGCGTGCACCGGGATAACGCTCGTGCTTTGTCCGAACAAGCCTGGCTGTGAGACTTCCGACTTGAAGGTCCACAGCCTATCACCCTCGGCTGTGCCGACCGCCACCACTTCACTCGTCGCAGCCAGGTACAGCACGTGATCCTCAGTCACCAGACCGGCCCAACTGCTGGGCGCCACAGCGCCGCCGCAGCCGGCCAACATCAACGCCAGTGCCAACACAATGACAAAGCTGGCCCATCCTTTACGATTGATCAATTTACCTCCTAAGGCACCGGGTCATAGCCGCCTGGGTTATAGGGATGGCAGCGCGAGATGCGTTTGAAACCGAGCCAAGCGCCTTTCAAAAACCCATATTTGCTGATGGCCTCGTAGCTGTACTGCGAGCACGAGGGATAAAAACGACACGCAGGGGGGACGACACGCGATAGAGTGTTTTGATATAAGCGAATGAGCCAGAGCGCCACTGTACGCATACTAGCTTACCTACGTGGTGTGGACGCCTTGATCGCCAAGCAGCCCGGCTTGCTGTGTCACCTGGACAAGTCCAGCATACACTTGCTGAACCCTGGCTTCACTGATGGCCGGGCGTGCAATCAACACAATATCCCATCCTGGAGCAAGTTGATGATAGGCCAAGCGGGCTGCCTCCCGCAGCAGGCGCCTAGCCCGATTGCGTTTGGCAGCCTTGCCAATTTTTTTACTCGCTACTACCCCAATTCGCACCCACTCCCGATCGTTCCGGCATGCGGTCAGCACAAAAAGCGCGTGACGCCAGGACTGACCGCGCGACCTTAACTGCTCAAAGTCAGCCTTGTGACGCATCCGCGCCCAACGCGGAAAGCGCCCCGGCAACGGCGATCCAAGCCGGCGGCCAATCAGCCTGACTTCCAATTGATCCGCTTGGCGCGCTTGGGTTGGGTTGCCAGCTCGTGGCGGCCTCTCAGCCGGCGAGCCTTGAGAACCTTGCGGCCACCGCGAGTGGCCATGCGAGCCCGAAAGCCGTGTGTCCGGGCACGATGTCTCTTCTTTGGTTGATACGTACGCTTTGGCATACACTACTCCTTAAATACACAAAATAATGCCGCTAGATTATACCCGAAGCGCACGTTTCGGTCAAATCGCGCTTTAAAGACTCGGGCACAGAGATACACAGAGAAAGCACCGAGTTCCACAGAGAAGATGAGCTTTTAAACGCTCTGTGTGTCTCTGTGTGCCCTCTGTGAAGCTCTGTGTCATTAGACTAGACCTTGACCCGCTCGATCCTGGCCCCCAGCGCGCGCAGCTTGGTGTCAATCTGTTCGTAACCGCGATCGATTTGACCGATGTTGCGAATGCAGCTTTTGCCCCGCGCGCACAGGGCAGCGATCAGCAGGGCCATGCCAGCCCGGATGTCCGGACTTTCCATGCGCTCGCCGCGCAGCCAGTTGGGCCCCTGGACGACGCAGCGATGTGGATCGCACAACACGATGCGCGCCCCCATCGAGATCAGTTTGTCGGTAAAATAGAGCCGACTCTCGTACATCTTTTCGTGGATGAGAACCGTGCCGGCAGCCTGGGTTGCCGTGACGAGCGCCACGCTCATCAAATCGGCCGGGAAAGCCGGCCAGGGGGCATCCTCGATCTTGGGGATGGCGTCGCCGATGTCCGGCACCACGGTGAGCGACTGGCCGGCCGTCACCAGGATATCCGCCCCTTGCGTCTTCCAACGCACACCCAGCCGGTCGAACACCAAGGCGATCATGCGCAAGTGCTGCGGGGCGGCGTTGCGGACGAGGATCTCTCCCCCCGTCACGGCTGCCAGGGCGATAAAACTGCCCACCTCCAGGTAATCCGGCCCAACGGTCAATTCGGCCCCACCCAGGCTGGGCCGGCCGTGGATCGTCAGCACATTGGAGCCAACCCCTTCGATGCTGCCTCCCATGGCGTTGATGAGCTGGCACAGTTCCTGGACGTGAGGCTCCGAGGCAGCGTTGCGCAGGATGGTGGTCCCTTCCGCCATGACAGCCGCCATGAGCGCGTTCTCCGTGCCGGTGACCGAGGTTTCGTCGAGCAGGATGTCGGCGCCAGCCAGGCGGGCAGCCGACAAGCGAAAGCGCTCGTCTACCTCGACCTGCGCGCCCAGGTGGCGAAAAGCCAAAAAGTGCGTGTCCAGGCGCCGCCGGCCGATCACGTCGCCGCCGGGTGGGGGAAGCTCCACCTGGCCCAGCCGTGCCAGCATCGGCCCAGCCAACAAGATCGACGCGCGAATATCTCGGCATAGATCGGGGTCCAGATCAGCCTTGCGTACAGTCGCCGCCTGCAGGCGCAGCGTGTGCCCACCATCGCTCTCCGCCACATCCACACCCAGATCGTTGAGCAAGTGACCCATGATCTGAACATCCTTGATAACAGGAACGTTGTGCAGGATGAGGGGCTGATCGGTGAGCAGCGAAGCGGCCATGAGGGGCAACGCGGCGTTCTTGTTACCGCTGGGAACGACCGTGCCCGACAAGGGTTGGCAACCTTCAATGATCAATTGTTCCATCTATCACCTGCCCACCATTATACCCCAAGCGCGTCAAGAAGCAAATCGCCCAAGTGACCTCCCCGAAAGCTTTGAGCTTTCGGGGAGGTAAAGAAGGTCTCCAGGAAGGGGCATTGACTTGCACGCCATTTATGGCATAATGAGGTCTTATGACTGAACGGAAAAGTGGCTGGGGACAAACACCTCCTCCGCGGCGGAAGCGCTCGCCGGGCGGGTGCACATTTCTCTTGTGGGGTCTGCTCACGGGATTGGCCGTGTACTTGTTGGGCTGGACACTGCTGGGGGCGCTCAGCTTGCGCCCGAGCAGCAGCCAGGCCGCCACCGGCGGCTTGGGGGTAGATACCGAGTTCAACGAGCACCCACGCTGGGAAGGCAAAGAGCGCGTCAACATCCTCCTGATCGGCATCGACCAGCGGGGGCAGGAAGCCGGCCCGTGGCGGACGGATACGCTCATCGTATTGAGCGTGGACCCCGTCAGCAAGAGCGCCGGGATGCTGTCGATCCCACGCGACTTGTGGGTCGAGATCCCGGGCTATGATCAAAACCGCATCAACACGGCTTACGTGCTAGGAGAAACCAACAAGTATCCGGGCGGCGGCCCGGCCCTGGCTAAAAAGACGGTCCAGTACAACCTGGGGGAACCCATTCACTACTTTATTCAGCTCAATTTCACAGCGGTCGAGCAGTTGGTTGACGTGATCGGCGGCGTCGACATGTACGTGGAACGCGAGATCGATGACCCCCTGTATCCAGATAACGCGTATGGCTACGATCCTTTGTACATCCCGGCCGGCTGGCAACACATGGATGGCAAGCTGGCGCTCAAGTACGCGCGCAGCCGGCATGGCAGCTCGGATTTTGATCGCGCCCGCCGCCAGCAGCAGCTCCTGCTGGTCGTGCGTGCCAAGGTGGCGCGCCTGGACACCCTGGGCAGCCTGCTGCCAAAGGCAGGTGAAATCGTCAGCACGTTGGGCAACACGGTGCGCAGCGACTTGACGCTCGACCAGGTTGTGCGCCTGGCGCAGTTGGCCGCCGAGATCGACAGCGGCCGCATCCGCTCGGCCGTGGTCGATTCGACCATGACACGCAACTGGACCACACCCAAGGGCGCCCAGGTGCTTGTGCCGGACCGTGAGCGCATGGCGGTGCTGCACACGCTCATCTTTTCACCGCCGGAGGAACAGGCCGGGGGCGAGGCGGCCCAAATCCTGCTTCAAAATGGCACGGCTGTGCCGGGCCTGGCGACGCAGTGCGCCGAACGGCTGCGCCAACAGGGCTTCCAGGTGGCAAACGTCACCAACGCCCCCCGCCAGGATTACCCAGCCAGCTTGATCCTGGTCTATACGGGCAAGTGGACCACAGCGCGCGCCTTGGCAGCCGCACTGGGCCTGCCGGACTCTGCGTTGGCCGCCGGCAGCAACCCAGAGGGGCCTTACGATATCAAGGTCATCCTGGCCGACTGCCCTCTGCAGTAAGGGCGGGTTTGAAACCCGCCCCTACCCAATAACAAATAGTTGCAAAATTCGTCACCCATGCTATCATGGCGCTATGGCACCACCAGCCCCCCAACAACAGTCGACACATAAACCTGGGCGAGTGACAATACTGGTTATGCTCCTGCTACTGGCCACCGGCCTGGCTGGCAGCTACCTGGGCTATACGCGGACCCGCGCGGCGGTGGCCGATTACGTTCCCCCGCGCGTGTTCGAGCCGCCCGCCCCCGCTCCCCAGAAGACGCCCGGCCCAACCGCCGAGCCAGCCATCCAGGTGCCGGACTGGGACGGTGTGGAACGCATCCAAATCTTGCTGATTGGGATTGACCAGCGTGAAGACGAAGAGGGCCCGTGGCGAACGGATACGGTGATCCTGGTGTCAGTCAATCCCGTGGCCAAAACAGCCTCGATGCTGTCGATTCCCCGCGATGTGTGGACGACGATCCCTGGCTTTTACGAGGATCGCATCAACAACGCCCATTTCCTGGGTGAAGCGTATGATTATCCAGGCGGTGGGCCAGCGTTGGCTAAAAAGACGGTGCAGTATTTGGTCGGCGTGCCGGTTCACTATTACGTGCGGGTCAACTTTACGGCCTTTGAAAAGTTGGTGGACCTGATCGGGGGGATCGACATCGACGTGCCGGCCGAGATCAACGATCCCGAGTACCCGGCCCACGTTGGCTATGGCTACGAGCCGCTCTTCATTCCGGCCGGGCGCCAGCACTTGAACGGCGAAATGGCGCTCAAGTACGCCCGCTTTCGCCACGACGATCAGGGTGACTTTGGCCGCGCACACCGCCAGCAGCAGGTCATCCTGGCCATACGCGACCAGGTGTTGAGCGCCAACAAGTTCCCCGAACTGTTGCCCAAAGCGCCGCAACTGGCCGCTACCCTGGAACAAGCCGTTCAGACCGATCTGTCGTTGGACCAAATCCTGCGCCTGGCCAAGCTCGGCACACAAATGGGTCAAGACAGCATCACAGGCGAGGTCGTGGACGAAAAGATGGTCCTATTCTCAACCACGCCCGATGGCCAACAAGTGCTTATCCCGCTGCGCGAGGAGATACGCAAACTGCGCGAGCGCTTGTATGTGGCGAGCCACGTGGGGGAAAACGACTTGCCCGAACGGCAAATTCCGCGCGTCACTGTGCTTAACGGCACACTGCAGGCCGGCCTGGCCTCGCAGACGGCTGCATTTCTGACCCAGCAGGGCTTTCGCGTGAGCAGCTTTGGCAACGCCACGCGTTTCGATTACGCCCAGACGCTCATCCTGGACTATAGCGATGGCCCAGTGGCAGCCCAGGTAGCCGCCGCCTTGGGGGTGCCCCCATCGGCCGTGCAAGCAAGCAGCGGAGATCATGGCGATTACGACATCCAGGTGATCCTGGGCGCCGATTACGCGGCGCGCTTTGGCCCACTCCCAACCGTGGAGCCGACACTGGCGACTGACGCACCCGTGTCAGCAACTGAAACGCTGACGACGACGGGGCCGGCACAGTAGGGACATTTGGCGGGGAGTAGGGAGTAGACCCAGATGGCAAGTTTTATGTTCAAACGCTATGCAATGTACGCAAAACCACGTCAATGGCGCGGGGCATACCCTGGGCGGTGCAGGGTCGCAAGTCAAATCTATTGGTCTATCCAGTAACTCACTAGTTGCCCGGCGGCGTTGTATAGCGCTCCGTCATCGCGGTCCGAGTTATTCCAGATCGTCCCACCGCCGGTGCGCGGAAAGTCTTTAACCTCGCCCGGTGCCAGCATGCCGCCGATGCCGGTATGCTCCTGGTTGCCGGTGATGCTGCACATGCGCCAACCACTCAGGTCAACCGTGTATACGCTCAGGTTCTCCAGCTTAACGGCCTCGGGCGTGGCTGCTTTGTACACCGTGACGATGCGGACGGGAAAGTTAGCCGCGGCAGATGGGTCGGGGCCTTCCTGGCAGTTGTTGAAGGAAGGCGGCGGCAGAGTGGGCGTGGGGCTAGCCGGCGGGGTAGTGGCCGTAGAGCTTGGCGTGGGCGACGGAGTAAAGGATGGTGTGGGGGTAGCGGTGGGCGTGGAGCTTGGGGTGACCGTCGGCGTGGGGGTAGGTAGTTTCTGCGCGCAGATGTAGGGCAGGTAGACCCAGGCGGTTGGCGTCCACGTTCCGTCGGCGGCTGTGGCAGATGGGGACGGAGTGGGTGAAAGAAGCAGGAGGCCAGCCAGGATAAGAGCGGCAGCGGACAATACGAGCATTGTGACGTGCATGTGGCTCATAGTCTTTTCCTTACCTCGTGCCATGCTTCGGGTTTGAGCGGCTCCAACTGCACCGGGGCGGTCATGACGGTGTGGTGTTGGATGTGCGGGTTGAGCTCGACGCTCCACGGGAAATAGCCCGCCGCCTCGACGGTCAGCGTGTGCGGGCCGGTGGCCTCGATCATCACCGTCAGGCAGCAGCCGCGCCCCAGATCGTGCCCATCCACCGCGACCACTGCGCTGTTGACGTGTTTGCCCGTTTGCTTGTCGGTCACGTCCAGGTTCAGTTGCAGGTAGGGCGTCTCGACCGTTGGCTCGCCGCCGGCCTCGATCGGCAGCCGGCCGCTCTCGCCCTCTTCCAGCACCCAGGGAGTGGGAGTGGACGGCATCCCCAACGTGTGCCTGGGGCCGGGCGACGACCGCCTAGCCCACACCGCCAACGAGCATATCCCCCTGGATCAGGTGTTTGCCGCCGCGCGGGCTTATACCCGGCTGGCGATGATCGCGCTGAATGGGGGGACGGGAAAATATAGAGGGTTGACTAGGCAACACTTTTTGTATAAAACGCCATAAGCCGCTGGCGCAAATTGTTGCAAATCAAAACGCAGTCAGGCGTCATAGATATGGAGGGTGCCAAGTGAAGCGGTCAGACTATGGCGCGGGTGGCAACCACAAACCGTTATTGGCTCCATTCTTTTCTACCGAATAGAAAAACTCTACGTTATCTCGGACCAGCACATAGACAATTCGGTCCATGTTTCTATTCTTATCCGTCTCCCAGGCCACACTGGTCACGGGGTTTGTTCCATCAGTGAGTTTCCTTACTTTTCCAGTAACTACCTCACTCACGAACAAGGCCGATTTTCCACTCTTGTCATCATAGGCTACAAAAGCAACATATTGTTCATCTTGCGACCAGGCTAAAGGTAATTCGGCTTTCAATCCAAATTGAGGTGGGAATCCATCGCCATCACGTTTGGTGGCCTGAATAAATTCACCGCTATTCAAATTGAAAACATAGAGTATGGGCAACTCGTCCTTTGGATCGTGAACAATGAAAGCAATTTTGCTTCTGCTTGGTGACCAGTGAAATGCTTCGAAATCAGATAACCAGGCAACTGGAGTAGCATTAGGGTAAACCCCTGCCGGGTTCTGGAAGTAGTAAATCGTGCCAGAGATAGAACTCCCTAACAATATCCGTGAGCGAGGTAGTACCGGCGTGACTGTGACAGAAGGTGAAGATGAAACTCCACCACTGGTTTGGTCGCCAGTAAGGATATGTGGCAAGTCTTTTCCAGCAAAATAAACCAACATGGCCAAGATCACCAAGGCGAGCAAACATCCCAAACTACTTGGGCTGAACATTTGGCCAAGTGGGGTCATCCCAGATGTCCTTGGTTCTGATGCCCTCTTTGTACCCTTGTGGCTGGAATCTAGCAACTCGGAACTCGCCTCATACTTTTTTAATCCAGGCCGTTCCTTTATTTCATCAGACTTTTCAAAATCTTCCATACACCTGATCCTACACTCTCAATAATCATCTCCACCAGTTTGGAGAATTCCCCTTGCTCCTCGTTTCCCATTACGACGGCATACTGCCCAGGACCACTGCGTAGCAAATCTTGCATGTCTGTCCCAAGCCCGCGCACTTCAGCGATGCGTGGAGACACCATCTCGACTTGAATTTGGCTTCGCATAGGATCGCCCGTGACTGACCATTTGCCTGACTTTCTCTCTAACTTTTGTATTGAAATCTCTTGGGCCCGCTCCGAGAACCCGACAAGTTTTGCTGCTTCGGTAGCGATCACCAGTACGTCATTCTCTTGAGCTTTAGGCGTGATTCGGAACCTACTAGAAGCTTTTCCCTCTTCCTGTGTGCGCAGGCCGGGCAACTTGCACCACAGAAAGGCAAACAGTGCCAAGTAACCTATCCAGCTAATCATCTTTCTCATCTCCTTATATTCGCTCATGTGTCGGAGAGCGTTTTTTTATTCTCTGGCGTCTCTTTTTGCACCAGGCAAAGGATAACGAAAAGCTCCGAAACTCTCCGAATCGCCCTGCTTGATGAACCCAGAAATGGCTCTCCACCTCCTCGTTTCATCTATCTTATCTGCGAATGGCTCCAGGGCCAACTGTTCAGCGAGTTGATAACGATACAGGTCGAAAGCCGTCTTGATCGTTTCACCCCAACTGCGGGCGCACCAGACAGCGGCCTGGTAAAATGCGAAAGCGGCACATCCACTGATCAATGCCACCGCTGTAAGCGCCGGCCATCCCCAAACGAGACGGAGCAATACACATTCTATCACCAACGCTCCACTCAAAACTGAGAAATTCAAGAAAAAGTCAAAACCTTCTTTCTCCCGCTCAACGAAAACCGCATATTTCTGTTCATTCAGTATTGGTAACAAACGTGGCCACAAGTACACAGCATCTATGCCATACTTTTGAGAAGGATAAGACTCAAAAGCCGCTGTCACGTTGCCTAGCGCAGTAGGAGCACACCTGTCGCGAGCAGGGAAACAATCAAGCAATTCGTCTTTGTAGAACTGCCCATTGCTCCCCCTGGATTTTGCGACCAGTGCGTCTTTCTGGTCTTGGTACCAGGCGATCATTAATTTGCCCCACGGAGTATCGCGGAGGGGGTAGCCTTCGATCAAATAGATGAGTGGAAAATTCAAGTAGCTGAGTGTGTATCCAATCAAAACAGTGAGCAAAGATATTAGAAGGCCAACATTACTGTCTTTTAACCAAGCTGGTGCGCTGTGTTCGTAGGGTTGTGATAAAAGAAGCAAATTAGCCGACACGAAGCATAGTGAAGGAAGGAGCGAGGATAGACGAAAAGATTTGATTAGAAGACTGATTGTTTCAGTGAATGTGGTTGAGAGTGTGTTGAGCATGTCCCCTCCAGTGCAATTCTGTACATTGGTTATAAGTGAACTCGATTCCAACCTCTCATAGAGGCATTTGGCAAGTACTCCAGGGTATTCTGGGCAATGTGCATAGCCGTCGCAGTTGAACTGTTACTTCACTCCTCCCCGTGCACGTGGGCAGATCGGCCTCCGGCTTGAGCGGCTCCAACTCCACTGGGGCGGTCATGACGGTGTGGTGTTGGATGTGCGGGTTGAGCTCGACGCTCCACGGGGCGTAGCCCGCCGCCTCGACCGTCAGCGTGTGCGGGCCGGTGGCCTCGATCATCACCGTCAAGCAGCAGCCGCGCCCCAGATCGTGCCCGTCCACCGCGATCACAGCGCTGTCGACGTGTTGGCCTGTTTGCCTGTCGGTCACGTCCAGCTTCAGTTGCAGGTAGGGCGTCTCGACCGTCGGCTCGCCGCCGGCCTCGATCGGCAGCCGCCCGCTCTCGCCTTCTTCCAGCACCCAGGAGGTAGAAGTAGGCGAGACTGAGGTAGGCCGGCTGCCGCAGGCAGCCAGCAATGTCAAGGCCAACAACACGATTTGAATGGCTCGGATATTCATTACTACATATAAAACTTGTACTGTGACTGGATAATTCCGTCTTCTGGAATATGTTTCATAATTTCGCCCACCTTCTGCGAAAACGTGATAGTGATGGGAGCGCCATCAGCAAACGCGCAATTGTTCACGTTCATCTTTGTAAGAGCAAGCACCTCACGGAAAATATCTTTCGGCGCACTTCCTCCAAGGTGTTGAATAATTTGCCAAGGCTCGGGCACATACGATTTAGGGTAAGTTTCCAAGTAAGGGATAAATCCCATGGTGTATAGAAAGTGCTGCGAGCCTTCGATTGAAAAATACGTACCTCGCAATGGGGGATACATACCCTCACGAAATAGTCGTATCCCAGTTTGCCGCAGTGCTACAAAATCGGTCTCGCATCGAGGATAAACGCTATCTATACCTTCATAGAAGCCATCAAGTTCGTTGTAATCTCCCCTTTCCTTGCCCCAAAACTCTGATGTTTTATGGATGACAACTCGACGTGGAGGAACATTTCTTATCTTGATGTATTCTGCAAGAGTTCGTTGGATCAACTTGCAAGCGGCTTCTTGAGTTAAATGAGGCGAAGCTCCCAGGGCGTCCGCGTCCCATTCAAATTGATCGCCCCTCAACACAAGCCCCTGTCCCAAATAATCAAAAGCCTGGGCAACGCTTGACCGCATTGTTAAACTGCTATCAATGTCCTGTGCGACATAGAAACTTATGCCTACATAGCACGTATCCTGTTCTAGCGTTACTGGTCTCCATGGCACACCTCCTGCTTTGTAATACTGGGCTGTACAGAAATTCCATCCTCTCGTTGCAATCTCTTGAAGTTGTCCCTTTCCTTGAACTGTACCACGTCTGATAAGCTGAACTGGAATGGGGGATTTCTGTCTCATCGCACGGGCTTTTATGGCTCGTCGCAAATTGAGAAAAAAGTTTCCTGATATTCTAACTGTATCTGCTCGTTCCTCAATTTCCGGGGTGAGAGCAATTACTATAATATCTGGCATTGGATCAGTTTGTGTTATACCGGCAATCCTGTCTTCAATCAAGTCAACCAGTGCCCAAATTCTTTCTGCCTTATCATCAATTGCAAGAATGGGCGACAACTCCCTTGGGTCAATATGCCTCTCCCAAAAAGGATTCACCTGGAAACAACTTTTGAAGCTAGAGTCTCTATTGAATCCCACAAAATCGCGATTGATGATCTTTCTCAAGCGTTTCAAAACAGGGATGTCAGCGAAAGAGCCGTTTTCAAACAAGCCACCCTCAACAGGCGCTTGCTTGTCTACAACCTCGACATTTTCGCTCTCAATAAAAGAGGCGCACCTGTTCACCCATTCTTGTGCGCCAGATATGGATTCGCGTGTACCGATAAATCCCAGTTTTATTTCGGATGGATGTAACCCGGCAATGTTTTTGCCAAAGGGGCCGAATTCCGCCAGCCCCGTTTTGGTATCTTCATGCTCAAAGTAATCACCAAATTGGAGTTTGGGCTCTTCAAGATACTCGACGTTAATAGTCATCTCCATCCTCGCTTTCTTGGTCGGGCCATGTGAAAAAGCTCATCTGTCCTGTTATCTCAGGTTCTTCGTAAACAGCAGGGTCAAAGGGAATCGAGAAATTTGCTATACCAGCAAGAGGCAATTTCTCAATGACCATAACTGTCTTGAAATCAAGCTGAATGTTTATCTCATCGCCGCTCACTGAATTTGCTTTCCCATGCGAGAGAGTATCAATCCAAAATAAGAGATGATTCAGTACATGCTGATTTGTCTCTTTAGCCTTGAGTCGCGTAGTGTACGATCCCACTTTATCGGAGGCCCAAGGAGTAATGCCATCTTCGGTAAAAAAGTATTTGGGAATAATTTGCAAAAACCAAGAACCGCTTATCATCCTAAAGCTAAAGTCGGCGGCTGTATGTCTCCAAAAACTATCGAGGCCATATCTGTAAAATTTGGCAGTGATCCTCTCCGGCGCGTTTCGGTGTGTGCGTATGTTGTACCATCCCCTCTTAAACTCTTGCCGGCCCGGCTCTTCCCTTGGAAAATAATTTCGTGCAAATTGCCTGTTGTATCTCAGCTTACACCTGCGCACGTGTATACCCAAAAGCTGATTCAACAAAAACACATATTCGCGCCGAAGTGCATCATCGTCCCACCATGTCTCCACTGATTCGGGGTGAATGTCTGATACATCGCAATGCTGCCTCAAGACGCAATCTGTCTCGTTCAAGTTCGACAAGCTGTAGAGACGCCCAGAGAAAATGGTAAATGGCGGCACAAAGCCGTGAATCGCACCACGTACCCGGTCATAGCGTTTCTCTCGAGTTGGCGCAGACCACACCGGCGGTAATCGTTTAATCTTTAGCAGGTTCGAAAAAAGCCGTTCTTGTTGAGTAAAGGAAAGACGCGACGGACTTGAACCTATTGCGAGAGAACAGAGCGCCTCATAGCAAGCAGGGGTAAACTCGTCTGCGATTTTGTTGAAGACAATCCTGAAGGGTGGCATCCAGACGTTCGGGGTGTTTTTCACATAAGAATGAATTTCCTTCCAATACAACTTGTCATCGCCAGGATGGTAAACGATATACAGAACTGGATAAGTAACACCGTACCAGAATTCTAGATCATCTTTTTTGACAGGCGAGGAAAATTCATTATCGCTGTCTTGCTTGACATAGCTCATCCCTGACTTGGCTTGGACTTTTATAAAACTCCCTGTAGTTTGAAACCCTTGTCCATCAGGCTTGGGCACTACTATTTCTATTTCCCCATCAATGCCAAAATCATCCTTGCTGATTTCGCGGAAAATACATTTCATCTCATGCACTATGGGGCTGATTTGATCCAAACCTTTCCATTCTTGAAACTTGGAATCAGGAACAGTCTTGGGCATTTTTGCTATCTCCTTTCTCACAAGGCGAGGCGATTCACTCTTTTGCAGCAAGGCCAACGGCGACTTGGTCCCAGTCAATATCCGGGCGCAGTCTTTTGCCAGTATCTATAATGCCATAGACCTGGTTATGGCGCTCACAGTAAGCCACCAGTTCTCTTGCCTTGTCCAGTTTGCTTGTACCCAGCAAGTCGTCATAGTCTAGTTGTAAATCAAAACAAAATGTGCGTAGTTCGCCCTCGTCGAAACGATCGGCGAGTATCTGACGTAATTGGGCCAGATCATTTTGACCCGCTGATTGGCTCATTGCCCCTCCTTTTCACACGATTTTCTCCAATTCGTACACGAGCGCCTCTGGGGCCCGGTTGACGTGGAAATCCCACCGCCCCAACTGGCCCCAGTTGTTCACCGCCGCCACCCAACGCATGGCCGCCTCGTGCTTGGCGCGGGCTTGCTCAGGTTCATCCCCCTTGATTTCGAGTATCAGCGTCAGACCGTTCTTCATGCGCACCAGGAAATCCGGCTCGTAATGGTGGCTGACCGCCTGGTACTCGTAAGGAATGAGCAGCCCCAGTTGGTCATTGCGCGCGTAAAACTCGACCAGATTTCTCTTGACGGCGCGCTCGAGTTGGATCGCCGCCGTCCGCTCCCAGCCCGAATCGGTCACGACCAGGTTGATGTGACTGCAAGTCGTGGGGAAACAGGGTCGAACGGTCTTGAAATTCACGCCGCCCGTCACGCCAACCGGCTTGTAACGATTGAGAATCGGCATGAGCGGCGGCTCGCCTTGCGCCTCGTCCGGGCGAATGGCGGCGACCATCCGCTCGACAATCCGCTGCACATACTTTTCGTGCCCCAACTCGCGCGGGTCAACGCCATGCAAGTCCACCTTGCGCTCGACGTAGGCGTCCACCAGGCGAAATACCTGCGGAAAGAGCTGGTGACGGGATTGGAGGCCCAGGCGGGGGCGCGCGCCGTCCGCCTGGGTGCTGTCTATCAGGATCGAGACGACCTGCCGGGCGATTTCGAACTTGATCGTTTGCAGGTGGGTGCTGTCGTAATAGGCCTGGCGGTTTTGCTCGACAAGCTCGCCCGGGCCTGACGGCGTGAGCGCCTCGCCTACCTCGTAAATCACGCGTGGCTTGACAAAGACGGCCGTGGGTTCTTGGCCAGTCTCCAGGCGAAGCGGTGTCATCTTGTCAATGTCGGCGGTGATCAGGTTGCGCCGCAGCGCAAAGGCATAGCCTTCCACGACCGGGAACTGCATTTCGTAGGCGGCTCGCTCGTCCAACGCGTGCACGTGATGTTGTGGCCGGTCTTCCGGCGCCGGGGCCTGGGTCGAGCGGCCCTTGTAGGGAATCAGGCTAAAGGGCACACCATAGATGTCAACGTATTCCTCGGTCAGCAGTCCCGTTTGGGGATCGGGCGTATAGTCTATACGGCGCAGGCCACGCCCGACCACCTGCTCGCACAAGAGCTGGCTGCCAAACGCGCGCAGGCCCAGGATGTGCGTCACGTTGCTGGCGTCCCATCCCTCGTTGAGCATGGCAACCGAGACGATGCAGCGCACCTGCTCGCCTGGCTCACCTCGCTTGCCGACCGTCGCGACGACGCGGCGCAATTGCTCGGCGGCGTCTTGCTTGCTCAGGCCGGAATCACCGCTCTCGGCCTGGGCCAGCAGCTTGCTGTCGATCCGGATGGTCGGCTTGAAATCGGCGCGGTTGGACAGGTATTCGGGCAAGATGCTGCCCTGGCCATAGACGGTTTTGGTTTTGGGCTTTCTAGAGCGGCCGCGCGGCGGCGCTTCGCGTTCTGGCTCGCCTTCGTCGGCGTCCGGATCGTCCTCGACGAGCTCTACAACTTGCTCGCCCGAGATTTTGCGATAAAAAATCTCGGCGATGTTGGTGTTGTCGCACACGATGATGAGCACGGGCGGCATCGTGTCTCTGCCCTCCGTCGCTTCCTGGATATAATTGAAGCGTTCCAACCATTGCCCGGCCAGCGTGTGCAGGGCCGGCTCGGCTTCGCGGTAGATGACCTCGGGCTTGGGCTTGCCGGCCTTGCCGGGGAGCTTTTCGCCCGGCTGGAGATTTTCGCTAATGTTGTGCCACAAGCGAAAGTATTTAGGCTCAGGCCGGCCGGTGTCGTCGCTGACAGGCAAACGCGGGATTTTGACAATGCCGCTCTCGATGGCGTCCACCAGTCCAAAGTCGCTCACCAGCCAGGGGAAAGGCGAGCCTTCGACCTGGCCGCTGCCGTGGATGTAAAAGGGCGTGGCCGAAAGGTCGACACAAAAGCAAAGCCCGACCGCTTGGTTGAGCGTGTCCAGGCCGTCAACCCAGACCGTGGCCTCTTCAATCTCGGCCTGCTCATCCTTGGAGAGTTTTTCTCCCCCTTCCATTTCACCTGCTTGCAAAGGAAAAAGAAGAGAAGGCTGAATCGAGGGGGCAAGCTGGGAAGGCCGCCAGGCGTGATGGCCTTCGTCGTTCAGGACCAGCAGTCCCCCTCCGGCTTGGGCGCGTTCGTAGAGCCCGCCCAACACGCGGCGCGCAAAGGCCGGCGGGCTTTCCTGCCCCTTGTTGACGACGACGTAGGATTTGCCGCCCTCGACGTGTTCAGATTCGGGCGCGAACAGGTGCCAGTTGGTAACCATGATCTCGCCAGCCTGCAGATAACTGCGCATCGCTGTTGGAACCAGGTCGAACTCGGCGTAATAGTTGCCGGCGCTCTCGGGCCGCAGCACCTGTAGTCGCTCTTTGATTGTGAGATTGGGGCAGACGACGAGGATGGCCTGGGGAAAGCGCTCGTCGCTGGGCACTTTGCCGCGATTACAAAACGCCCAGGCAACCAGGCATGCCATGACTACCGTCTTGCCGCTGCCGGTCGCCATCTTGATCCCCAGGCGGGTGAGCGGGGATAGGCTGGAGTCGGCGGGAACGTCGCGCAGCCTGGCCAGGTGCTCGTCTTGAAAAGCCGGCTTGAAACGCAGCCGCTTGCCGCCCAGGCGGATCTCGCTCAAAAAGATGATGGTCTCGGCCGCTTCCAACTGGCAAAAGAAAAGGCGGCGAGGGCGGTCCGGGCGATGCCAGTAGCGCAACAGTTCCCGGGTCACCTGCGTCGCGCCTTCGTAATTCGATTCGCGCCAGCGCTTGACGTCCTGGCGCAAGGCGTTGACCAGGGGCAGGTCTTCGCGTTGTTCTTCGGCAAACATTGCCAGTTGCTGCGTGGCGACACGCTCGGTCTTGAACCAGTACGAAGCCGGGCGGCGGCCCGGCACCCGGCGCGCTTCGCCGGTCTCGGCGTCGTACATCCAATGCTCACCCGGCTCGGCGTAAGGGCTGCATAGGATCGGCCGCTCGACCGGCTGGATGAGTAGTTGTGGCTGGCTGCTGGCTGGTGTAGGCATGCTCACTTGCCTTTCAACGCGCGGATGCACATGACCTCGTTGCCGCGCGGGTCAATCACTTTGACGGCGATACGCTTGTGCGAGCCTGCGGCAAACGGCAGCGAGCGGGCGCCGGAAAATGCCTCGAAACGTTCCGGGTCAACGACCGACTTGAGCGCTCTGGCAAGCTTTTTCCACGCGCTGGCGTCAGGGAAAAACGCCTGGGTGATGCAAAAGGTACGCCCGTCATAGTCGCTGTCGAGGAACCAGGCCGCGACCTTGTTGGCGTTGGTCGGGTGGATGGTATTGTCAACCGGGTCGTAAATGTCGACGCCTTCCATTTCGACCAGCCAATCGCCCGAGCGATCCTGGCTGAGCTTGACGCGCGGCGAGCCAAAGACGGTAAAGAGTTGGCTGGTGGGAGTGTCTTTGAGCAAGTCGCCCATGGCGACGTCGGGCCGGACGTGGGCCATGTGGCAGCGCACCTTGGGATCGGGGTCTTCCTGGATGGCGGCCTGGGCCATGCCGTCGAAGGCAAAGCCGGCAAAGACCAGGTCGTCGTAGCCATAACGATAAGCTTCGCGCAGACACTCTTCGACCTGCTGGGTGGTGACCGGGCCGTATTGCGGGCCGAAAGAGACGGTGACGCGGCGCCCCTCACCCCCGGCTTTTTTCTCTTTGGGAGACGGGAGACCGTTACCCCATTCGCCTTCGGCGTGCAGGATGCTATTGGGAAGCGGGTCGAGGCGCTGGAATTTGAGCGTCTTGTTGTCGGGAAAGCGGACGCCGTCCTGCCGCAGCAGGCGAATCATCTTTTCGAGATAAGCCTCGACGTTGGCCGGCTCATCGGACACCCTCATCCCTGACCCTTCTTCCTGGTCGGGAGAAGGGAAGGTATTGAGCGCTTCCGGCTCGCCGCCGAACCCCTCCCCCATCCCCTCCCCTGCAAGGAGAGGCAGGTCGAGCGATTCTTCGGCCGGTTGGACGCTTTCGACTGTAAAAGGGCCGCTGACGCGCAGGATGCCGGGCGTGAGCTTGGGCTGGTCAACCAGCGTTTCCTGGGGCGCGCTGGCGGCGATGGCGGCGTTGACCTGCTCCATCTTGGCGCGCCAGGCAGTGCGATAATCCGCCCATGCGCTGCGCAAGCGCTTGGGCCAGTCGGGGTCGTCGTCAAAGGGGACTTGCCATTCTTGCCAGCCCTTTTCCTTCTCCTGCTGGCGGGGGGAGCTAGAGGGGGGCAGTCGCCAGCGGCGGCGGTCAGCTTCGGTGATGGACGACTTGCCCTGGCTGCGTTCCTTTTCGGCCAATTTGGCCTGGAGCCTGGCGCGGACTTCGCCCGTCACGTCTTTTAATGCGGCGTTGAGCGCGGCCAGCTTTTCGGCCAGGGTAGGTTCCCATTTTGCAAAGATGGGGTCGAGCGCCTGGTTTTGGGCGATGGACTTGAGCGTGATGTGGGGTACGGTCTTGTAGGCAAAATTGCCGGATACCCCCTTGTGGGGATCAGCCAATTCGTAATAGTCAAAGCGGGCGGTGAGCAGGCGTTGGCGGGCCAGCGCCACCGCCACGCGGCTGGTGTCTATCGTGATCCAACGGCGGCCCCACTGCTCAGCCACGTAAGCCGTTGTGCCGCTGCCGCAGGTGGGGTCGAGCACCAGGTCGCCAGGGTCGGTGGTCATGAGCAGACATCGCTCGATAATTTTTGTGTTCGTCTGAACAACATAGTATCTCTCAACTGCAAACGTGCTTTCAAACACATCTTGCCAGATATTTGATAACGGGACAAGTGGAAAATCGTCCGAGTACATTTTGTAGACAAGAGTTTTGCCGAACCCAAGTAAACGCTCAGAATGAGCCAATATTCTCAGACCATTCTCTGATGTTTTCCAATGTGTGTTGGGTGGTAATTTATAAATTGTCCCATCACATTCAAAATCGAAAGAAGATGTTGCACTCGATTCTCTTGCGACAATAGCCGAGGATTTGAAACGCTTTCCTTCTGGAATCGAATCATCGCCGATAAGTTCTTTGTGTGAGAGCCGTCGGATTTCACCGGGGGGAGTTTCAAAATAATTATAGGCTGAAGCCAATGTCTTTTGAGAGCGGACAACAAATAGATCTCGGTACCTGATCCTTGTTCTATCTTTTGCATACCATAAGAGATGATCATTTACGTTGGAAAGTAAAACACCCAACCCGGCTACACCGCGCTGAAACGCAATCTGCGAAATGAAGTTATCTCCTCCAAATATCTCATCTAGTATATTTCGAACCAAATGAACGTTTTCATCGCCAATTTGCACAAAGATGCTGCCGCTATCGGTGAGGAGGTCGCGGGCGACGGTCAGCCGGTCACGCAGATAGGCCAGGTACGAGTGGACGCCCAGTGTCCAGGTGTCACGGTAGGCCTTGACTTGCTCCGGCTCGCGGGTCAGGTCCGCGGGCTTGTCCTTGACGTCACGCTTGCCGACCTGCGATTGAAAGTTGCTCGAGAACTTGATGCCATAGGGCGGGTCAAAATAAATCATCTGCACCTTGCCGGCCAGCCCCTCGCGCCTGGCCAGCGAGTGCATCACGACCAGGCTGTCGCCCAGGATCAGCCGGTTGGCCCAGTCCACGTCGTGCCGGTAAAACTGCACGGCCTGGCGATAGTCCAGCTCAGGGTCGGCAAACAGGCAGCGTTGGAGCGGCTCGCGCTGCACCAGCTTGAGGATAGCGTGGGTCGAAACGCGCTCGTGAATGTGCAAGGCGACCGGGTCAACGTCGAACCAGCCTTTTTCGCGCTTGCCGGTCCATTCCAACCAGGGCTGGCGGTTGCGCAACGCCTCGGCCAGCAGGGCCGCTTCGCCGTCCGTCAAGGCGCGCTGGCGGGCAATCTCCAGCAGCTCGGGCAGGCGGTCGGCCTGGCCCGTTTCGTCAAAGCGCAAGACAGGCGGCAAATGTGGATCGTAGGTGTAGCGGGTGGCCGGTACCTGGGCCACCTTGCCGTGAGCGGCTATGCCGGCCGGGGGAATGTTCTTGCGCTTTTCGGCGTGGCGATAGTCGGCGACCTGGCCGCCGGCGCCGGTAGGGGCGGATTTGCGTTTAGGCATGGCGGAATTCTCCATTTATCCGCAGGCACGCGGCGAGGGACGCTGCCGGGTCGGCGGCGATTCTGAATAGGTAGGCATCAAAGGGTATTAGCATATCTTCCCCAAGGGCTGCCTGGACTATGGGCATGTGTAATTATTATTATACCTTTCATTTTTTTTTTGCAAATCAGCGAAATTAGGAATTTTGGATTGCGGATCGCGGATTACGAATTGCGGATTTTTGATGTTTGCCCCAAGCTGGCGTTTTGTGGTAAACTTACCTTATGGAGCCTTCCAGCGCCGACATTCGCCGGTTTTTGACCAAAGCCATAAACGACGACGAGTTTATGGCGTTTTGCCGTGACTACTTTCGGGACGTTTATGAGAATTTTGCGGGAGGGATGACCAGGGATCAAAAGGGACTGCTCCTGCTCGATTATTGTGATCGGCACGGTGTTGTCTCTAACCTGCTGGCGAACAGTCAGAAGGAATGGCCCGATCGTTACCGGCAGTGGTTCGAGCAAGCGCCAGAATCTACTATCGAGTTGGTAAATATCCCGGCTGGCGAGTTCTTGTATGGCGACAAGAAGCATAAGAAAAGCCTGCCCGAGTTTAGGATCGACAAGACACCGGTCACCAACGCCGAGTTTGCTCGTTTCGTGAAGGCGACCAGCCATCAGACTACCGCCGAGCTGACTGGCAGCGGCTATGCATGGACAGGCAGCGACTGGAAGGACGCACAGGGCGCAGACTGGCGGCACCCCGGCGGACATGGAACGGATATTCAGGCCAGGATGGATCATCCAGTGGTGCAGGTAAGTTGGCAGGATGCACTGGCCTACGCCAGGTGGGCGGGCAAGCGCCTGCCAACAGAGAAAGAATGGGAAAAGGCGGCGCGCGGTGTCGACGGGAGGCAGTATCCATGGGGTGACCAGACCCCTACGGCCAGGCTGTGTAATTTCGGCAGACATGTGGGCTGCACGACCCCGGTAGGCAAATATAGCCCGGAAGGGGACAGCCCCTACGGCTGCGTAGACATGTCGGGCAACGTGTGGGAATGGACAGCGAGCCATTATAGCAAGGATCGCAAGGTGCTGCGTGGCGGTAGCTGGAGCACTGGCCAGGCACGCATACACGCAACTTGCCGCAACGGTATCGCACCGCTCGAACACTATGGCAATCTGGGCTTTCGGTGTGTGGTTGTTGTTACGCCGGGGGAGTGAATCACGAAGAACGCGAAAGTGCACGAAAGGCGCGAAAGGGGAATCGCGAAAGATACGAAAGCACGCGAAGCGTTCGCGGCCTTTCGCGCGTTCGTGGTCCAGACCCTCTTGCGCTTGTGTGCCAGGATATAGTATAATCAGGGTATGAGTCAAGCACCTGATGACAAGACACGCACCATAACAATGGCCAAAGCTGCCGAGATATATGGGTTCGACCACAGTTACCTGACGGAACTGGCACGTAGAGGACGGCTAAAGGCTACTAAAAGCGGTGGTACATGGCTTACTACACGTGGAGATGTGGAAGCCTATATTACCAGCCGTAAGAAACGGGGGGCATATAGAGGCGACATTACTGCTTGACAACACACGATTTTTCGTGTATAATATTGTCATTGAATAGCACAAAGCGCCGCCGGAGGGTGTTGTAGCACCCAACCGGCGGCTGACCCACCAACTGGCAGCACCAGTCAATGGGCTTGTGATATTGTATCACAGTTTCGGCGGCTGCCCAAGTGTTGGCGGTCGCCGTTTTTTGCGTGAGCCTGCCGGGCCGGCGGAGCCTGCTATTCTCCAGGACAGACCTGTCAGGTCTCGGAAGACCTGACAGGTCTCAAGGAGTTGAATATGCACACAATACGACAGGCCGCAAACGGGGCGCTTACGATGCTTTCGGGGGTGATCTTGCTGGCTGGGCTGGCCTGCGCGGGGCTGAGCGCACTGAGCGGCCACACGCTCACGGTCGGCGGCGGAGAGGGCCTGGTGAACGTGCACAACCCGGTGCAAGAGGCGCAGGCCACTCGCGTGGCTCTGGCTGCGGTGGATGAGGCGCGAGCGCGCGAGATTGAACGGCAGGCAGCCGAGGCGGCCGGGCCGGCCCTGGCGCTGCGCAACACACTGATGGCGCTCGGCGTCGGTGTGAGTGTGCTCGTGCTGACGGTTGGTTCGGCTTTTGCCGTGGTGGCGTTGGCCAACAAGCGCGCCACGGCGGTCTATCCCAACAGCGCCGGGCTGTACCCCGTCATTGTGCGGCGCACTTTGGACGGTGTAACCATCGTTCACGACCCCAACCGCGCCCTGGGGCCGACGACGGTGTACCAGGTTCCTACCTGGCTCAATCATCTGGCAAGAGGGCGAATCGGTGATTCGCCCCTACAGGTCTCGTTCCCCCAACCCGGCAGCGAGGCGGCGGTGGTGCAGATCACTGGCCAGGCGCAGGTAGCTCAGATCGCGGCGGCGCAGAATCGCTGGCCCAGGCTGCCCCCGATGGCGGGGCGGATGACGGTCAAGGAGGATGGCGAGCGGATGCCGTCACCCACAGCACGCATGCCGCAAGTGCGGGTAATACAGGACCCGGAGCAGATCGAGGGATTCGAGCGGCGACTGCTGGAGGGTGGAGGAAAATGAGTGGGCGTAGATTCCCCCTCACCCTAGCCCTCTCCCTCAAGGGGGCGAGGGGATTGGCTGCGTTGGTTGGTGTTTGCCTGCCAACGCTTGTCTTGGCCTTTGCGTCTGTGTATGCCCAAGACCCGGTCAGCGGGGCGCTGGCGACATTGGCGGCGGCGACGGTGCAGGCGCAGTACCGTCAAGCGGCGCAAGCTGCCACGCGGCAGGCGGCCTCCGCGCAGGCGACGGCGATGGCCCAGGTGTATCAGGCCGAGGCGTCAGCAACCGCGCAGGCACAAGCGGTGCGGGCGACCGACCAGGCCATGGAGGCGACGAGGCGGGCGCTCGAGGCCGAGGCGACCCAGGCCGCCAGGAGTGCCCAGGCCCAGGCCACGGCGCAGGCACAGGCAGCTAGAGCAACCGAGGCCGCTTATCAGCAGGAACAAGCCGGCCGGGAACGCCAGGAGCGGGTGGCGCACTATGCCGAGCTGTTCCTGTACGCGACGTTCGGATTGGGGCTTGCGGTGACGCTGCTGCTGTGCTGGCGGGCGTATCGCACGCTTGGGTTAGTCGAGCAGGGCGTTCCCAAGCCACCACAAGCGCAGCCCCAAGCCAGCAACCAGGTTGTGATCGACGGCGAATACAGCCTGGCAACCCAACGCGGGCTGGACATCACCGTGATCAGCGACCCGGGCGCGGTGGAACGATTCGAGCAATTCATCTTGGAGAACGGGACATGATGATACCCCCTCACCCTACCCTCTCCCCCAAGGGGGAGAGGGAGCAATCCCCCTTACCCCCGCCTTCGGCGTCTCCCTCAAGGGGGAGAGGGGGTGGCCTCGTACCCATTCGGCGCAATCTGCCGGCGCTGCCGGTTAGGGAGGCCGAGGAGGTTGGGGCGCTGATACTGACCACGCTGGACCGGATGGGATTCGTTCATCGCAACCGCGACGGCACGTGCTGGACGGTCTGCTTCGAGTCGGCCGATGTGTGGGGTGACCGCTGGGCGAGTTTCGTGGTGGATGTGCAGCGGCTGTGGCACACCGCCGTGGCCGACCTGGCCAGCCCCAAGGTCAAGACGCAACTGGAAGCGGCCACCAGGCGCGAGGTTAGGATTGTGACCCGCCCCAGCCTGATGTACGCGGTGCGCCTGAGGCCGGCCCACCTGCCCGAGCAGGCAGAGCTGGATTTGCGGCCTTCTCGCCGGCCGGGAGGGCGGTCTGGCAGTCCACTGGCAGTACCTATCGGCCGGGGGCGGGCCGGCGACGTATGGCGCGACCTGCCCAGCCTGGGACACACCCTGATCATGGGCGCCAGCGGGGCGGGCAAGTCGTCCTGGCTGCACTGCGCGCTGGCAGCCCTGCTGAGCAGCAACAAGCCGGAGCGCTTGCAGGTGGTGTTGATCGACCCCAAGCAGATGGAATTTGCCGCCTGGCGTCAAGTTCCCCATTTGCGTGGGCCAGTGGCAGTCGAGATCAAGACAGCCGTGGCGGCTTTGGCTAGCCTGGTAGCCGAGGTAGACCGGCGCAGCCAGATCATTGCCGAGGCTGGCGCGCGCGACCTGGCCGGGTACAACCGGCAAGCCGGAGGGCCGACGATGCCCCACATCCTGGCGGTGATTGACGAGTGCCTGGACCTGACTTTGCAGGCAGGCAATCGCTCCGAACTGGCCAACCTTCTGAAACGGCTGGCCAGCAAAGCGCGGGCGACGGGCGTCATCCTGTGGCTGGCGGCGACCCACGGGACGGCCGACATTCTGCCGCGCGTGGTGAGCGTCAACCTGTCGTCGCGGATCGTTCTGAGGGTGCAAGACGCGGCGGCGGCGCGGCTGGCTGGCTGCCCCGGCGCGGAACGGATAGCACGCGACAAGCCCGGGCGATTGTTGGCCCGGCTGGACAGCGAGACGCTGGAACTGCAGGGGTACTATCTGCCTGACGACAGGCTCGCAGCGCTTGCAGCCCAGGTATGCAGCTATGCAGAGCGGGACGAGCCAAGCGCCAGGTGTGTCACGCTGCAAGCGTGACCTACGATGTGATGGATCGCCTGATTGACAATTCATGATTGATCGCTGATAATGGAGTACTATGCTTGGTCGAGATTTGAAGCTTTTCGGCCTGCATAGGTAGTCCTACAAGTTCACAATTCGCTTGTGTGGAGCATAGTATGAGAACCATTCGCCGTGTGAGTTATCCCCTGAACCGGGGCAAGTGGGATGCGCTGGTGGAGTTGGTGCAGCATTACGCTCGTGAGAAGGATGCGCATCTGGTCTTTTTCGGCCAGGCTGGTCGCTTTGCTGCTTACTTCTCGCACCGCACCCGGCGTGACGAGTTGGTGCGAAGCGGCTACGCCAGCCCTCACGGCTTGCAAGCGCGCGCCTGGAAGGCGGCGCTCAAGGACGCCCACGAGACTGTCAGCAAGCGGTGGAGCACGTTGGCTGCCAGCCTGCGCCCGCGGGTGGCTCACCAAGCCCACTGGAGTGAGGCGCAACAACACTACGCCTACTGGCTCCTCAAGTCACCGCAGCGATTGGCACAGTTGGTCGGCTCCCGGGCGCCGGAGCCGGAGCATTTCGAGATCGACCCGGCCGGGCGGCGGCAAGTGCGCAACTATCTCAGGCGCGTCATACGAGGACGCAAAGCTTGTAAACGCCAGGGCTTGCCCAGGGTCAAGCTGACGCGCTCGGCGGCTTTTGACGCGAATATGTACGAGGTGTTCGCTCACGACGGTGCGCAATACATCAAGGTCATGAGCCTGGTTCCCCGCCAGCGCATTGTCATCCCCTTGACCGGCAACACGCCGATTCGCGGCACGATCCGGCTGGTGCTGGATGCAGAGCGGCGGCGAGTAGAAATCCACTACGCGGCCAAGGTCAAATCGTCCCAGCCGCTTACGGGTGATGCGTGTGGGCTAGACGCGGGCGTGAGCGAGGTCTTTACCGACGAGCGTGGTGAGCGCTACGGGACTGAATTCGGCCGGCTGCTCGACGAGGCATCCGAGACGCTGAAGGACAAGGGACGCAAGCGCAACAAGCTGTATCAAGTTGCCAAAAGAGCCGAGGGGAAGGGCGACAAGGCCAAGGCGGCAAGGGTTCGCAAGTTCAACCTGGGGCGCAAGAAGCTGAACGAGACCCGGCGCAAGCTGCGCGCCGAGGTGGCGCGGCAGATCAACATGGCCACGAACCAGGTTTTGCGCAAACGCCAACCTTGTGTTATCATTACAGAACGATTGGACATTCGCGGCAAGGCCGCAAGCCTGCGTCTCTCGCGCCAGGTCAGCTTGTGGACGCGAGGGATGTTGAAAGAACGAGTCGAGTTCAAGGCGTCGGCTGGAGGTTCCAGTCG
>JAFGFO010000250.1 GCA_016931085.1 Thermoflexales bacterium
AAGCTTTCGGGGAGGTAAGTGGGACGCCAAGTCGCAAAATGACACCATTGTGGGGGATGCATGCTCGCAATGGCCTATCGCTTCGAAGGCCCGTCTATATCTTCACTTGCATCGTGGCCAAAAAGGAGTAGAATAGGGGCATAGCCTGAGGTCAAACATATGGCAGAAGAATTAGCGGGGACCAACTCACTGGCGGAACTGCTGGCCGAGAAGACCAAGCCCGAGGATTTGGGTATCCCTATTTCGTTGGTTAGCGACCTCATCCTGCGTCTGATGCTTGGCGAAGGGGAGGTCAGCCTGGCTCGTTTTGCCGACGTCATTCGCTTGCACGCCGGCATTGCCGATACACTGCTAGCCCAGATGCAGCACGATCACCAGGTCGAAGTGGCCAAGGCGACCAGCATGCGACTGGGCTACACCTACCGGCTGACTGACGAGGGCTTGAAGCGCGCTCGTGATGCCAAGGCGCGCGCCCAATACGTCGGTCCAGCCCCGGTCGACGTCGAGCTTTACAACAAGGTCTTGCTCCTTCAGACCGGCGACAAGCAGCGCATCACGCCGGCGGCGGTCCAGCAGGCCCTGGGGCACTTGATCTTGCCGGACAACTTTCATCGCCGCATCGGCCCGGCCGTCAACTCCGGCACGTCGCTGTTTTTGTACGGCCCGCCGGGAAACGGCAAGACGACGATTGCCGAGGCGATTGCCAAGCTGCTAGCCGGCAGCGACCCCATCTGGCTGCCCTACGCGCTCACGATTGGCGGCCAGATCATCCGGCTTTACGATCCGGTGATCCACGAGCTGGCAGCGGCCGAGGAGGCCGAGGGAGAAAAGGGCGAGAAAGCCAAGCCCTCGCAAACGGGCATGCTCACCATCGGGGGAAGCAAGCTGAGGGTGGACAAGCGCTGGGGCTGCTTCAAGCGTCCCTCGGTGATGGTCGGCGGCGAGTTGGTTATGGAGGCCTTGGACTTGCGCTACGACACGATCAGCAACACCTACGAGTCACCGCTGCAGCTAAAGGCCAACGGCGGCATGTTCCTGATCGACGACTTTGGCCGCCAACGCATCAGCCCCCAGGAGTTGCTCAATCGCTGGATCGTGCCGTTGGAGAGCGGCGTCGATTTTCAACGCTTGCAGACGGGCCAGGCGATCGAGTTCCCCTTCCGGCAGTTGATCGTGTTCTCCACCAATCTAGACCCGACCGAGCTGGTGGATGCGGCGTTTTTGCGGCGTATCCAGATGAAGGTCGAGGTCGGCTCGCCCGACGAGCGGATGTTTTACCAGATCTTTGCCAAGATGTGCCAGGTCTATCAAGTGCCCTTTGATCAAAAGAGCTTTGTGCACCTGCTGCAGCGATGGTACCGCGAACCCCGCCGCCAGTTGCAATCCGTCCACCCGCGCGACATCCTCAAGATGCTCCTGTCGCTGTGCGAATACGAGGGCGTCCCGCCGCGCATGACGCCCGAGCTGATCGACGAAGCCTGCCAGTGCTATTTTGTGGGACAGCAGTAGGGGCAAGCCCCCGTGCTTGCCCAGGGCAGACACATAGGTCTGCCCTTACTTGTAGTTGTGCTGGTACCCCACCTCGACGTTCTCCAGCACGGCCAGGGCGTCGGGCGTCAGCACCGCGCACGAGAAATACAGCGTCAACAGGTAGGAGGCGATGGCCTTGCGGTCGATGCCCATGTAGCGCACGGACAGGCTGGGCGACACTTCTTCTGGAATCCCCTGCTTGTGTAGGCCGACCACGCCTTGCTCCTTTTCGCCCACCCGCATCAGGAGGATGTGGGTCGTGCCTGGCCCCAGGGGATCTCCAGACGAGCGCCCGCTGATCTCCAACTTGTTGCTGGGCACGAGCGGCACGCCTCGCCAGCTCACAAAGGGATGGTCGAACATCGTCACCGTGGGCAAGCTCAGGCTGCGCTGCGTACATTCCCGCTCAAAGGCGGCGATGGCTCGCGGGTGGGCCAGGAAAAAGGCCGGCTTTTTCCACACCAGCGAGAGCAGGGCGTCCATGTCGTCAGGTGTTGGGGAGCCGTAGTGCGGTTGGATGCGCATGCTGGGATCGACAACGTTGAGCAGGCCAAAGTCGTCGTTGTTGAGGATCTCCCATTCCTGCCTTTCCTTCATGCTCTCGACGGCCAGGCGGGTCTGCTCGCGCAGCGGGTCGATAGGCTCGTTGTAGAGATCGGAGACGCGCGTGTGAACGCGCAGGACGGTTTGCGCCACGCTGAGCGGATACTCGCGCGGTTCTTCCTCATAGTCGACAAAGGTCTCGGGTAGGTCTGGCTCGCCCTTGTGGCCTGACTTGAGCTCGATGCCCTTTTCCCCGTGCTCGACGGCAAAAGCCGTCTGCGTCATGTATTCCTGGGCGACATGGTCTATATCGGCCCGCAACTGCGGGAATTGCGTCATGATCTCGTCAAACTCGGCGCTCGTCAGGGTGAGCAATTGGCAGGCGGTCAGGGTCTGGGCCGTGGCGATGCGGGGCACGCCCTTGAGTAGGGCGATCTCGCCGAAATAGTCGCCGCTTGCCCGGATGGCCAGGCGCAGGCTCTCGCCGTGAGGGCCGGTCGTCAAGATTTCGACCTTGCCGCGCGCGACGATGTAAAACTTGTCGCCGGCTTCGCCCTCGGTCAGGATGGTCGTGCCCGGCCGGTGTTCCTCGCTGACGAGGCGCTCGGCGATCGACTTGAGGAGGGCCGGGTCGGCGTCGTGGAACATCGGGATGGCGCGCAGGCCCTCCGGCTCGACGACGGCGCGCTCGCCCTCGAAATCGATGCGGATTTTCTTTTCTCGAAAGACCACCTTGGCCTGGTTGACCCGGTAGGTGCCGGATTCAACCTGGACCCACGGCAGCAACTGGAGCAGCCAGCGAGGAGAGATGGCCGTCATCTGAGGGACGGTCTTGGTGGTCGTGGCGAGCTGCCGGGCCGCTTTGGTGCTCAGGCTTTGCTGGGCTTGATTGCTATCAGGTGTTTCAGCCATCGCGAGTCTCCTTTAAATCACGAATGACACGAATAAACGATAACCCCCTTCGGGGCTCCGAAGCGGATGACACGAATTTTTCTATTCGTGATTCGAGTGTATGGTCATGATACACCATTGTTCTGTTTTCCGCCACTCGGACGATCAATTGGGTTTGGTCAGGAGACCTTCGCCCATCCTGGCTGAGAAAAAAGCAGACATTCGTGAAATTCGCCCCGAAGGGGGTTCGTGCGCAAAGCGTCGTGATCTATTTATAGCTTGATTATCCATGGCAGATATATCCGCACCCCACTCACGAGCAGTCGGGCGCTGAGCGTTTGCGTGAACCCGCCGCCCGTGCCGGTGACGGGGATCGTGTGCCACACGTTCCGCCCGGCCGGCGAGCCATCGTGGACGACGGTGAGCGTGACGGCCGAGCCGGACGTGACGACGGCGGAGGTGAGCGTGTAGGCAAGCCCCACCGGCGGATTGGGCAGGGCCAAGGTGACGGTGTGCGGCAGCTCGGGCGGATACAGGCTCAGCGCGTAGTGGGCCGTACCACCGCTCTCTATGGACTGGGCCGTCGGCGTGATGACCATGGCAAAGCCAGCCTCGTAGCGCCCGATGTCATACGCCGTGCCCAAGTTGGTGTCGTCCACGTCGAAGGCATCCAGTAGTGCCGCCAGCGAGGGGGGCAGTTGGACTGTCCCCTTGTCGATCGCGTTGACGCTGGCAGAGGTGAGGTGGAAATCGGGCCAGGAACCGTCGTGCATATCGTGATCGGCCGGGTCGTAGGCCCACCAGGCCGGGTCGCCGGCTAGGCCGTGATCCTCCCAGGGCGTGTTGGCCTGCACCTCGGCCAGCGTCTGGTATGGATCCCACGAGCCGCTCTCGCGGACGACCATCGGCCCGGCGTGCCACATCCCGCCCCAACCGTTGGCGTGATACAGGTTATAGTCGACGGTCATGTTGGCGTACCTTCCCTCGGCGTAGCCGATCGTCATCCCGAACGCCTCGTTGTTGACGAGGATGTTGTTCATCACTTGTGTATCGACACTGCCGTGGGTGTCGTAACCCCCTCCCAGGCTAAAGCCGTACAGCGAATTCGCCGCGACGTTGTTGAGGTAGACCATCTGCCCGTCGCGCCATACCCCGGAGAACATGTAGCCGGTATAGGCGTTGTTGTAAGCCACGTTGCGGTAGGCGTGGACGCCGCTGGCGTGATCCACGTACAGCCCAAAGCCGCCCATCCCCCGTACCGGGCTGCCTTCCCCGCCGCTCCAGCGCCCGCGCTTTTCAGAGACGTAGGTCCAGCCCACCGTGTCGCGAAAGACGTTGCCGGTGACCAACACGTCCCGAAAGACGTGCCCGTCCGGCGGCGAACCCCAAATCTTGAGCCCGCCGCAGTCGGTGGTGAGCTGGCAGGCTTTCTCGAACACATTGTCCTTGATCAGGATCTCGCCCGTCTTGATCTCGGACGGCGAAAAATCATAGCTCTTGGACGATTGGATGACGGAGCGGGAGAACTGGACGCCGTTGTGGCCCACGTGATGCACGTGATTGCTTTCGAAGCGCAGCCGGCTGGCAAAGCCAAAAGAGGCGCCGACCGCGCTGTCGCCGTCGGTGCGAAAACCCAGGTGGTGCATCTCGTTGTGGCGGATGACGGTGTTGATCACGCCGGGGCGGGTGAAGGAATCGGCCGCCGCACTGTTCTCCCACCAGTCGATCAGCCGGATGGCGTAGGTGTCCACGTAGGCGATCTCTGAATTCTCCAGCCTAAAGCCGTCTATCACGTTGCCGGCCGGCGCATCGGTGCGCACCGATTGCTCGATATAGGCCCCCCAGTTGGCATAGCGCAAGGTGACGTTGCGGACGACGTTGTCGTAAGCCTTGTGCGTCTCCCAGTTGGCCAGGCGGACCGCGCTGCCGTCGAGGATCTCGATCGTCAAGCCGTCCAGGATGGTGTAGGAGCGGTCGCGCAGGCTAAAGCCATTGTCGCGGCGGGAGATCTCGATATTCAGGGTGGCGGGATCGGCCGGCGTGGGCGGCCACAGGTAGAGGCGCTTGGTGCTTGGGTCGTACCACCACTCGCCGGGCGTATCCAGCAGGTAGGGCTTGTTCTCGACGTAATACTTGCTTCCCCAGCCCAGGCCGGGATTGCCGGAGCCGCCGTCGTGCTCGCAGACGCGGTCCACAGTGATGCGGCCGTTGGCCACGTCGTGCGCGGTGATCGTGCGGCGGTAGACATAATGCCCCTGCACAGTGTCGATCGCCACGAGCGTCCCGCCGATCAAGCTGCCGAGCGTGCTCAGATTGCCCGCCTCAACGCCGGCCGGTTCAGTGTCGTCCGTGCGGTCGGTCAATTGCGTCATCGAGCGCTGCGGCAGGTCGCAGTTGTGGTCGGCGTTGGTGACCGGGTCGCAGGCAGCCGGCGCGGAGCCGCCGTCGGCCGCCCACCAGAACTCGTGTGCCTTCCACTCGGTGATCACTTGCCAATCTGGCTCGCGGGCCAGAGGCAGGCGCGATTCCCCCGCCATATCGACGACAAAGCGCGGCGGGCCGTCCAGGTTCCAGGCGCTCAGATCGGCCCAATAGACGTTGGCCTGGACGCCGGCCGGCAAGCCGATGGGGTCGTCCACCAGGCGCGTCCAGGCCAGTGAGGACGAAGGCTCCGAGCCGCGGATGATCGCCGTGCCGGGGCCATTTTCGGCGATGTAGACCGCGTTTTCCGTGGCGCTGCCGCTCAAGGCCGGGTACACCGTCTCGCGGTAGGCGCCGGGCAGGATGTGCACCGTCGTGCCCGGCCCGGCCAGGTCAGCGGCTTTTTGGATGGACTTGAAGGCCGTGTTGGCCGTCAGCCCGTCGTGGTCGTCGCTGCCGTGCCTGGCGTCTACCCACAGATCGTCCACGCGCGGCACCTGAAAGGTCACGTCGTCGAGGCGGATCGAGCCGGAGGGCGTGCTGCTCGAGTTCGCGTTGACCTTGCCCAGCTCGATCACGTCGCCGGAGGGGTCGTCGTGGACGACGTCGGTATCAACGTGACGCACGAGCGTGTCGTCGACCCAGACGGCGACCCAGGCGTCGATGTGATAGCCGAGCGTGATCTTTTGCCAGCCGTCCGCCAGGTCGAATTGGCCAGACTGGTAGTCGTGAAAGTAACCGCTGGCCTTGGGCCAGGCGATAAAGCCCTGGTAGCCCTGCCCGGGCGGTTTGCGCAGGTAAAAGCCCACCAACGGCGGCCACCAATCGCTGGCGGAGCTGCGCACTTCGCCCACGCACAGTGACGTGCCCGGCGGCCAGTAGTTGGGCGACGGTTCCGGCAGGACAACGCCGTTAGGATTGAACCAAAAGCTCAGGTAGCCCTCGGCGGCATAAGCGACACCGCTCCGGTAAATGTAGGCGTCATCCTGGCCGGCGACTATCGCCAGTCCCGTCGAGCCGTCGTGCCCGCCGCCCGCCAGCAGGCTCAGCTTGCCGGCCTCGACGGCGCCCCAGGCGTCCAGGCTGTCGCTCTCAAAGTCATCGCTGACGATGTCCCACACCGGCGGGATGACAGGAGCAGCGCGGGTGGGGAAGGGAGGGACGAGAACGGCGAGAAGGGCGAACGCGAGGGTCAGGTGGGCTGCCCGCTTGGTTGTTTTGGCTTTTTTCATATAGTCGCTTGGGGTCATCGCCTAAGCCTCCCTCAGCACGATGGGCAGGTACAGCCGCGTTCCGCCGACGAGCAGCCGAATGCTGGCGGTTTGCGTGACGCCGCCGCCAGTAGCTGTGATGGGGATCATGTACCACACACCGGGCAGCAGCGTCCCCACGTGTGTGTCGGTGATGGTGAGCAGGCACTGCCCGGGTGGATTGACGACGGCAGGGTTCAGTTCCAGTGTCAGGGTGGGGGAGGGGCTGTTGGCCGTCAAAGTCACGCTGGCGGTAAAGCCACTGGTGGGTTGGAGCGAGAGCGTGGTCGTGACGATTCCGCCGGGCGCGATGACGTGCATAGGTGGATTTGCGGTCAGGCTGAAGCCGTGAGATTGGTATTCATAGACTCCGGCATCATAGGCGGGTCCCACGGGACGGGGGTTCCCTTCGAGGTCGTCGGTCACGTCACCCAGCGGGGTGCCCGCGTTGATGGCCGGGCTGTCCGGTTTGAGGTGGTAGTCGTCGCCAGGCGCGTCTGCGAAAAGTTGCGCGGGCGTGGCAATGAGCGAGTGTGTGTCGTAGCCCAGCGCCTGCCACTGGGCAAGCGTGATGCGCGTATCGTCGCCGTCGGCGCTGAAGCGATCCATCACCACGTTGTAGTCGCTCTCAAACCCCGTTAACGCCGACGGCCCAACGGTGATGCTGCCGCGCCAAGAATGATAGGTGTAGATGATATTGTTGAACAGCTTATTGTGGCTGCTGGGACTGCTGGCGGGATTGTCGGGATTGGAGTCGGGGATGTTGATTCCCCAGCGGCCATTGGAGGCCATCACGATGGTGTTGTTCAACACGCGATTGTCGTGCGAACCGCTGCCGCCGTCGATCTGGTAGAGGGAGATGCCGCTGGCGTGGTTGTCGTAGAGCAGGTTGTTACGGATGAGCGAATGGGTCACACCGTCCGTATTGATGCCAGAACCGCCGCCAACGCCGTTCTCGTAGATGATGTTGCCCTCCACCAGCGCATACGAGATGATGCCATCGCCGCCCATGCTGAGGTCACCGTTCATGTGCAGGCCACAGCCGCGGTTGTGGTGCAGGCGGTTGCCGCGCAGGGTGGGATAGTCGCTCGAATTGCTGATATAGATGCCATGCTCGTCGACCGCGCCGTAGGACTCGCAGTTCTCGACGGTCGTGTAATTGCTGAAATCGGTGAACAAGCCCCATGTCCCATTATTGGCAAAGGTGCAGTTGCGGACTGTGACGTGGTGCGACAGTGAAATGCGTACCCCGGCGCGCGTGGCGCTCTGGATCGTCAACCCCTCTACGACGATATAGTCGGCTTCTGTGATAAAGAACGCGTCGCGTTCCCCGCCGCTGCCGCTGATGATAACCCCTGTGCCGTTGGCGCGGAACGTGATAGGCGCGCCGGCCGTTCCGCTTCTTTCTACGGTGATACCGCCGGCGTAGGTGCCGGGATTGATGAGCACCGTGTCGCCGGGTCCTACCAGGTTGGTCGCGTATTGGATGGTGCGGCAGGGCGACTCGACGGCTCCGCACCCCGGCGCGTCGGTGCCGGTGGTAGCAACGTGGTAGGTTATGTCCTGCGCTGCAACGAGCGTGGCGGCGACGCTTGTCCATAACAATGCGACGACAGGCGCTAGACGCTTGATGCTCAAGGCGATAAAGAAACGTTTGATGACCATGTCGAGCCTCTTTCTGATTACCTTTCTCAGGTGACCGGCACTTTCCTGAGTGCCGGTCACCTGGCGTTTCCCAAACTGTAACGATACTGAAACGCTGGCGTTTGCCTGTAGCGTGTATAATGAAACGATACTGGCTCACCACGTGGAGGCAAGCGATGACGATTGATGATGTGCTGGCGAGAATCGACCGGGCAGACGAGTTGAACTTGCTGGATGTAACGGGATATTATTTTTGTGCTGTCTGTTATCGGCGCGCGAACCACGTCATTTCGATTTACGGGCCGCTCGGAGAAGTCATCCCGTTATGTGAAGTGCACCTGGGTGACGTTGAGCAAGCTCTGCAAGAAACGCCGCTGCACAAGAGCCGCGTTGTGCGGACTAGTCTCCAATCCACGGCACTCAGTCCATAAACCCCAGTCCGCGGTCACCGCATGTGTAACGCACTTGAGATTCATTCCTCCAATCCGATCGGCTTGAATCCCCCGCTGCCGGACGGGTCCAGCTCGAGCAGCAGCAGCGTCCGTCCGCCGATAGGGGCCGAGCCGTCGGGGGCAGCGCAGTCGGGGGTGTCTGGCCGGTTTCGATTGGTCGCCGCCGGCAGCGTGAGCGTGTAGCGTCCTTCGACTGCATCGATACTCTGTCCTATGCCATCTGGGCCAATGACTATGGCCGAAGTGCTGGTGGCGGTCAGCACGGCCGTCTGGGAGGTGTAGGAACGCGCCCACAAGGCCAACAGGCGGTTGCCCTCGGCCGGGTCGTAAAAAGAGATCCACTCTTCACCCCCATCCGGCGGCCGCCAACGCCATTTGGGTACCAGCCTGGGTAAACGAGTCGTCGCGAGCTGGTAGGCAGCAAACGACGGGCGCGCGCCTTCATCCGATGGGTAGCAGCCGGCCGGCGCGCTGCCGTCGTTGCGGCGCAGGCCAAAGGCGTCGAGCATGCCAGGCCCATTGCCGCAGTCGTCGTACAATTGAAAGTGAAACACCACCTCGGCATTCATCCACACGGCGTAGAGCGCGCTTTGGAGGACGTAATCGGCTTGTTCCAGTTGTGTGGCGCGCCAGGGGTAGGGGAAGGGGCAGGAGATGGGGTTTAGATCTGGGAAGAGGACGGCCGGATCATCCCATACCGGCACCCCGCTTTCGTTGATCCACAACGTTTTGCTGACAATGCCGCGGCCTTCGAGCTGGAGCTGGGCCTCGTACAATCGGTTAAAGGTCGCCCACGACCACGAGTAGCTGTGCATGGCGACCGCATCAAAGTACCAGGCGTAGGGCTGCGTATTGGGGTAGGTGCCAAGGGTGCCAAGCGTATCGCTTAGCCACGTGGGCCGTTGGTTGACGTCCGAGATGCCGCCGAGCATCACGCGCGCCTCCGGGTCGGCTTGCCTGGCGGCCAGGTAGGCCACCGCCACCGTGCGCGCGTAATCGGCCGCGTTCCCATTCCAGAACCACGTATAGTCCGGTTCGTTCCACACTTCCCACATCCGCACGCCTTGCCCGTCTGCCCAGCCGCGCTGAGTGGCCAGCGTGCCGCCGGGCTTGTAGCGCATGACGGTAGTGTACACAAAGCGCGCCCAGGGATTGGCGGGGTTGATGGCCTTACCCGGCCCCAGCACGTCGCTGCCATCGCTGAACACAGCTTCGTAGAGATTGGCCGGTGTGGTGCAGTCGCTCAGAGCCAATGCCTGGAGAGACAGGCGCTCAGAGGCTTTCGCCGCGTCCTGGCGTGCAGCCGGCCCGATGCGTGGGGGAGAGGCGTAGACTTGCGCAGCGACCCCGTCGCACGGCCCCTTGCGGTGGATCACAGGCGGTGGCCCCTGCAAGATAGCGTTGAGTTGGAGGCCGTGTTCTATATCCGCGCTGACGGCGGCGTCGTGGGCCGGCCAGTCAAAGACATTGTCAGACGTTTCAATCAGGCCCCAGTACATGGGCCAGCGATCCCAGGTGGCGCCAGCCTCGGCGGCGCGCCGGAAGCGCAGCTCGCCGGCCGGCGTTTCGGCCGAGGTGACAAAGCTCAAGCCGAATTGGTGGGTTATGAGAGGGGAGGGCGTGACTGGCGGAGGAGAAGTGGGGGTGCTGGTAGGAGTTGGTGTTGGGGATGGTGTAGATGTGGGTGTTGGCGTGGGAGGGGTACTATTGCGCAGCGTCATCGGTAAAAAGAGGTGTGGCCAGTCGTCCCATACGCGCAGCGATACAAGCACGATGAGCGGGTTGTTTGAAGTTGTGATGGGTTGGGCGCCTATCCACAAGACAGACGTGAACACACCGGTGGGATAAGGCCGGCTGTCAATTTGCACGTAGACAGTGCCCGTATTGACCCCGGTCGTGGGTGAAATCGAGACAATCAAGGGGCCTTGCTGCAATGTCCCCGCTACGTCGCTGGTGATCGTCCAGCTCATCACCCCGCTGCCGGCGTTGAGTATCTCGATCGTTTGCGTGAATGTGCGCGGTTCGCTGTACACGGCCGTGAACGCGAGCGAGGCGGGGCTTATCTCCAGGACTGGACGCTCTGCGACGATTTGCGACGCTGATAGCCCTGGTTCAGACGCGTGAGCAAGGTAAAAAGCAGACAGGATGGCGAGGAGGCCGGCCGATAAGGCAGCCAGGAGGGTGGGAGATATACGATAGTACATAGGAAATGTGGCCTGGTCAACTCTTCAGAAACCGAGTTTTTTGCCTTGCACCCCCCACGGGGGAGGAAAAAACTCGGTTTCTTGTCTGGGTTCATCTATAGGCACCTTGCATCTGTGTCCAAAAAATGCCCGCGGCGGGATTCGAACTCGCAACCGACGGATCCGAAGTCCGGCGCTCTGTCCATTGAGCTACGCGGGCACTTGTAACCAAAAGGGTGAGCGACGGGTGTCGAACCCGCAACATCTGGATCCACAGTCCAGTGCTCTGCCATTGAGCTACGCTCACCACGTGGGCTGAGTATAGCATAGAATGGAGGAGTTAGCAAGATGGGCCGCGAGGCCGCGGGGTGGCGAGCGTTTCACACTGCGAGTGCACAAGTGACTTATCTGTGTTATAATGCAAGCGTTATGGTCACACGTATCATGTGCTTGTCTATTGTGAGTATCTGTATCGCTTTAGCGGCGGGCGGCTGCGCCATCCTGGCGCCGGTCATCACGCCAACTGGCACACCCGTCGGCGGGCTGGCTTCTCCGTCGCCTGCGCCGACGGGTGTGACGGTGCCGCCGCTGCCCACCCCGACCAGCTCGTTTGTCCTGACGCAGGCTACCCCTGCTGCTGACGCGGCCATGACGCTCACGGTGTGGCTGCCCGATACCTTCGACCCTTACGCGTCTCATCCGGCGGCCCAGCTTATGTTGGAGCAGTTGAGCGCTTTCGCCGCCAGCCGTCCAGACACCTTTGTTAAGGTACAGCTTAAAAAGGCTAGTGGGGCGGGTGGCCTGCTGGACTTGTTGCGCACGGCTAGCCCGGTCGCGCCGGCTGCCTTGCCGGACGTTGCCGTGTTGGGCTTGACCGATATGCAAACGGCGGCCAGTTCGGGCGTGTTGCAGCCCTTGGATTCGTGGCTGGCGGCCGGTTTGACGGCCGATCTGTTCCCGTTTGCTGTCTCGGTCGGGCAGGTAGAGGGTAAATGGTATGGCTTGCCTTACGCGGTTGACCTGGCGCATCTGGCTTATGATACCAGGCGTTTTACAATGACAGCGCCGCTGACATGGACGCAGATTTTGTCGAGCAGTGCGCTTTATCTCTTCCCGCTGGGGAGCGCCAGCAATTCACTGCCTGATGACGTACTGGCTCAATACCTGGCGAATGGGGGGACATTGACGGATGCGCGCGGCCGGCCCAGCCTGGATGAGGCGCCGCTGGCTGACACCTTGCGCCAGCTTTTGAGCGCTTACGAGGCCGGGATTATCCCCCCTGAAGCGCTGCACTTTAGCTCGGCTGATGAAGCCTGGCCTGCCTTGGCGGCTCGTAAGGCGCCGCTGGCAAACATCCAGGCCTCGCGCTATCTTACGGCTCAGGAAACGCTTGCCTGGTTGGGTTATGCCTCTCTGCCGGGGCGGAGCGGGGCAGTGCGCCCGATCGCTCGTGGTTGGGCTTTTGCCTTGGTGACCCGTGACCCGGCGCGCCAACCTCGGGCCGCCTCGTTGATGATGTGGATGTTGGCTGCCAACCGTAGCGCGGCCTGGACGCAAGCGATGGGTTTGCTGCCGGTCAGGACTAGCGCCTTGGATCGTTGGGAGCGAAGCGATCCGTATGTGCTCTTTTTGCGCCAGGAGCTCAGCCGAGCTGTTGCGCCGCCGCCGTTCAGCGTGGTCACGGCGGTCGGGCCGGTCTTTCGAACTGCCTTGGCGGACGTCTTGGCCGGCAAATCGGCTCCCGAAGCTGCTGCTGCGGCGGCGGTGGCCCAGCTCAAAGGTGCGACGCCATGAAGGAAAACGCTTTGTCTTACGCCACTTTGCCGGCGGCAACGCTCGCGCGCCTGGTCGAAGCCTCCCAGGTGCTCAATTCGACACTCGAGCTAGAACTGTTGTTGCAGTTCATCATTGATACAGCCGCCGAATTGACCGGGGCGGCGGCGGCGTCAATCATGTTATTCGACGACAAGACGCACACCTTGCGCTTCGAGGCCAGCAGTAACCAATTGGCCCAGGACGCCTTGGGACATTTTGAAGTGCCGCTGGAGGGCAGCCTGGCGGGTGCCATCTTTTGTGAGTGTAGGCCGCTGATCATCAACGATGCGCAGCACGATCCACGCTTGTACAAGCAGGTCGGGGAGGCCGTCGCCTTGCCCACGCACTCGTTGTTGGGCGTTCCCTTGTGTATCAAGGAGCGCTCTACCGGCGTTTTGGAGGCCGTCAACAAGCGCGATGGGTCTGGCTTTAGCGAGACGGACGCCTTTACTTTGAGTGCGCTGGCTTCGCAGGCGGCCATCGCCATCGAAAACGCTCGCCTGATTGAAGCTTTGCAAAAGGCCCACGCCGAGCTTCGTCAACTCGATCGAGCCAAGAGTGATTTCATTTCGGTCGCTTCGCACGAGCTGCGCACGCCGCTGCACATCATCCTGGGATACGCCGAATTTCTCCAAGGGGAAACGTCCAGCACCGGCCAGGAGTACCTGCGCTCGGTGCGCAACAGCGCCATGCGCTTGAAGCAGTTGATCGAAAGTATGGTCAACCTCAACTACATGGATGCTGGTTCGATCGATCTGGAGCGGACACGGCTGGACTTGCGCCAGGTGGTTGAAGTGGTCATTGCAGATCTGCAGGCTCGCGCTCAAGCCCAGGGCTTGACGCTTGAATTGAGCACGCCGTCCGAGCCGCTGTGGGTGCTGATCGATCAGGCCAAGATCCAGGTGGCGATCACCAATGTGATGTCTAACGCGCTGCAGTTCACGGCGCCGGGAGGACAGGTGCTCGTTTCGTGTGAAAAACGTTTCAAAGAGGCATGGGTGTCGGTGATGGATAACGGGCCGGGCATCCCGCCCGAACAGTTGGAACGGGTCTTTGAGCGTTTTTACCAGGTGGAACATCACATGACGCGCCGGAAAGGTGGGCTGGGCCTGGGCTTGACTATTGCGCGGGGCATGGTGGCCATGCACGCCGGGCGCATCTGGGCAGAAAGCCCGACCGTCGACGCCGGCGGCTGCCGTGTTACCTTGGCCCTGCCGCTGGCCGAAGCGTAGACCCTAAAGGTTTTGCAAAGCACCCCCAAGCGTAGCGCAGAGGGCAAAACCTTTAGGGTCTTTTAGCCGATCGCCGCCCGCACCTGGCCGGCAATTTCTCCAAAGAGCATCCCATACCGCTGTTCAAGGCCGCGCGGACGCTGCAGTGGCACGTTAAAGATCGCACGCAGCGTGCCAGGCCGCGGGCCAAGGGCAACGACGTGGTCGGCCAGGAACACGGCTTCGCTGATGTCGTGTGTGACCATCACGACGGTTTTGTGGCTGGCCTCCCAGATGCGCAGCAATTCCAGGCCCATGCGCTCGCGTGTCATCGCGTCTAATGCCCCGAATGGCTCGTCCAGCAGCAAGAGGCGCGGGTCGTGGGCCAGCGCTCGCGCGATGGCTACCCGCTGTTCCATTCCCCCTGACAGATCGTGTGGGTACGTCGATTCAAAGCCTTCCAGCCCCACCAGGCGAAGTAACTCGTCGGCGCATTGTTGGGAGATCGAGCGTCCCAGGCCCGCCAGCTCGAGCGGCAAGACCACGTTGTCACGTGCCGTGCGCCACGGCATCAGGTTCGCTTTTTGAAAGACCACGCCGATGTGGCGGTGCGGTCCGGCCAGGGGCTGGCCATCCAGGCGCACCTGGCCTTGCGTGGGCTGAATCAGCCCGGCCATCAAGCGCAGCAGAGTGGACTTGCCACAGCCGGACGGCCCGACGATGCAGATGAATTCCTGCTGCGCCACCTCGAACGAGATGTCGTCGAGCACCGCCAGCGTGCTAGCTTGCCCATGGTAGCCATGGCTGACGTGCTCGACTTGCATGATGGGATCTGGTTTCGTGTCACTCATCCTTGTGTTCTTCTTACTTCCTACTTCCTACTCCCTACTCCCTACTTACTCTACAAAGCGGTTGGTAAAGACCTTGTCCAACTCGACTTTGCCCGTCAGCAGCCCCATTTCCTCGAGCACGTCGACGGTCGTTTGCCAGTTGGTAGAATCCGAGTGCCCGATTCGATCGCTCTTCCACATCTCGATCGAGGCCCCCATCACCTGGCGCTGCGTGGTTGCCACACCAGAGTCGTCCAGGCCGGTGACGAACTTTTTGCACGTCTCAAAGGCCTCGTCAGGCTTGGCGATCGTGTCGGCGATCCCCCGCGCCAGGGCACGCAAGAAGCGCTTGACCAACTCGGGCCGCTTGGCGATGGTGTCCTCGTTCGTCACGATGCCGTTCGAGACCAGGTTGGCATACCCGGCGATTTTGATGACATTCACAGCCTGCCCGGCGCGCTGCAATTGGATGGGTTCGTTGTTAACATAGATGATGGCCGCGTCTACCTTGCCCTCTGTCAACGCGGCAACCTGGTTGAAACCGATCGCCTCGACGGTGATCTTGCTCTCGTCCAGGCCGGCCTTGGAGACCAGGCCGCGCCAGCCGATATAGCTGGCGCCCTGGAAAATCGGCGTCCCCACCCGCTTGCCGATCAGGTCGTCGGGTGATTGGATGCCCTTGTCGGCCAGGGATACCACACCCACCGGGAATGTTTGCCACCATTGAAAGACGTAGGTGAGCGGCAGGCCTTGGGCGCGCGCCAGCGGCACTTGCTCGCCGCTGGCCAGGGTAAAGGGCAGTTGGCCGGCGCCGACCAGCTTCATGCCATCCGTCTCAAAACTATAATCAAACTCGATCTCAAGACCTTCCTGGGCAAAGTAGCCTTTTTCGACGGCCACGTAGAACGGCGCGTACTGCACATTGGGGATATAGCCCATCGGCAGGCGGATGCGTTCCAACTCGCCAGGCGGCCGGGTTTCGGGCGGGGCAGTTGCCGGCCGGCAGCCGCCGGCCAACGCGCTGGCGAGGATCATGGCGGTAGCCACGGTAACGATCGATGCTATTTTGTGTTTCATGCTTGTTTCTTCTCCTTGGTTTTACGTTTCACGTTTCCATGCCAGCAGCCAATATTCGATCAACGTGACCAGGCTGTACAAGCTGATCGACATGGTGGCTAGCGTCAGCACGGCGACGAACATCAGGGCCGTGTCGTACAAGCCCTGGCCTTGATTGACCAAAAAGCCCAGGCCGCGATCCGCGCCGACAAATTCTCCCACGACAGCGCCGATGACGGATAGAGTTGCGCCGACTTTGAGCCCAGACAGCAGTACGGGCAGGGCGGCCGGGATCTCGAGCTTGGTCAGCATCTGCCAACGCGTGGCCCTGAGCGAGCGCATCAGCTCGCGCAGCCCCGGGTCAGCTCCCCGCAGGCCGGTGATGGTGTTGATCAGGATGGGGAAGAAGACGATCAACGCGGCGACCAGCACCTTGGACAGCCGCCCGGTACCCACCCAGATGACCAGGATGGGCGCGATGGCGACGGTCGGCACCGATTGCGAGGCGACCAGGTACGGCGCGAGCAGGCGTTCCAGCAGGACCGAGCGCGCCAGCACGTAGCCCAGGCTAAAGGCCACCGCCATTCCCAACGCCAGACCTGACAACACTTCGCTGGCCGTCATACCGGCGTGGTACAACAGCGTAGGCCAGCCAAGGGAAAGCAGGCGTGTCCAGACCCGGTCTGGGCCGGGCAGGATGTAAGGCGGCAACTGGCTGAGCCGCACGATGGATGCCCACGCGCCAAGGAATAGCATCACTGCGATGGGCGCGATGATCACCTGGGCGCGCTTGTGCTGCATGGCAGAATAGAGCGTGGAGTGCGAATCGCGAATCGCGAATTTTCTCCCATTCCCCGCGACGCAGTCCTGATTCCCGCGAAGCGTCCTTGATTTCACCGTCTGCGCTATGTTCATCGTCCTGCTCCTAGAAAAGCAAAACCCCAAAGGCTGGGTAGCCCTCGGGGCGCTGTGACTCGCCATTTCTCAATGGCGCCGCTGGCAGGCGCTTGCGCAGTTACACGCGCGTAGCTAGAGAGTGCCTTCTTCCATCCGGACTGTACCGTCGGCCCCGGAGTTTCACCGGGTCATGTCTTGTCAGACTCGCGGGCTGTACCGCCGATCGGGAATTGACACACTTGGAAAAAGCTTGCTTATTCCAAGTGCTCTCACCCTGCCCCGAAGGTCGTGTTCTTTTGTCGACTGGATTATAACATCTTGTCCTGGGATTGTCAAGGTTTGTGCTTGGCGGTGCACGTCAAAGTTTTGAACTAATAGGGTGCTGGTCGCCCCCAATTTTTCAAATCCGCAAAATCTCAACAGATGCGCTTATTCCGATAGCCCGTGATCTATTTTGGATTGAGCGGCACGCTGGCCTCGATCGTGGTGCCCGAGCCTGGCTCTGAGCGGACGGCCAACGTGCCTTGCAGTTGCTCGGCCCGTTCGCGCATTGTGCCCAGGCCCATGCCACCGCCCTGGCTGGCGACTTGCGGGTCAAAACCGCGCCCATTATCCACGATTTCCAACACGGCCTGCCCAGCGCGAATGCCCAGGCGAACCGCGACACACGTCGCTGCCGCGTGCTTGATGGCATTGTTCAACGCTTCTTGAGCGATACGGTACAAGCCCTCTTCAATGTGCGCCGGCCATTCAAACACGTCTTCCGCCTCGAGGTGCGCCTCGATGCCGGCCCGTTTTTCGACGGCCTCCAGGCGGCTGCGCAGCGCCCCCAGTAAGCCTTGCTGCTCCAAGGCTGGTGGGCGCAATTCGTGGACGAGCAGGCGCATCTCCTTGAGCGCCTGCTGGGTGATCTCGCCAATCCGGCCCAGGTACTCGGCGGCGTGCTCCGCATTGCCGGTGAGCACCTGCCGCCGCCAACCCTCGGAGAGCAGGCGCAGGCTATACAGCGACTGGGTGACAGAATCGTGCAGCTCGCGAGCCAGCCGGTTGCGCTCTTCCAGGATGGCCAAGTCCCGGTTTTGTTGATACAGGCGCGCGTTCTCGATGGCAATCGCCGCCTGGTGGGCAAAGATTTGCAGGACCTGGGCAGCTTCTTCATCGTAAGCTCCCACTCTAAAGCTGTCGGCCGTCAGCACGCCGATCGCTTGATCGCCTATCATCAAGGGTGCGCCCATCCAGCAGCGAATACGCTCACCACCTTCCCATACAACCCAGTCTGGATCGTCACGCACATCTGGAATCACCAGGGGCTGCTTGTTTTTAAAGACCCGCACGAAAGGTTGCGGACTAGAAAGCGGGATGCGTTGCCCCACGTAAGCATCGGCCAGCCGGCCTCCCCCCGAGATGGTCAAGTTATCGCCCTCGTGCAAAAAGATACCACTACCATCGTATTGAATGACGTATCTGAGCTGTTCCACGATGTGAGCCAGCACGGTGTCACAGTCGAGGCTGGTTGTGAGAACTTGAGCCACCTGCCGCAAGCTTTCGGCCATCTGGCGCTGGCGGTCGGTTTCAAGCAGGGCCAGTTCGAGCTGGGCCTGTGCCCCTTCTAGCTCGCTCGTGCGGTCAGCCACGCGTTGGTCCATGAATTCGTAAAAAACTTGCAGCTCGCGTGACATGATATTGAACTGGCGAGCCAACTCTTCGATCTCGTCGCCGGTTCGCGCGGTGATGGTTTGCCCAAAATTCCCCTTGGCAACTTGCTGCGCGGCGCTGATCAGCTCGGTGATGGGGCGCGTGATTTGCCTGACTCCTGTGACAACCATCAGCGCGGAGGCGACCACGCCCAGGACTAGCAGCAGGAGCAACAGATACTGGTAGCCTTGATAGCGACTCGCCAAGGTGGCCCAATCCTCTTTGACGACGAGTGCCACGGCCAGCAAGGTCATGGCCGTCGGCACAAGGGACCAGGCGATAATTTTAGCTCGTAAGCTTTTCCACCGGATTCCTGGCAGCATGCAGTCTATTTTAATACATGTGCGACATTTGCGCCACTCGTTCTACACCATCAATGCAGCTGAGCCTGCACGCTCAAGTCCTTTTTGATGCGCAGGCAGATCGTGTTGCCGCCTTGCGGGGTCTGCCTGATATCGAACTCGTCTACCAGGCCTTGCATCAAGTAGATCCCCCAGCCACGGTTACAAGCACTCTCGCCCGGACGCGGCAGCAAGGCCGGCATAGCGTTCCGCCCGGTGTCCGAGACGGTGATTTCTAAACAGTTGCCCTGCATAGTCAGATCTATCGTGACCCGCGCATGCCCATCCATCGCATTGCCGTGCTCGATGGCATTGATGCAGGCTTCGGCAACGGCCGACTTGATGTCGTCGATGCGATCGGGTAAAAAACCCATCCGCTGGGCGACGACCGCCACAGAGGCCATGGCCACCTTCTCATAACCGAGTTCGCTAGGCAGACGCAAGGTTATCACTCTATCGTGCTCCTCTCTACAAGTATTCATAACTCGCTCGTCCCACGCTGTCAAAGCACTGCTAGGCTGGGGCAGGTCGACCACGGCAGCCAGTAAGCAGTCTGGGGCAGGCTTGAAGCTGCCGGGCTGCTAGCGTGCATGGCAGGGAAGCTGATGGTGAACTGGCTTCCCTGGCCGGGCTCGCTCTTGATTTGAATTGTCCCACCATGTTCGATGACCACCGCTTTGACTATGGTGAGGCCGAGTCCTAACCCTCCGTATTGGCGGGTTGTCGAGCCATCCGCCTGGAAGAAACCGTCGAGGACATGCTCCAATTCTTGGGGCGCCATGCCAATGCCAGTATCGGCCACGGCCAGGTAAACCCGCTCCTGCTCGGCGTACAATCGCACCGAGACCCGGCCGCCGCTTGGCGTGAACTTGAGCGCATTTTCGACCAGGCACTCGATGGCATGGTGCAATTGCTGCGGGTCCCCCCGTACGAATGGGATATTGGATTCAATCTGCGCTTCCAGAGTGATCCCGGCCTGCGCGGCAAGCGTGCGTTTCACATCCAAGACTTGCGTGACGGCCTCGGCCAGCGCAAGCGGCAAAAACGCTGTCAAATTTGCCTCGATGGCCAGGAGAACGTCGATGCGCTCGATCAACTTGTTGAGCACACGGGCGCGCTCGGTAATGGTTTTGACCGCATAGTGCTGGCCGCTCGTGAGCTCGCCCATGTCACCATTGGCTAACATTTCTGCGTATCCATAAAGAATAGCCAACGGGGTGCGCAGCTCGTGAGAAACATTCCGAGCAAAGGTTGAATGAAGCTCGCTTGCAAATTCTTTCTCTTTGTACAAGGTTTCTGTCGCCAATAGCGTGTAGCCCGTCATCTTTTCAATCTTAGCGATCGCAGTCATTGCGCTCTCCCATTTCGCTGTTTGATCCCGCTGTCTTTGAACTGAATCCATTATACGAGCTTTCTGGGCCGCGCGCATCGCCTGGGAGAGGTGTTTGAGCTAACACAATAAGGTGTTTCGGCGACACGCTTGCTACCTCGGGCCGTGGGCAATCTACCTCTTATGTGGTAGCCAACGAGCCGCTGGAGGTCGCAGGCTTCCCCTGGGCCAGCGTGGATCGTGCACTTGAAACCTTAAACCTGAAACCATTTTGGGAGTATGCCTCGTGAATGGCGCCGAGCAATTGTTGGGGCAAGGCTCCTTTCGGCAAATAGCCCAAGGCGCCAGCCTGAAGGGCCAGGCGTGACTCTTCTTCGGCCAGGCCGGTCAGGACGAGTATGCGTGCGTGGGGATCTTCTCGCCTGATCTCGCCGATGGCTTCGAGACCGCTCTTGCGCGGCATGGCCAGGTCCATCAAGATGACATCCGGCCGCAGGGCGTGAGCTTGCGCTACCGCTTCTGCGCCGTCGGCGGCCTCTCCCACCAGTTCCAGACCTGGTTCGCTAGACAGCAAGATACGCAATCCTTCGCGTACGACGGCGTGGTCGTCGGCAATCAAGACACGGATAGGGATATTTGCAGACATAGTTCTCCTGTAACAGCATCATTTGCTATCATTGTACAGGAATATAGCCCGCCGCGCATCGACCCAGGTGGGGATTTTGAACTCACAAAAAGTGGTATTTAGAGGGGGACGGCCTACCACATTTGTGGTAGGCGCCATTTCTATGCCGCCTCGCTCAGCTTGGCCAGCCCTTCGCGTAGGGCATACAGCGCTGCCTGGGTGCGATTGGCCAGGTGCAATTTACCCAGGATATTCCGGACGTGCGTGCGCACCGTCCACGCGCTGATCACCAGCTTGTCGGCGATGGCCTGGTTTTCGAGGCCCTGGGCGATCAGCTTGAGCACCTCTACTTCGCGCTCTGTTAACGGGTCCCCGGCAGGAGGAAGAGCCGAGGGTTGTTTTAGCTCGTGGATCAGCTTGAGAGCGATGCTAGGGTGCAGCGAGGATTCACCCCGATAGACATCGCGAATGGCTTGCAATAACTGTTGGGGAGACGAGTCTTTGAGCAGATAGCCCAGGGCGCCGGCTTTGATGGCGGGAAAGACCTGGTCATCTTCGGCGAAACTGGTCAGGACCAGGATGCGGGCGTCGGGGTCCTCGCGCTTGATGTCGCGGATGGCTTCGAGGCCATTTTTGCGCGGCATCACCATGTCCATGAGAATCACGTCGGGGTGCAGCGAGCGGGCTCTGAACATGGCCTCGACACCGTCGGCTGCCTCGCCCACCACTTCCATCCCCGGCTCGCTGGCAATCAGGGTGCGTAGCCCTTCACGTACGATGGCGTGGTCGTCGGCGATCAAGACGCGGATGTTGTCCACAAGACACCTCCTGGCACACGGGTTATACGTGTCTATTGTATCACAATTTGTGCAATCTGGCGGCTGGCTCAGCCTGCCCGTTTCGGCAGCAGGGCGAGGATCTCGCCGGCCACTTCTTCGACCGATTTACCCGTGACGTCGATCTCCTGCCAGCCATGATCACGACCCAGACGCCGAGCATAGAGCAGTTCCTGGCGGAGATGGGCCAGTGAGGCATAGCCCTCGATCGGCGTCCCGAGCTGTCCGGCGCGCACGCGCCGCAGCTCCAGCAGGCGCTCGGGGCTGGTGACCAGGCAGAAAACTCGTTCCGGCGGCAGCGCCAGCAGCTCTGGAGGAGGGGCGACCTTGGGGATAAGCGGTACGTTGGCGGCGAACCAGCCGCGGTAAGCCAGGTACAAGGTGATGGGCGTCTTCATCGTGCGCGAGACGCCGGTCAGGACGAGCTCGGCCTGCTTCAAGCCCTCGGGGTGCTGCCCATCGTCGTGGCGGAAGGCAAACTCGACGGCTTCGATCTCGCGGGACTTGGCCTCGGCCAATTGCTTGAACAGCCCCGGCTTTTCACGCGGCATGAGCCTGAGATGGGTGGTCAAGCGATCCAGCAGAGGCCCCATCAGGTCCATCGAATCCAGGCCGTGCGCGCGCGCCTCGGCCAGCAGCAGGCCGCGCAGGTTGTTGCGAACCAGGGTGTGAATGATAAGCCCTGCCCCCACCTCGGCTGCTTCACGCACCACGGCGTGCACTTGCTGTTGGGTGTTGATCTCGCCACGCCGCACCAACTCCCACGGCGCGCCCTTGAACTGGGCCAGGGCCGAGCGCAGCATGCTCTCGGCCGTCTTGCCGGTGGCATCGGAAACGATGAATAGGATTAATTTGGAGCCTTTCATACTTGCTCCGGCAGTGGGTAGGCTGCCACGCTGGCCGTGTGGGACCGGGCCTGGGCGCCGCCGGCCCGCAGGCGGTAGCGGATCAGCCACGACGGCAGCCAGGCCAGGGCGGTCAGGCGCACGTCGACGTCGGCTCGCTTGGGCAGAAACTCTTGGGTCGTCAGATCGTCCAACGCAGCGTCCCATTTGTGGGTAATTTCTTCAGTCGTCTCTTGCAGCTCGCTTTGCAACGTACGAATCTCTTTTTCCAGGTCGGCGATTTCCTGTTCGGTCTCCTCGACCTCTATCTCGGCCTGGCCGGCCAGGCGCTGCTTGCGGGCGATGACGCTGATCGCCCGCGTGTGACTGCGCCGCCCGACAAAGAAATTCAGCACCGACTCGCCGAGGACGATGGTGCTCTCTTGCTTGCGCGCCCGGTGCTCCGCCTCGATGGCGAACAGGTTTCGCTCGTGCTTGCGCAGCTTGGCTTCCAGTTTCTTGATGCTCGCCGCGTGCTTGCGCTCCAGGGCGTCCACCTCGGCGTCCCGGCGCTCGCGCGCAGCCTGCTGTACGCGAATCTTGAATTCGCGCTCGGTCTCGTTGGGGACCTGGACGAGACCCAGCTCGGGGTGAGCGGCCAGCGTCAGGCGGCTGTTGTGGTACAGCCAATCCTGCAAAGCCCTGGCCAGGCTGGCAATCTCGCGGGCGCTGTCGGCACCGGCCGGCGCGGGGGCGAACAGTGGCTCTTGCTCCAGCCCCGCTCTTTCCGCCTGGCCGCTCAAGTCGCTCAAGTGCATCGGCAGCGCCTCGGCGGCTTCCCAGCTCGTCCCGCCGGTCACCTCAGGCGCGGGGGCCAGCAGGACATGCTCCACCTGCGTGTTGATCCCCTGCTTGCGGTCGGCGAAGCGCACGATCGCTCCGCCCACGATGCCGGGGTCATAGGCCAGGCGCACGTCCTCCACAACCAGGGCGCGGCCCACGTCGGCGTTCAGTTGGCGGACGGCTTCTTGCTGGCTGACGCTTACTGGCGCGTACACCTGCGTCACGCCGGGGTCCAGGGCGGGTGGGACGGGCGAATAGGGTTCCAGGTTAGATGTTTCAGGTTGCAAGGGCGGCTCCGCACCCTGGGACACGAAAGCTGAAGACTGGGATTCTGCACTTTGAGACCTTAACCCCGAAACCTGAGACTTGGGCTCTGCACCCTGGGACTCGGAATCTGCCGTTTGCGACCTTAGACCTGTAACCTTAGACCTGGGACCCGCGACTTTCTTCTTCGCTTCCATCAACTGCTGCACCTGGGGCTTGGTCAGTGGTCCGCGCAGATAGCTGAGGGCGTGGCGCGTTTGAAAAACGAGCGGAAGGTCACGGTGGACATTGTGCATCAGGAACAGGCGGCTGCCCAGGCGCCCGATCAGGCTCTTGTAATCGACTCGCCCGGCATCGCCGCCGGCCTTGGATATGGCGCCTTGGAGGCCTTGCAGCACGCGCTCCTTGTCTCGCTCGGTCTGCAGCTTGCCGATAAACCACGTGCCGGCATTGCTCAACCCTTTGTAGTCGATGTCGATCGGGTTCTGGCTCACCAGCACACAGCCCAGGCCGACCGCGCGGGCCTGCTTGAGCAGCGTCAGCAGCGGGCGCTTGGAGGGCGGCTCGGCCACGGGCGGGAAGAAGCCAAAGATCTCGTCAAAGTAGAGCAGCGCGCGCAGGCTGGTGGTGCCGGTCTGGCGGCGCATCCAGGTGAGCACGTTTTCCAGCAGCAGGGTGACGAAGAACATGCGCTCGCTGTCCGAAAGGTGTGCCAGGTAAAAGATGCTGTGACGCGGCTGGCCCGTGCTGGTGTAGAGCAATTTGTCCACGTCCAGCGCGTCGCCCGCCAACCAGCCCTGGAAGGCCGGCGCCGCCACCAGGTTGTTAAAGGTCATGGCCAACTGGAAGCGCTCCTGCTGCGGGTAAAAGACATCTACGTCAAAGACGCCCATTTGGCGCACGGGTGGGTTCTGGATGGACGTGATGAGCCGGGTCAGGTCGACGTCCTGGTCCCGGCGCCAGAAATGCTCCATGATGTTGGACAACAGGATCGCCTCGCGGCTGCGGATAGGGTCGGCCTCGATCCCCACCATGCCCAGCAGGGCCACCACCGTGCCGCTGATGCGCTCGCGGATCGACTCGGCGTGCCGCTCGAAATCCAGGGCGGGGGCGGCCAGGCTGCCCAGGATGCTTACTGGCAGCCCGCTGTCGGAGCCGGGGGTGTAGATATTGAAATCGGCCGACTCGCTCAGGGCGCGAATCCGCTCAGGCCCCATCCCCCACTCCGCCAGGCCGGCTTGCCAGGCTTGGGCGGCTGTTTGAGCATAGTCTTCCAGGGGCTGCCCCGCCCGCCGCGCTTCGTCCGGGTCGATCCAGGGCTGCAAGTCTTGGGCCTCCAGCTTGGGGAACTGGAGCATCAGGTTGCTGACGTCGCCCTTGGGGTCGATCACGATGGCCGGCAGCTTGTCGAGAGCCGCCTCTTCCAGCAGGCTCACGCACAGGCCGGTTTTGCCGCTGCCGGTCATGCCGACGCAGACGGCGTGGGTAGTCAAGTCGCGGGCGTCATAGTTGATAGCAGTCTGGCTGCTTTGGCCGCTGTCGAGGTCGTGTTCGGCGCCCAGGTAAAAAGAGCCTAACAGCTCCGGTGGTAGTTGCATCATTGTAGCCTCCTGGTGTTATTTTACCTCGTACCGTTCCAAATCACAAATCCCAACTGGGCCTAGATGTGCTATAATGATAACCAAGGAGGTGAGCGATGGAATTTTCGGACTTGATTCAAAAGCGTTACAGCGTGCGGGCCTACAAGCCCGATCCGGTGGAAGATGACAAGCTGCGCCAGGTGCTCGAAGCAGCGCGGCTGGCGCCGACGGCCTGTAACCGGCAGCCTTTCCAGATCGTCGTTATCCACACTGCCGGGCACCAGGCCGAGCTCAAGCGCATCTATAAGGCGGATTGGTTCGTGCAGCCGCCCCTGGTTCTGTGCGCGTGTGGCCTTCCGATGCAAAATTGGGTCCGGCGGGACGGCAAAAACTATAACGACGTCGACGTGACGATTGTCATGGACCACTTGATCCTGGCGGCGGCCAACGTGGGATTGGGCACGTGCTGGATCGGCGCTTTTGACCCGGCGGCGGCGCGTGAGATACTGGGGCTGCCGCGTGAGGTGGAGCCGGTCGCCTTCACGCCGCTGGGCTACCCGGCCGACCAGCCCAAGCCCAAGGAGCGCAAGGCCTTGAGCGAGCTGGTGCGCTACGAACGCTGGTAGCCGGTTCCCCGCCTCGTGTGGGAGGGGTTAGGGGAGGGGGAAAGGCAACGTTGTAGGCAGACTGTCACGGCGTTGGGACGACCGGCATGGCGATCCCCTGCAGGCCGCGCCTGAGTTCCCAGGGATAAACGATGTAGGCGTCGGTGATGGCGGCGTAATACGTGGGGCCGGCTTGCTTGAACAAGGACTTGCCCGGCTTGTAATGCAGCACGGCTGTCTCGGCGCGTCCGCCGGCTGCCTCAACCCGGCCGCACACGGCGGTGATGGTGCGCCCGGTGTTCCACAGATCGTCCACGACCAGCACGCGCCGCCTGTCGAGCAGGGCGTGGTCGGGGAACTGCATGAAGGTTGGCCAGCCCATGCGTTTCTCTTCGAGTTGGGCCTGGAAGCGCACGACGGCTGTCAGCACCTGG
>JAFGFO010000251.1 GCA_016931085.1 Thermoflexales bacterium
CCCAGCGCGAAGGCGCTGATCAACTGCACCACCGGCAAGAACAGCGCCGAAAGCCAGGCGGCCCGGAAGGCGGCCCGGTACATCTCGCCCGTCAGCTCGCCAAACTCGGCCAGGTTGCCCTCCTCGCGGCACAGCGCCTTGACCACGCGCACGCCGGTGATGTTCTCGTTGTAGGCGCCGGTGATCTTGGAATTGACCTTGCGCACCCGCCGGTATTCGACGATGATCTTTTTTTGAAACGCGGACGCCACGACCACCAGCACCGGGATGACGGCGAACACGATCAGGGCCAGGCGCCAGTTGATGGTCAGCATAAAGTAGACCGACGTGACGATGGTGCTGGCGGCCCAGGTCACGTCCAGCAGCCCCCAGGTCACCAGGTCGGCCATGCGGTTCGAGTCGGAGGTGACGCGCGACATGAGCCAGCCCACCGGCGTCCGGTCGAAGTAAGAGAAGGACAGATCCTGCAGGTGCTCAAACATCTTTTTGCGCAAGTCGTAGCGGATGCGCTCGCCCAGGATGCCGGCCAGGTAGATAAAGCCGAACACCAGCCCAGCCTGCACCAGCATCAAGGCGACGTAGATGGCGCTCCAGCGGACGGTGGCAGCCCGGTCGTTGGCCAGGATGCCCTCGTCCACGATCTGCTTGCCGATGTAGGTATGGTAGGAACCGAGCGCCGCCACCAGCGTGATGCACATCAAAAAGCCGGCCAGCCACGGCCAGTGTGGCCTGGCCTGGGCAAACATGCGCCTGATGGTGCCGCCGTTGAACTGGGCTGTAAACTCTTCTTCCTCAAATTCATAGTGTGACATCTGCGACGACTCCCTCCCAGAGCGGCGTGCCCTCCCAGGCATCCCGGCCCTGGTCCATTTCAGTTTGACTCATTTCGTTTTCCAGCTCGTCCTCGATCCGAGCCTGCATATCGTAAATCCGGCGGTAGATGCCGGCCTGCGCCATCAGCTCCGCGTGCGTCCCACGCTGCACGATCCGACCGCGATCCAACACCAGGATCAAGTCAGCGTTCATCACACTTTGGATGCGGTGAGCGATGATAAAGCTCGTGCGCCCCTTCATCAAGCGCTGCATCGCCTGGCGGATTTCGCCTTCCGTCTCGGTATCGACCGAGGAGGTGGCATCATCCAGGATCAAGATGCGTGGGTCCTTGAGCAGCGTGCGGGCAACCGCCACGCGCTGTTTCTGCCCGCCCGAGAGCGTCACGCCCCTTTCGCCGACCAGCGTATCGTAGCCCTCTGGAAACGACACGATCACGTCGTGGATGGCGGCGGCGCGGGCGGCCGCCTCGACTTCGGCCTGGGAAGCGTCCCAGCCGATGCCGTAGGTGATGTTTTCGCGGATGGTGCGCGAGAAGAGGAACGGCTCTTGCTCGACGATGCCGATCTGGCGGCGCAGGTAATGGCGCGGGTAGTCTTTCAGATCCACCCCATCCAGCTCCAGGCGGCCGCCGGTGTACTCGTAGAAGCGGGGCAGCAGGTTGACCAGCGAGCTTTTGCCCGAGCCGGTCGAACCGAGCAGCGCCACCGCCTGCCCCGGCTCGCAGCGGAAGCTGATGTCTTGCAGCACTCGGCCATCTTCCCCATTGTAGTGGAAGCAGACATTCTCGAACGTGATCTGTCCCCGCACATTGCCGGTTGGCCGGTAAGCGCCCTCTTCCAGCGGCTCGCGTTCTTCCCTGACGATCTCGGCCACCCGCCCGTACGAGACCAGCCCCATCGAAGTATGCGCGATCAAGCGCCCCAGCTCACGCAGGGGCCAGATGATGCGCACGACCATGGCGCTGTAGGCCAGGTAAGTGCCCAGGCTGATCGAGCCGTCCATCGTCATCAAGGCGCCGGTAAACAGGCCGAACAGGATCTGCCCGCCGCACAGGACGTCGGTGCTCGGCCAGAACAAGGCGTGCATCAACACCAGCCCTCGCCCCTTGAGGAACTGCGTCCAGTTGTCCCGCTCGAACTTGTCGCGCTCGTAGGCTTGCCGCGCGAAGGCCTTGACCACGCGCACGCCGCTCAGGTTCTCCTGCAGGGTGGTCGAGACGACTGCCTCCTGCTCCTGGAACGCCTCGTAGGCTTGCGAGACCTTTTTGAAGAAATAGACCGATATCAGCATCAGGGGCGGCACCACCAGGATCGACAGCAGCGCCAAGCGAACGTTGAGCACCATCACCGCCGCCAGGTTGACCAGGAACAGCAGCATGATCCGGCCCATGCCGATCGCCTGCTCGGCGAAAAAGCGGCGCACGGCGTCGACGTCCGAGGTGGCGCGTTGGATCAGCTCGCCGGTCTGCATCTGGTCGTGGTAGCTGAACGACAACTGCTGGACGTGATCGAACAGATAGTCGCGCAAGCGCCGCGCGATGCTTTCCGCAGTCTGGGCCGCCCAGCGCCCGCTCACGTAGGTGAAGGCGCCCTGGAACAGCGCCAGGCCGACGAATCCCAGCCCGACCAGGGCCAGGGCGTAGTCGAAACGGCCCTTGGCCAGGAGATCGTCCACAAAGTAGCGCAGCAGCAGCGCGTCGCCCGAGCTGAGGGCCGCCGCCAGGCCGATGCCGAGCACCGCGCCCAGGTAGATCAGGCGGTAGCCGCCCATCATGCGCCACAGGCCCAGCAGGCGGTTGTCTGCAAGTATGTTTTTCAGGTCCGAGTTCGATGGTGCCATAGTGTTTTACCTCATGATTGTCAATATAAAAAATCGAGGCTGTGGACATTGCCCACAGCCTCGACGAAAGCTGAACCGATGTGACCGTGGGCATCGTTGTGCACCACGGCCTTCAACACTCTCATACCGGGCGGCCTCCAGGCGCACTACGACAAGGCAAAGCGAAGTCTCCGCTAGCGCGGATTTGCCTTGGTGAGTAGTTGCTCTTCATAGTGCGCATTCATACCTCCTACTTGTAAGCAAGCAGGTCAGCATTGTCATGAGCTAGCCATGACAACTGCGACATTATACCTCAATCTGGCAGATTGTCAACTCACAAATCAGCAACCAGCAAACGCGCCCTCAGGCCCGGGCGAGGCGCTCAATCATACCGCACTCACCGGCAATTGGGAACAATCGTTCCACTTGACATTTTTTTTTTGCACGTGTTATACTTGGCTCAAGCTGTGGAAGACAAGCCAAGACCTTTGGCACACGTATCTCAAGGAGGATGCCGTGAA
>JAFGFO010000252.1 GCA_016931085.1 Thermoflexales bacterium
AGCACGCAGAGTGCGCCGAGAAGATTTTTAAACACTCTGCGTTCTCGGCGCTCTCGGCGGTAAAATCTTTGGTTGCGGCCGAAGGCCACGCTAGGGCTAACGCTGTGAAAAGACGGCCGGCCGCCAAGCCAGCCCACACGGCCTTTGAACACCAACGCCTGGCATGGACACTCGCCGCCGCACTCGCCGTCGCCTTTCTCGCAACCCTGCCGGCTGCACAAAGCAAGCTGCGAGAGCTGATTAGCATGGGCGCCGGGCACACTCTTGCCGATGTGACGCCAACACTGCTGTCGCCCACACTGACGGTCACCGGCCTACCCTCTCCAACCAGTATGTTGCTCACAGTCACACCACAACCCTCGTCCACGCCACTATCCTCAGCGCAAGCACAAGCGGAATTGCCCCCCTACCCCTTTGCCCCTGGGGGACGCCTAGACTAGGCGGAGATCGCCTTCGCCAAATGTCGGCGCTCAACATTCAAACTGAAAAGAACGAGCAAAAATGTCTCAAACACAACCGTCCGCAAGCCCACCCCACAACGCGCTCAAGTCAAATACGCCCGGCTGGAACCTGGAACTGGTACGCGGCGAACACGCCGCATACGCCCTCATCCTGGCCATGGCAGCCGCCATGCGCCTGTACCGCCTGGGTCTGGCGCCGCTTTCGGGCAGCGAAGCCGCCCAGGCCCTGGCCGCATGGCACGGGACACCCCCACCCATCGGCGCCAGCCCAGTGCTGTACGCGATCAACAGCCTGCTCTTTGGGCTAATGGGCACCTCCGATGGCCTGGCCCGCTTGGGAGCAGCCATCTGCGGCGTGGCCCTGGCCGGCGTACCGTTCTTCCTGCGACACCGCCTGGGACGCGTTGGCGCATTGAGCGCAGCAGCCATACTGGCGATTTCACCCACAGCCATTATGGCCTCGCGCACGCTGAGCGGCGAGGTCATCGTGGCTTTGGCCAGCCTGGGACTGTTGGCTGCCGGCGAACGCTATGTGCAAACACACGAACGCCGGTGGGCCTACAGCCTCGCTATTCTTTTGGCACTCGGATTGAGCGGAGGGAGCGGCATATACACCATGACGATTGCCTATGCCGGCGGCCTGGGACTATGGATACTCGCCGGCCAACCAGCCTCCGAGTTTGCCCCGCTGCTCTCCACCCTTCAATCCGAGTGGAAACGGCTGGCCCTCATCCTGGCCAGCGGCCTCGTCGGACTGAGTACAGCTTTGTTGCTGCGCCCGGCCGGGCTAGCCGCAGTGGGGAATCTGCTATCCGCCTGGCTGCAAGGCTTCCAACCCTCTGCACTTGCTACGAGCTGGCACATGCCATTCCAAGTCATGATCTCTTATGAATTGTTGGCACTGCTGGCAGGAGTTGCCGGGCTGGCCATCGCCTCACTCCGCAACAAGCTGCTCGGCATTTTCCTGGGCTACTGGGCCGCGGTCGCGCTGCTGATCGTCACGCTGCGGCAAGGACGCACACCCCAAGACATGGTGCTGGTCATCACCCCGCTGGCCTGCCTGGCCGCCTACGCCATCGAAGAGTTGGCCGGCTTGTTTCGCCGGCCGCGCGCCCACGGCATCGAATTAGCCTTTGTGGCCTCCCTCCTGGTCATCCTGGCCTTCGAGCTACTAGGACTGGCCGACTATGCCACCCACCCTGGCACCGCCCAGTCCTTCGCGCTACTGGGACGCGCTATCAGCGTTCACCGTGTTGTCATCCAGACTATTTTGGGCTCGGCACTGCTCGTCATCGCCATCCTACTGATCATCGGCCTGAGCGGGTACGAGCTTGCCCTGCGCAATGGCCTGCTGGCCGCGCTGATTGTACTGATCCTGGGCACATGGTCAGGCGGCTGGGGCGCAGCCCAACGATGCCCAGGCGACTCGCGCGAGCTGCTGGCCGGGCCACGCCCCACTTCAACATCCGTGCGCTTGATGGTCGCCACGCTCAACGCCACCTCCGCCCAGAAAACCGGCGAGCCTTACGCGTTGCCGCTGAGTGTCGTCATCCCATCCAGCTTGCCTGACCCAACTTCGCTGAACGTTTACGAGCCATCTTCCACCTCTTTGACCTCATCCGGGCTGGAAAGCGTGCTCAGATGGCACTTGCGCGATTTTGCTCAAGCCCAGTTTGTATCTGCATTGGATGAAAGCAGCACGCCCTACGTCGTGGTCGCCCCGGCCGGCACGACGCCAGCCCTGGCCAGCAGCTACGCCGGCCAGGATTTTGCCGTGACGACCAGCGGTGGGCAAGCCAGCTCGACGGCCAGGGTGCTTGGTTGGCTGTTGTATCACCAGACAACCGAGACACCCCCTGCCCTGGAAAGCGTCGTGGTCTGGGTGAGGCAGGAAGTAGGGAGTAGGGAGTAGGAAGTAGGCGCAGACCCCCGTGCCTGTCCTCAAGTGCACATACAAGGGGTTGCCCCTACGAAATGTCCATTTTCGGAGTATAAAACAAAATACCATGAAAGCTGAAACCTTGAAACATGAAACCACCTCCACCTGGCTTGATCGACCCTTGTCCAGCTTGAAGTTTGATTATGAAAAGGGATTGTACCTGCTCTTTATTCTGGGCGCGCTCTTGACCCGCTTTTACCGCCTCGGCGAGCGGGTGATGAGCCACGACGAGAGCTTGCACACCTACTTTTCGTGGAACCTTTACACCGGGCGCGGCTTTTCGCACACGCCCTTGATGCATGGCCCATTCCTTTTCCACATCAACACGCTGATGTATACCCTCTTCGGCGCAGACGATTTCACCGCACGCATCAGCACGGCCTTGTTTGGCGTCGTGTTGGTAGGGCTGCCGTGGGCGCTGCGCCGCTGGCTAGGGCGGGCCGGGGCATTGGTCGTCTCGTTCATGTTCCTCATCTCGCCAGCGATCATGTATTACGCCCGCTACATCCGCAACGAAAGCTTTGTCACTGTGTGGGCGGTACTCATCGTGTGGGCCACTTTTGCCTTCTTTCAAAAACGCCAGGAGCGCTGGCTGTACTTGTACGTCATTGCCCACGTCCTGCTCTTTACCACCAAAGAAGTATCCTTCATCTACACAGCCATCTTTGGCACTTTTCTCGTGATTTTACTCGTCTGGCAACTGGTCAGCAACAACAAGCTCGGCCTGGACGGCCTGGGTGGCATCGGGGCCGCCGCAGGCGGAGGTGCTGTGGCCTTGGTCATCGCCCTGCTTCTGCAGTATACGCTGCTCAATGCCATGGGCCTGGGGCCAAGCGGCAGCATCGCCGCCGATGGCGTCCCCAAAGAAACGATCGGGCCTAATCTGCCGGTCGGCAGCGTCATCGCTTACCTGGGCTTGCTCGGCCTGATCGCCGCCGCGGCCGGCGCAGCCGTCTACTTCCTGCTGCGCCGCTTGATGCCACAGCCTGATCGCATCGCCAGCGGCACGGGGCACGCCGCGTTCGACCTGCTGATCACCGTCGGCACGCTGTACCTTCCCACCCTCTCGCCCTTCGCGATGCACGTGCTCAAGATTGACCCCATGGACTATGGCCCAGCCGGGATAGTGCGCGCTGGCGGGATATTCCTGCTGTTTCTGGCCATCTCAATCGCGGTAGGTCTCTGGTGGGACGCACGGCGTTGGGCCATCAGCGCCGGCCTGTGGTACGGCATCGGCATCACGCTGTTCACATCTGTTTTCACCAATGGCGGCGGCATCGCTTCTGGCTTTGTCGGATCCTTGGGCTACTGGATCGTTCAACAAGGCGTCCAACGCGGCAGCCAGCCCCTGTACTATTACCTGATCATCACGCCGCTTTACGAGTACTTTCCGATCCTGATCAGCCTGACTGCTGCACTCTACTACGGGGTCAAAGCCGCGTCCTTTCAAAGCCCAGCCCCCGCGTCCGACCAGGCAACTGTGCCAAGCGATGACGCGGCCGGCCAATCAAACTCCAAAGGCCTGTTTCTCCTCTTCCTGGCCTATTGGATCACGTGGACCTGGGGCATCTACTCATACGCCGGCGAAAAGATGCCGTGGCTGATCGTGCACTTTAGCCTGCCCATGATTTTATTGGCCGGCGCATTCCTGGGTGATGTCATCCAATCCACAGATTGGCGCTCGCTTGGGGCGGCCTGGTTGGCCAGTCTGCTCACCCCCTTGTTGCTCATCGGCCTGACCAGCCTATCGAGCGCGATGGCCGCCGGCGCTTTTCGGGGCGATCAGACCACTAACCTGGTGGCCACCGGCCAGTGGTTCTCTGGCCTCCTGGCAGTGGTAGGCGCCGGGGCAGCCCTCTTCTGGCTCGTCATGCGCGTGGGCGCCGACAAAACCCTGCGCGTACTCGGCCTGAGCGTGGTCGTGCTCCTGGCAATTTCCACTTTCCGCACGGCCTGGCGATGGAACTTTATCAACGCCGACTATGTCAACGAGCACGGCGTATATGCCCACGGAGGGCCCGGCGTCAAGCTCGCCTTGCAGCAAATCGAAGAGATCGCCGACCGCACCGTCGGCAGGTCCCAGATCAAGGTGGCCTACGACTCGGACTCTTCGTGGCCCTTTACCTGGTACCTGCGTGACTATCCCAGCCAATCCTTCTTCGGCTCTACACCCACTCGCCAGGCGTTGGATGCGCCGATAGTCATAGCCGGCAACGCGAGCTGGAGCACGGTCGAACAAATCCTGGGCAAAAATTACGAATCCTTCACTTATCGCCTGGTGTGGTGGCCGATGGAGGATTACAAAGGCAAGAACGGCCGCTCGCTCACCTGGAGCGAAATCGCCCAGGCGTTGGGCAATGGCCAGATGCGAGCAGCCCTGTGGGATATTTTTTGGAGTCGTGACTATAACCGCTACGATCAAATCACCACCAAGACTCACGCGCCCGACAAATGGCCTCTCGTTCACGATTTCAAGCTGTATATGCGCAGGGATGTGGCCGCCCAGGTATGGAGCCTGGGGATAGGGCCGGCCATCGCCCGCGAGCCTATCGAAGACCCCTACGCCAAGGGGCGGCGAACGCTCGCCGCGGTCCAGGTGATTGGCGGAGAAGGCAGCCAAACGGGCCAGTTTTCCGCGCCGCACGGCCTGGCCCTAGGGCCGGACGGCAGCCTGTACGTGGCCGACTCGAACAACCACCGCATTCAAAAGTTTTCCCCCGACGGACAATTTATCTTGTCGTTTGGGACACCTTCCGGTACCAGTGGCGATGGGGCGTCCGCCCCGGCCGGCACGTTCAACGAGCCTTGGAGCGTGGCCGTCGCACCTGATGGCAATGCGGTCTACGTGGCCGATACCTGGAACCACCGCATACAAAAATTCAGTCCAGACGGGCAATTCATCGCCCAGTGGGGCAAAGCCGGTCAAACAGATGGCACACTCCGCGACGACCCTGCTAATTACTATATCCTGTGGGGGCCGCGCGACGTGGCAGTGGATAGCGACGGCAACGTATACGTCACCGACACAGGTGACAAGCGCATCGTGGTGTTCGACAGCAACGGCAAATATCTGCGCCAACTGGGCGGCAAGGGCTTTGAGCCGGGACAGTTGGACGAGCCGGTTGGCTTGGCCTGCAGCCCGGATAATGCGTCATTAGGAAATGACGTGCTGGTGGTGGCCGACACGTGGAATCAACGCATCCAGGTCCTCACACTGGAAGGTGCGGCGCTGCGCAACTGGGCCATCGACGGCTGGATAGGCCAAGCCGTGACCAACAAGCCCTACCTGGCGGTAGGACCGGGCGGCACTATTTACACGACCGACCCCACCGGCTTCCGCGTGCTGGTCTTTCAGCCCGACGGGACTTTTGTGGCTACCTTTGGCGACATCGGCACCGACAACACGAGCTTCCAACAACCGGTGGGGATCGCAGTGGACAATGCTGGCTATGTTTGGGTCAGCGACGCCGGCACCGGGCGCGTGCTCAAATTCCCGCCGTTGGACTAGTACAATTGGGCTTAAATATACCCTCTATAGGTTTGAGCGTTATGGCCCAATTGCCTGAGTATTTCGCGGCGATTGCACGATCACCATGGTAGGCGCATTTACGCCGCGAAATACTAGCTATCCGGCCAGGAATATGATATACTAGAGTTATGAATACCCATTCTCCCACGATGCAATCACCAGTAGAAGACATGGTGCGGCGGCTGCTGCGCTCTCCCCGCCTGCCGTTGGTGGCACAACGCTTTCAGACTGTGCTACAAGCGGAACAGGAAAAACGCCAGCATTTCTACGATGAAATTTCCGAGCTGCACAAAGCCGAGTTTATCAACGGAGAAATCGTTATGCACTCACCCGTAAAACTGCGACACGACCACGCTAGCGTCAATCTATTGTTCCTACTGGGAGCCTTTGTCCGCAAACACGGCCTGGGCTATGTCGGACACGAGAAGCTATTGGTATGCCTCACCCGTAACGATTACGAACCGGATGTGTGCTTCTTTGGGCAAGCCAAGCCGCAAAGCTTCACGCCCGATCAAACCAAGTTCCCAGCGCCAGACCTGGCCATCGAAATACTGTCCGACTCCACCGAAGCGATCGACCGCGGCGTCAAATTTGAGGACTATGCCCTACACGGGGTGAGCGAATACTGGATCGTCGACCCCGATCAGGAATTTGTGGAACAATACGTTCTCAAAGGCGAAGCCTACGAGCTAGCTGTCAAGGTCAAGACAGGCAGCATTGCCAGCGCAACCATCAGCGGGTTCGACATCCCGGTGCGAGCCATCTTTGACCCGGACGAGCAGTTGGCGACGTTGCAAAAAATATTGAGCGAGGCTTAGGTCACAATCACAGTCGTGGCCAGGACGTCGCGGGGGGTATAGTAAAAAGGCTCTTCATGCGGAGCTACCGGCGCTGTCCAGCGCCAGAACCAACGTGCCACGTCCGGAGGCACGTTCAAGCAGCCGTGGCTGCGCGGCCGGCCATAGTCGTTATGCCAGTAGGTACCGTGGATGGCTACGCCGCTCCAAGTAAAAAAGGTTGAAAAAGCCACGCCAGGCAGATCGTAAAAGTCGCTGCCCGTTCCCCCGGTCATGCGCACGGCTGGGTATTTGAACAGCACGCTGTGCTTGCCGCGCGGCGTGCGGAATTCCCCATAGCCGCTCGACACACGCGAGCTCACGACAGGGCTGCCGCTCTCGTAAGCCGTGATCGTCTGAGCCTGCAAATCCACCTCGATGTGCTTATCTAACACACCGGGCGAGATCGGTTCCAGTTCAGCCAGGTCAAAACGACGGATGTGGACGGCCGGCACGTAAGGACCAGGACTTGACGTGATGCCCTCCTGCAAACGATACCACCACTGGCCATCCTTGCCCATAACTGCGTCGACGACGCGGAACACGGCCGAGTAGTACACACGCATAAAGCGAGCCGCCTGCGGGTCAGGCGCCAGGCGCGAGTCGCTGAAAGGCACGGTCAGCTCACCCCAGAATTTAGACACGGCGTAATAAGGCTCGACGATGTTCTCGACCTGGCGAACCGGCTGGACCCACGAGGAGTACACATAACCCTCGCCGGTTCTATACCAGGTCGAGTTATGAAGCAACACCGCCTGCCCCCCCACCTGCTCGAGCAATTCCAACACCTCGTCGCGAGGCGCAGAACGAATCAGCCTGGCCTTGGCCACAGGCAATTCCCGGATCTCGACACTGGCAAACGCCACACGCCCCAAGGGAGCAGGAGGCAGGATAGGCTCCCGCTCCTCGAGCTCATAAGCCAATGCCGCGGGCGTGCCGAACGCCGCCGCGCCTATCGCGCCACCTACAAGCTTGAGAAAATCACGCCGGGTAATACGATCAGTCATGTCGATTTCAAGTTTCAGGTAAGACCTGCGATTGCATTAGTTTCGAATGGCGCAATATTATCACACTTTTCTTACTTTTTCAAGATGGAAGAGTTTTTATCACAAATGGCACGAATAAACGAATCTCACGAATGTTTTGAGTCAACTCGTGCCAATCATCAGTTCGCCTCGAAGGTGATTTGTAATTATTCACGACCCAAGATTAAGAAAAACGTAGCCGAGTACGGCAGACGTCCGCCGGCGCACCGGCCAGCCCTAACGCGTCCAACACCTCATCGGGACGGCCAGTGCCACCGCTTTGGCTGGCCAGCAGATGGGCCCACAACGTCACACGCCCGACGCTTGCCTCAAGCAAGCGCAAATCGAGGACCAGGGGGCGCAGGTCATACGACTTGCCACGCCGCTGGCGCGGCAGGCTGACCGCTTCGAGCAGGGCGCGCACCCGTTGGCCCAACGCCTCAAGCGGCTCGCTCGTTTCGACGCTCAACTGGTACTCGGCCGAGTGCAGCGCGGCCTGCAATGCCGGCGCATCGAGCGGCACAGGCACGATAGATATCACCTGCAAGCCATCCGGCAACTGCGGCGCAAGCGCTTGCAGGACCGCCTCAGGCGTGAGCGGCTGGCTCAACACCACGTCCGCCATCTCGCCTGTGCTGGCACAGCCCACCGGCAAGGCCGAAGCGAACTGCAGCTTGGGTTGGGGGTGAAAGCCCTGCGAATACGCCACCGGCAGGCCGGCCCGGCGCAAGATGCGCTCCCAGGTCTTGGCCATGTCCAGGTGGCCAACGTAACGCAGCCCATGCTGCTTGGTAAAAACAACTCTTAAACGGATCATGTATGTTTTACGTCTTGCGTTTTACGTTTCACGTCCCCCGGCGGGCAGTACCACGTGTCTAGCCGCAGCTCGTCAAAGGTTGGAAGGATGCCACAAGCCAGGCACTGTTCGCGGCAGTCAGGGCGCACCTCGCCCTGCTGGCTCATCACGTAATCCTTCAATAAATAAGCCTTGCGCACGCCGGTGTCAATGTGATCCCAGGGGAAGACCTCGTCCGACGCACGCTGTCGATAGGTGTAAAACGCCGGCTCAAGGGGCGGCACAGCCTCGGCAAAGGCTTGCTGCCAGGCCTCGAAGCGAAAGTGCTCGCTCCAGGCGTCGAACTGGGCGCCCAACTGCCAGGCGCGATAAATGACCTGGCCCAAGCGCCGGTCGCCGCGTGACAGGAATGCCTCTAAAAAAGTCTCTTCCGGCTCAACCCAGTTGAGCTTGATCCCCGGCCGGCGCAACTGCTGCTTGAGCAGCGCCAGCTTTTGACGGATGGCCTCGTCAGCGTCCAGGCTGACCCACTGAAACGGCGTGTGTGGCTTGGGGATGAAGGTGGCACAGCCAATATTGACTTGGGCAGCCCGGCCGTGGACCCGGCGTCCCTCAGCCAACACAGCCTGGCTCAACTCGACGATGGCTTGCACATCCTCCAAGGTCTCGTCAGGATGGCCAATCATAAAGTAAAGCTTGATCGTGCGCCAGCCACGCTCAAAAACCTGGCGCACCGTGTCCAGCACCTGCTGGTCGGGGATAAACTTGTTAATGCGGCGGCGCTGAGCCTCAGTAGCCGCTTCAGGGGCAAAGGTCAAACCGGTGCGCCGTCTCCCCACACCCCCCTCCGGGCCAGGCGCGGCGTTGAGCGCGTCGGCCAAACCGACCGAGAAGGAATCTATACGCAAACTGGGCAGCGAAAGCGCCACGCTTTGCCCGGCATACTTGTGGCTGAGCTGTCCTACCAACTCAGCCACCTGGGAATAGTCGCTGGATGATAGCGACAGCAAGCCCACCTCATCGTAGCCGGTCGCGTGCAGGAGCTCGTCTACCACCGCGACGACCTGTTCAACCGGACGCTCGCGCACCGGCCGGGTGACAAAGCCGGCGTGGCAGTAGCGGCAGCCGCGCGTGCAACCGCGCATGATCTCGACCGAAGCACGATTGTGAGTGATGTCGATAAAAGGCACCACCAGGCGTGTGGGGGGCGGCGGCAACTCGGATACGATACGTTTCGTGATGCGCTGCGGCAGGCCTGCCACAGTGGGAAACACGCGAGCCACAGTGCCGTCGTCCTTGTAATTCACGTCGTAAAAACGCGGTACGTATACGCCGGGAATGGAGGCCAGGGAATGGAGAATGGCAGATTTCAGATTGCGAATCGCGGATTGAGAATTGCGGATACGCAATACGCAATACGCAATATCCAAGATAACTTCCTCTCCCTCGCCGATGACAAAGGCGTCGATAAAATCGCTCATCGGCTCAGGGTTGTAGGTGGCGTGCCCGCCAGCAATGACGATCGGGTGAGAATCATCGCGCTCGGCAGCCAGCACCGGTATGCCACCCAGATCAAGCATGCTCAGGGCATTCGTGTACAATTGCTCGTAAGGCAAGCTAAAACCGACCAGGTCGAATTCAGCTAGCCCCCGCTTGTTTTCGAGCGAGTAAAGCGGCAAGCCGGCCTGCCGGAGTTGAGCCTGCATGTCAGGCCAAGGCGCATAAACGCGCTCGGCCAGCAGATCTGGCTGCCGGTTGAGAATGTCGTACAGCACGGCCAAGCCCAGATTGGACATGCCGATCTCGTACACATCGGGGAAGCACAAAGCCACGCGCAGAGAGGCCGCGTCCCAATCCTTGACGAGGCTGCCCCATTCACCGCCGGTGTAACGGCCGGGCTTTTCGACGCGCGGCAAAACACGCTCGAGCACTGATTGAATAGTCATAAGATGGTCATTATAACATGCCAAACAGGGGTGAGCAAGACTGATCCAATCTTTGAGTTTTTCCCCTTAATCGTTTATAATGTGTGTACAGACCCCAAGCAAAACAGGAGATAAGATATGTCAAGCTCAAGCCAGTTAAAGTCAAAGTTGGTTTTGGCCATCAGCCTCGCGATGCTGCTGGCGACAGCGGCCCCCAGCGTGTTGGCCCAACCTATAGACGAGCCGGCCGGCGCGACAAGCCCCTCCGCCGACTGCACGGACGGCGTGCAAGCCAGCGGCGCCAGGTATCGCATCTGCATGCCCTCTGCACCGATCGCCTGGAACGGCGAGTTGGTCGTGTACGCTCACGGCTACGTTGCCTATAACGAGCCGGTCGCCATACCCGAAAACCAGCTCGTCCTGGGCGGTATATCAGTCCCAGACATCGTCACCATGCTGGGTTACGCCTTTGCGACGACCAGCTACTACACCAACGGCCTGGCCGTGCAAGCCGGCATCGCCGACCTGGTCGACCTGGTCGACGTTTTCCAGGCCGCACACGGCGCTTCTGCCCGCACCTACCTGACCGGTGTGTCCGAGGGTGGCCTAATCACAGCCCTGGCCGTCGAGCAGTATCCAGACATATTCGATGGCGGCCTGGCCACATGTGGGCCAGTGGGCAGCTTCCGAGAACAAATCAACTATTTCGGCGATTTTCGGGTTGTGTTCGACTACTTTTTTCCGGGCCTGATGCCCGGCGAGGCGGTGACAATCCCTCAGGCGCTCATCGATGGCTGGAGCGCCTATTATACCTCTACCGTTGAACCTGCCATCATCGACCCGGCCAATGCCTATTCGCTCACCCAGGTGTTTAGCGTTACCCACGCCGCCTACGACCCGGCCAACCCCGCTACCATGATCACCTCAGCCGAAAGGCTGCTGTGGTACAATGTCTTTTCGACCAACGACGGCAAGCTCAAGCTGGGCGGACAGCCTTTCGACAACACAGAACGCGTCTACAGCGGCTCGGCTGACGACACGGCGCTGAACGATCCGGCTTCGGGCGTCAAGCGCTTCAAGGCCGATCAGGCCACGCTGGAGGCCATGCAGGCTGGCTACCAGACCAGCGGGCGGCTCAATTCGCCCATGGTCACGCTTCACACCACGCTGGACGAGATCGTTCCCTACTTCCACGAGGATCTTTACCGAGAACTGGTTGTGGCCAACAATCGACAGCTATGGCACACCAACATCCCGGTCGAGCGCTACGGTCATTGCAATTTCACGCAAAGCGACGTGACAAGTGCCTTTACGACACTGGTTAACCAGGTGCGCACTCTCACGTCAGATCTAGCCACATCTCGCAAAAGCGTGATAGACAGCAGCGGCGATGGGGTAGCCCAGGCCAGCGAAGTGCTCACCTACACCATCACGATTACCAACAGCGGCACTGTTGGCGCCGGGATCATCTTGACCGACGAGCTGCCGGCTGGCCTGGACTATGCCGGCTACCTGGCGCACAACTTTCCCGGCACAGGCTTCACGGCTGTTTTTAGCGGCAACGTGCTGATGGCTCACACAGAGGGATATCTCTATCCACCGGCTGGCGGCTCCCTATCCCTGTTCAACACCTTTAGCCTGACATTCACGGCGCGGGTGAGCGAGACACTGCCGGGCGGCACGCATATCGTCAACACGATCCAGCTCAGGGATCAGGACGCGCCGTACACCATTCCGCCAGCGTCCATCGGCGTCGAGAGGCAATACGGGATCTTTTTACCCGTCATTCTAAGAAACGCCTGAGAGATGCCCCGGCGGGGTATCTCTACACGTCGGCGAGCAGCACGTCTTCCTCAGCCCGCTGGGCCTTGCGAGGCTCGGGAGAAGCGGGCGGCACCGGCGCGGCAGGTGCGGGCACGCTTTGACCTAACACCGGGCTGGTGCAATAAGGACATGCAGTCCATCGCAAGTTGAGCGGCTTGCCGCAGTGGGAGCAAGCGCGCTTGAGCTTGGTATGGCAGGTAGGGCAAATGATATAATCCGGGTGTACACTTCCGCTACAGCCGGGGCACTCTTCAGTTTCTTCGATACCCTGCAGGAGCGCCTCTTCCTCCAACGAGCGTTCGTATGCCTCGGCCAGCGTTTCACGTGGGCGCAGCATATAGTAAATTAACAACCCAGGCACATTAAAGATCGCCACGACCAACGCGGCCAATATCCAGGCGAAAATATCGCGCGTGCGGCTGCGAATGTCGCGAAAGGTCCAGATGATGAGACTCAACCACAAAGCCGCCACAAAGGCGCTCGTGAAGGCAATGACGATTAGGACGATATCGAGTAATCTTTCAGGTATCACGTTGTACTCCTGGTGGCAACCAGGCCAGCTCGTGCTGCCGGCCGCCAATGACACTGATAGCTATAAGCCTGCATTATACCATCCGGTGCATTTTCGGGCAAGGCACACGCACACCTGGGCATTCGTAGCAGATCGCTCAAGTGGGGCAAGCTCCCCGAAAGCTTAGCTTTCGGGGAGGTAAGTGGGGCGCCAGGCCGCAAAATGACGCCATTGTGGGGGATGTATGCCCGCAATTGCCTTTCGCTTCGGATGCCCACACCTACTGGTACCAAAAGGCTATTGACGGCTATGCCTCATTATGTTAAAATGAACCTATCGCCAGCGTTCCAAACCATGTGGAACTGTTTGGTTTGAAGATACGCCAAGATACCTCAAACCAATCATCCATAAAGTAGATTGTGAACGATCACCCTCATCTCAAAGCATCGTTCAAGGAGATCACTATGAATAAGAAATCTATCGTACTAGCATGTGTGGGGCTGCTCGTCATCGTCGCCTTCATAGCCAGCGTGGCAGAAGGAAGCCGAGATTTAACGCCCAACCTGTTTCTGTCCCCCTTCATGTCCCCCATCGACGGCACTGTCTTTGACGATGCTGATCTGGATGGGGTGCACGATACTGGTGAAGGCGGCCTAGCGGGCGTCACGATCCAGTTGCGCAAAGACAATCTCAATGTCATTGCCTCCACAAGCACCAACGCTACCGGCTACTATGTCTTTACCAATGTTGACCAGCCCAACGACAGCAGTGCAGTGACCGTGCACGAAATCGACCCGTTCGGCTATGGCAGCACGACACCCAACTCGGTGGCCATTCCCATAAGCGAAACCATCTACCCCCATACGGTGAATTTCGGCGACCACGGCATTGGCGAGATCGTAGGCGTCGTTTTTGACGACCTCAACGGCAACGGCATTAAGGAGGGGCTAGAGCCAGGGCTTAGCGGCGTGACCGTCTCGCTCTTACAAGGAGGATCGACGATCAGCTCAACCATTACCGGCAGCAATGGCCGCTATCAATTCTCTCACCTGTGGCTGGGCACGTACAGAGTCCGCTCCCAAAGGCCACTTCACTACCTCAATACAAACGCGGGTGAAATAGAGGTTATGCTGACTACGCCCGGCCAGACAGAAGAATGGGATTTCGGCTACCGGGGATATGGAAGCGTCCGGGGCGTGGTCTTTGACGACCGCAACAACAACCAGGTACAAGACACCGGCGAGCCAGGCATCGGCGGGGTGACGATCACCCTGCGATACCGGGCCGGCGCAACGATCAGCACGACCACGACGTCTATCACCGGCAGCTACGAATTCGTTCCGGTGTGGTTGGGCGATTACACACTCCACGAAACAGACCTGCCTAACTATACCAGCACGACGTTCAACGACGTCGACTTTACACTGAGCACTCCAGGCCAGGCAGAGACCATCAACTTTGGCGACCAGGCCCAGGCCAGGGTCCACGGGCGGGTCTTTAACGATCTCAATGCCAACGGCGTCCCAGACAGCGGCGAGCCAGGCATCGGCGGGGTGGAAATCCGCTTGATCGACAGCGGCGGCGGCAGCCGCATCCGCAACACTGGCCTCGACGGCTCCTACGAGTTCACTTCTCTTCCCTTAGGGAATTACACCGTCGAGGAAAGCGATCCATCAGGCTTTAGCAGCACCACACCCAACGTTGTGCCTGTCTCGCTGACTCTACCCGGCCAAGACATAACGGTCAACTTTGGCGACCGGGGCTTGCCGGGCGAGGTGAGCGGCACGGTCTTTGACGACGTCAATGGAAATGGCACACAGGACATCGGCGAGCTTGGACTCGAGGGCGTCACCATCACGCTCAAGATAGGCGGGACTGTGATCACCGCCACGCGCACGCTCAGCGACGGCAGCTTTTTGCTCGAGCCAGTCTGGCCTGGGGGCTACACGGTCGAAGAAACAGACCCGCCCGGCTACGCCAGCACCACGTCTAACGTGAGAAGTATCTCCCTGGCGCCAGAGGGAAAAGTCGTGGTCAATTTTGGCGACCGCGGCATAGGCACCATCGGCGGCGTGGTTTTTAATGACCTCAACGGCGATGGCGTGCAAGGCATAGGCGAAGATGGCCTTGTCAGCGTCACTCTGCGCTTGCTGCAAAGCGGCCTCCCAATCAGCACGACGACCACGAATAGCTTTGGCAGTTATAGCTTCCCAGCACTTGCGGTGGGGGTCTATACCGTGCAGGAAGTCGACCCTCCCGGCTACGTCAGCACCACACCCAACGAGCTAGGCGTATCCATCCTGCCCGGCAGCAGCGGGCAGGCCGACTTTGGCGATCAGCAAGTAGGCACGATCAGTGGAATCGTGTACAACGACGTCAACGGCAACGGCACGTCGGACCCGGGTGAAAGTGGCATTGCCGGCGTCACCATCCAGTTGCGACAAAGCGACAGCACGCTGAGCACGACGACTACCACCCTCACCGGCACCTACATCTTTACCGATGTCCAGGCCGGCCTCTACACCGTGCGTGAAACAGACCTAGTCGGCTACGTCAGCACAACTCCTAACGACGTCACTGTACCCGTCGCCGTCGGCGGCAGCGCCACAGCCAGCTTTGGCGACCAGGAACAAGGCAGCGTCAGCGGCGTGGCCTTTAACGACACCAACAGCAACGGCACGCAAGACGGGGGGGAGAGCGGCATCGCCGGCGTCACCATCCAGTTGCGGCAAGGCAGCAGCACGCTCGCCACGACCAGCACAAACAGCAATGGCAATTACAGTTTCAGCGGAGTCACGCCAGGGAACTATAGCGTCCGGGCTGGGAGACCGGCCGGGTTCATCAACACCACGCCTGACGAGCTTGCCATTTTCATCGCGGCCGGCGGCAGCGCGCAAGCCTCCTTCGGTTACCAACAACAAGGCACAATCAGCGGGGTGGCCTTTAACGATAGCAATGGAAACGGGAGCCAAGATAGCGGCGAAGCCGGCATCGGCGGCGTGTTAGTGACCCTGAACACGGTCACCGGCACACTTGTCGCCACGATGACAACCGGCAGCGATGGCTCTTATCTGTTCAGCGGCATCACGCCCGGCAGTTACGAGATATTGGCAGGTGAGGTGCCAGGCTACGTACGAACGACGCCAGGTTCAGCCGGAGTTTCCGTGCTGCCTGGAGGAAGTGGAAGCGCCAGTTTCGGCTATCAGGAAATAGGCGCGATCGGGGGTGAAGTCTTTAATGACAGCAATGGCAGCGGCATCCGGGATAGTGGTGAAGGGGGATTTGGCGGGGTGACGATCACGTTGAGAACGGCCGGCGGCACGTTTGTCACCGAGACACTCAGCGTAGGCAACGGCTCTTACATCTTCCACGATGTTGCGCCAGGCAACTATGTGGTCTCGGCAGCCCCTATCGCCGGCTTTGTGCGCACCACACTTGAATCAGTAGCTGCCTCTGTCGCACCCGGCAGCAGCGCGCAAGCCTCCTTTGGTTACCAGGAGACGGGCACTATCGGCGGCGAGATATTCAACGATAGCAACGGAAATGGCATCAAAGATAGCAGCGAGGATGGCCTGGGCGGGGTGACGGTCACGTTGAGAACGGCCGGCGGCACGTTTGTCACCGAGACGCTCAGCGTGGGCAACGGCTCTTATATCTTTGCCGGCCTCGAGACGGGTGACTATATCGTCTCGGCAGCCGACGTGCCGGGCTTTGTACGCACCACTTTGGGCTCGGTGGGGGTACCGTTGCCGGCTGGCAGCAGCGGCAGCGCCAATTTTGGCTACCAGGAAATGGGCACGATCAGCGGAGAAACCTTTAACGACGCCAACGGCAACAGCGTTCGAGACAGTGGCGAAGCAGGCATGAGCGGCGTGGTCATTACCCTACGAAGAGGCGACGGGACGATCTGGGGGACAGTTGTCAGCGCTGGCGACGGCTCTTATCACTTTAGCAACGTCAGCGCCGGCAGCTACATCCTGTCGGCGGCCGATGTGCCGGGCTATATGCATACCACAGTCAGCACATTGGGAGTTTCGGTCGCGCCCGGCGGCAGCGCCACAGCCAGCTTTGGCTACCAAGCAGTTGGCACGGTCGGTGGAGTCGTCTACAACGATGTGAACGGCAACGGCGTCAGGGACAGCGGCGAAGCGGGGATCGGTGGGGTAACAGTCACTTTGAGGACGACCACCGGCACGCTCCAAACAACCCTCAGCACCGGCAGCGGATCGTACCTGTTCAGCCAGGTGGCGCCGGGCAGTTACATCGTGGCAGCCGCCGACGTGCCAGGCTATGTGCACACCACGCCCGGCTCTGTGGGCATCTCGATCGCACCCGGCGGCAGCGCGCCAGCCTCCTTTGGCTACCAGCAACAAGGCTCGGTCGGCGGGGTGGTCTACAACGATGCGAACGGCAACGGCGTCAGGGACAGCGGCGAAGCTGGCATCAGCGGCATAGTCGTCACCTTGACACTGAGCAGCGGGGGATTGATCGGCACAGCCACCAGCGTAGGCAACGGTGACTATACTTTTAGCGGCGTGACGGCCGGCGCCTATTGGGTGACAGCGGCAGAAGTGCCAGGGTACATGCACACGACGCTCAATCCGGTGGCCATTTCCGTGGCCGCCGGCGGCAGCGGGGCAGCTTCCTTTGGCTACCAGCAACAGGGCACGGTCAGCGGCGTGGTCTACAACGACACCAACGGCAACGGCGTTCAAGACGGCAGCGAAACAGGCCTCGGCGGCGTAATGGTCACGCTGAAAACACTGAGTGACACAATTGCCCTGACGGCAAGCAGCACGGGTGATGGGAGCTATGTCATGCACGGCGCTAACGCCGGCAGTTACACGGTCGAGGCAGCGGATGTGCCTGGCTATGTGCGCACGACGGCCAACCCAGTAGCAGTCTCCGTGGCCGCCGGCAGCAGCGCGCAGGCCAACTTTGGCTACCAGCAAAGCGGCACCATCAGCGGCGTGGCCTTCAACGACCTCAACGGCAACGGCCTCAAAGATGCGAGCGAGCTTGGCATGGGCAGCGTGCTGATCAGCTTGAAAACAGGCTCCGGCACCACGGTGATGACGACGACCAGTGCCGGCGATGGCTCCTACTACCTGTTTACCGGCCTCGCCGCCGGCAGTTACGAAGTGGCGGCGTCTGATGTGCCTGGGTACGTGCGTACCACACCCGCTTCGGCGGCAGCGCACTTGGTCGCCGGTGGCGCCGTCGTGATCAACTTTGGCTACCAGCAAGTGGGCACGATCGGCGGCGTGGTCTACAGCGACGCCAACGGCAACGGCGTCCGAGATAGCGGCGAGCTGGGGATCGGCGGAGTGACAGTGACCTTGAGGACAACCACCAGCACGCTTCAAACGACCCTCAGCACAGGCGATGGCTCGTACCTGTTGAGCGGGGTCGAGGCCGGCAGTTACACCGTGTCGGCGGTCGATGTGCCGGGCTACATGCACACCACGCTCGGCTCGGTGGGCGTTTCAATTGGCGCCGGCGGCAGCGCCAGCGCCAACTTTGGCTACCAGGCGATTGGCACAGTCAGCGGCGTGGTCTTTAACGACGCCAATGGTAATGGCGTCAAGGAGGCCGGCGAGCTGGGCTTGGGCGGTGTGGTCATTACGCTGACCCTGCCCGACGGAAGCGGAGCGCGAACAGCAACCAGCGCCGGCAACGGCGATTACATGTTCACCAACGTCGCAGTGGGCAGTTATATCGTATCAGCACCCGAAATAGCCGGCTTTGCCCGTACCACGCTAGGCTCCATAGGTGTTTCAGTGGCAGCCGGCGGCAGCGCGCAGGCATCCTTCGGTTACCAGCAGGTAGGCACGATCAGCGGCGTGGCCTTTAACGACACCAACGGCAACAGCACGCAGGACGCCGGCGAACCAGGGATAGGCAGCCTGATCGTCACGGCGCAAGCCCTGGCCGGGACAGGCATCGCCACAGCCACCACAACCAGTAGCGGCTTTTACGTGATCGGCGGCTTGACTGTGGGCAGTTACCAGGTCTCGGCATCTGTCGTGCAAGACTTTGTTCGCACTACACCCAGCCCAGTCACGGTCTTTGTTGCCCAGGGTGGCAGCGCCACTGCCCATTTTGGTTACCAGCGCAAAGGCACGATCAGCGGCGTGACTTTCAACGACAGGAACGGCAACGGCGTGCAGGATACAGGCGAGCCAGGGCTAGCCGTAACTCTCACGCTCCAGACCGGAGCCGGGACGACGATTACATACACCACCAGCACTAACAACGGCTCGTACTCATTCGGCCAGATAACGCCTGGAAGCTACGTGGTGTCAGCCGCCGAGGTGCCTTCGTATATACGCACTACACCCGAATCGATTACCGTCAGCGTATCATCCAGCCAGAACGCGCTGGCCTCATTCGGCTACCAGCAAATCGGCACGCTCAGCGGGGTGACCTTCAACGACCTCAATGGCAACGGGATCAAGAACGACGGCGAAGGCGGACTAGGCGGCGTGGTCATCACGCTGACCAGAGGCAGCAGTGTACTGACGACAACCAGCGTGGGCGATGGCTCCTACACCTTCATCGACCTGGCGGCCGATAACTATACCGTGGCAGCAGCCGACGTGCCCGGTTACTCGCGCACCACGGCCAGCTCGGTCACTGTCACGATAGGGGACAACAACGCGCAGGCATCCTTTGGCTACCGGCAAATCGGCACCGTCAGCGGCATGGTGTTCCGCGACGACAACGCCAACGCGCAAATCGATCCGGGCGAGCAAGGGATAGGCGGTGTGGAAATAACCTTGCTCACACCACAAGGCAGCGTGAGTGCTACCCAGCAGACCGCCGGCAGCGGCTACTATCTGTTCAGCCACGTGCTCCCTGGCGACTATATCGTCAGGGAAACGACACCGCCTGGCTTCAGCAGCACAACCCCAGACGAAGTACCCATCACCTTGACGGCCGGCGGAAGCGCCAGCGCCAATTTTGGCGACCGGGCAGGATATGATCTCCGCTTGCCGTTTATAGCGAAAAAGTATGATTCGTCCAAAGTGCGTGGCATCCACCTGCCTAAAATCACCAAAAACTATGTGTTGCCGATCAGGTTTCCGGTATATATCGGCCCAGCTATTTCCTCCCGCCCAGTCGGGACTATAGGCGAGGTCTTTTACGCGCTCTCGGTGCGAATACCGGGCACCCTGCCCACCACGAGTCGCTTTTATCTCTCGAGCCGAACTGATCAGGCGACCGAGGTGCTCGTCGACGACGAGCTCGTCATCCTGGTAGGAGGAACGCCGGTCTTTACCGCGACCTTTAGCACAGCCAGCAATCCCACGCCAGTCCGGCGCATCGTCGAGGTACCATACGCCGTGATGGGGCAAATAGCCGGGAGGACAGTGCAGGTTGTGTATCGTGACGTGTATGGCAGCAATGTCTCGGCCGACAGACTGTGGCTGATCTTTGTTGACTAACAGGTGAGCGGCACCCGCTTCGCGAGGCGCCGCTCACCCTCTACAGCGCCTGCGCCAGGACCTCGCCCAACTCGGCCTCCGCCAGTTGGACCGGGTTACCTTGCGTGCTGCTGGCGGTTTGGGCTTTTTCAACCAGCAGCGGAAAGTCTTGCTCAGTCAGTCCATAAGCGCTCAGCGAGAGAATCTGCAGCGCCTCGCACAGTTCGCGTACCCATACGATGGCATCAACCGCGCCAGCCGCCACATTTCCGGTCAGGAGTTGGCCGATTTCGTCGTAACGCCGCAGGGCAAGGCTGCCAGGCTGCCGTAGCCGCAGCGCCTGGACGTTGGCAGCCATCACGTGCGGCAAGAGACAGGCACAGACGGCCCCATGCGGAGCCGGAAACATCCCACCCACTACCCCGGCCAGCCCGTGCACCACACCCAGCTTGGCGTTAGCCAAGGCCAGCCCCCCCAGGAGACTGGCCAGGGACATGTCCTCGCGGGCAGCCGCGTCGTCGCCGTGCTCGCAGGCACGCCGCAGCGAGCGGGCAGCTCGGCCTATCCCTTCGCGGCAAAAAGCATCGGTCAGCGGGTTCGCCTTGTTGGAGACAAAGGGCTCCACCAGTTGGGTGAGAGCATCCAGCCCCGTGCTGGCAGTGAGCTTCGGCGGCAAGCTGTGGGTAAGCTCCGGATCCACCAGCGCTAGACGCGGCAGCATATAGGGGCCGCGCAAGCTGACCTTGAGGCGGTGCTGAGGTGAAGCCAATACCGCATTGCGGGTCACCTCGGCGCCGGTGCCGGCAGTGGTGGGGATAGCCATATAGGGAGCGGAGGGATTGGCAAGCGGGCGGCCTCGACCGACAATCTCCAGGTAATCGAGCGGCTCCCCCTCGTTGCTCAGCAACGCCGCCACCGCCTTGGCGGCATCCAGCACACTCCCACCGCCAAAGCCCACCACCACGTCACACCTATCCTGCCTGGCGCGCTCGGTGCCTGCGCAGGCCACTTCGATCGTTGGCTCGCCGAGTACCGAAAAGACGGAGGATTCGACGCCACAGGCTGCCAATTGCTCGATCAGCGGACTGGCTCGCGTGGCTGTGCTGCCGATGACCACCAGTGCGCGCCGGCCCATCTCGGCCGCAAGCACACCAGCCTGAGCCAGCACACCGTTCCCAAAGATAATCCGGGTAGCTGTTGCGAATTCAAAAAACATATTAATTGTTAATTATTAATTGTTAATTGTTAATTATTAATGGTCGACAGTCAAGATTTTCTATGACTATTTTAGGTAACTTCTCAAAAAAGCGGGGCGATGGAAGACTTCCGAAGTCTAAGAAGACTTCGGAAGTCTGGCCCGCAGCCCAAGCACCCCGAAATAT
>JAFGFO010000253.1 GCA_016931085.1 Thermoflexales bacterium
TGCGGCGTGTCCAACTGCTGCAAGATGCCTTCGCTGATGACACAGATGCGCGTGCCCATGGTCATGGCTTCTACCTGGTCGTGGGTCACGTAGATGAAGGTGGTTTCCAGTTGGCGGTGCAGCTTGGAGATTTCGGCCCGCGCCTGCACGCGCAGCTTGGCATCCAGGTTGGACAGCGGCTCGTCCATCAAGAACACGGCCGGGTTGCGCACGATGGCGCGCCCGACGGCCACACGCTGGCGTTGACCACCCGACAACTGCTTGGGCTTGCGATCGAGCAGGTGAGCAATGCCCATCTTTTCAGCGGCTTCCTTCACGCGCCGGTCGATATCGGCCTTGGGCGTCTTGCGCAGCTTGAGGCCAAAGGCCATGTTCTCGTACACGCTCATGTGCGGGTACAGGGCGTAGCTCTGAAAGACCATGGCGATATCGCGATCCTTGGGCGGCACGTCGTTGACTAGCCGGTCGCCAATGTAGATTTCGCCCTCGCTGACTTCTTCCAGCCCGGCGAGCAGGCGCAGCGCGGTCGTCTTGCCGCAGCCGGAAGGCCCGACGAACACCATGAATTCCTTGTCAGGGATTTCAATGGTGAGATTATTGACGGCGGTCACCTCGCCCCAACGCTTGTAGACATTGACGTACTTTACTCCAGCCATTTTTCATCTCCTTTTTTAGTCGTGATAGTCCTACCCGCAGCTCTAACGCTGGGGCCTATTACACATAAGCTAAAAGATAGCGCTCGATCGCCAGGGCCGCCGCACCCAGGGCCGCCGCGTCGTTCCCCAAAGCCGCCGGGCGCACTTGTACATTCGAGTAAGCCGCCGGCGCAGCGCGGCGCAGAAGGGCCTCCTGGAGGGGGGTGAGGAGCGTGTCCCCCGCTTCGGCCAGTTGACCACCAATGACCACCCGGCGCGGGTTGAGGGCATTGACCAGCCCGGCAATCGCCGTGCCCAGGTATTCGCCAGCCTGGCGGACGGCCGCCAAGGCGACCATGTCGCCGGCCACCGTGGCGCGAATGACGTCCTCCAAGCGGATCGAACCACTACCCGGCTGTGAGTGCCCCAGCAGGTGGTCTCGTCCGTGTTCTTTCAAGGCGGCCTCCACCGAGCGGATCACGGCCGGCCCACTTGCGAGTGTTTCCAGGCAGCCAATGTTGCCACACGAACACGCCACGCCCGCCGGGTCAACCGCTATGTGCGCGATGTCACCCGCGCCGCCGCTGCTGCCCGGGTACAGCTCACCGTCCAGCACAAAGCCGGCGCCGATGCCCTCCCCCACCGAGACAAAGAACATGTCGTCTGCGCCTTGCCCGGCTCCGCTGCGGTGCTCGGCCAACGCGGCGGCGTGATAGCCGTTGATCAGCACCAGGGGTAGCTCGTCGGCCCAACCTAACTGTTCGCGCAAAAGCAGCGCCAGGGGCAGCTCGCCGGCCCACGCCTGTGGCGCAAACAGCAACACAGACTCGCCAGCCGCGTCCGCCAGCCCGGCCACACTGACCCCCAAGCCAACAATGGGGACATCTGTTGGGGCGGCCGCCGCCAGCTCCCGGACGAGCGCAGCCCCTTCGCGAACGGCATCACTGGGCGCCAGCATCTCGCCCAAGTAGCTCCTCAACTGGATAGGCTGGCCTGCCAGGTCCGTCAGCACCGCTGTGCATTGCGTTGCCTCAATGTGCACGCCCAGGGCCAGGCCGGCTCGATCATTCAGTTGTAAACCGATCCGCCGCCGTCCAACGCTCGACGGCGCCGTCTGTCTTTCAAGCAGCATCCCCTTGCCCAACAGATCCGCAACGACAGCCGATATAGCCGCCTTGCTCAAGGCGCTGGCCTCAGCCAACTCGGCCCGTGATATACCCGGGCGCGCATGGACCATCCATAGCAGCCTGGCCCGGCTGCTGGCGCGGGCAACGGCTTGTTTTAGCGGATAAAGTGGCAGATACAAGGCTTGATTCGTTACATTCCCGTCGATAATAGTTCAGTTTATAAATCAATACCTGCAATTATACACAGTTTATGCACTTTGTCAAGTTGGCCGGAAGCGGAGGTTAAGGTTGAGGTTGAGGTTGACGCAAAAGCGAAGCTTGCCTGACTTTTATTGAAGCTTGAGGTATAATAACCATGGATTATTGAGGAAAACTTGAAAAGGAAAACAAGATGAACAAAGATATTGCTCGGCAAGTAGTTGGTATCGCTCTCGCCATGGTTATCGTGCTTGGCAGCACCGTCTCGGTTTCTAGCTCGAACTCGCCTGTCCAAGCCACCCAGTCTGACGAGGCCAATTCGCTGGTTATATTGCGCGCCGACCCAGCGGTGAATCGCTCTTTCGTGGCCCCACCGGCCGAGTTTGGCCTGCTGCGCGCCCAGAGCGCGACGATCACGGTCAATTACCTGGCGGGTGGAACAAAGGACGTCTACGATTTTTCGTGCAACACCTGGCCCGTCGAGCCCAGGCAGGCCTTTGACTACGCAGTTTCCATCTGGGCCTCGCAGATCAACTCGTCGGTGCCCATCGTCATCAATGCTTGCTGGACGACGCTGGAGCCGGGCGTTCTGGGTTACGGGGGTGCGCCCTATCGCAGGAACTTTACCAACGCCCCGCGGTCGAGCACCTGGTATCCCGTTGCGTTGGCCAACGCGTTGGCCGGCTATGACTTGAACGGCAGCAACGCCGAGATCAACGTGGGCTACAGCAGCGAGTTCAACTGGTATTATGGCACGGACGGCAACACCCCCTCTGACCGCTACGATTTTGCCAGCGTGGTGCTGCACGAAGTTTGCCACGGCCTGGGTTTTTCAGGCTCGATGGAGGTGTCCGGCGGCCTGGGGAGTTGGGGCAGCAACGGCGACCCGGACATTTACGATCGTTTCACCGAGAACGGCAGCGGCCAGAGCTTGCTCGATACCGGCCTGTTCCCCAATCCCTCGACGGCGTTAGCGGCCCAGCTTACCAGCGGCAACCTGTATTTCGACGGTCCCAACGCCAACGCGGCCAACGGCGGCGCGCGCCCCAAGCTGTATGCCCCTGGCACCTGGTCACAGGGATCCAGCTACTCGCATCTCGACGAGATCTTTAACGGCACTCCCAACGCCTTGATGACCTACTCGTTGGGGCGGGCGGAAGCCAATCACAGCCCGGGCCCGATCGCGCTCGGCCTCCTCAAAGACGTGGGCTGGACGATAGGCTCTACCCCCCTGCCCGCTCCCACGCTGGCGAGCATCACACCTCAACAGGGCGTCAACAACAGCGCCGTTGATTTTAGCCTGTCGGGGGGCAATTTCCAAGCCGGCGCCAGCGTGGCGCTGAGCATGGCCGGCCAGGCTGATATTCAGGCCTTTAACCTGGCCGTCAGCACGTCTCTGATCACGGGCCGCTTTGACCTGAACGGGGTGACGACCGGTCAATGGAGCGTCGTCGTCACCAATCCCGACGAGCAAAGCGCCACGCTGGAGAACGGCTTTACGGTGGCCGCCCCACCCCCGGCGTTGACGAGCATCACGCCCAATCAGGGTGTCAACAACAATGCCGCGTTCAACTTTACGCTGGCCGGCAGCGGCTTTCAGGTCTTGGCGGATGTCGCGCTCAGTCGTTCGGGCCAGTCCCCCATCAAGGCCACCCACCTGAGCGTCTCCGCCTCCCAGATCACGGGACGCTTCAACCTGGACGGGGCAGCAGTGGGCCAGTGGAACGTCATCGTCACCAACACCCTTGATGGCCAAAACGCTATACTGGTGAACGGCTTTAGGGTAGTCTATCCACCGCCAGGGCTGGCAAGCATCACACCCAACAGTGGGAGCAACACCGGCATCGTTTCCATCACCGATCTGGCCGGCAGTTATTTCCAAGCCGAGGCCAGCGTCAAACTGAGCCGGGTTGGGCAAGCCGACATTCGTGCTGCCAACGTGAATGTGGCAAGCGCAGCCCAGATCACCTGCGATCTCGACTTGAGTGGGGCAGCCACCGGCGACTGGGACGTGGTGGTGACCAATCCCGATGGCCAAAGCGCCACGCTAGCAGATGGCTTCGAGGTGGTGTTTTCCGGCAAGACTTGGACCGGCGCCGAAAACCGCGACTGGCACACGGGAGGCAACTGGGAGCCGGCCGGCGTGCCGACCGCCACGGACGACGTGAGAATCCCCGACGTGGCGCGCGACCCGCTCATCTCGGGCACGGCCGCGGCGGCCAATCACGTGATCGTCGACGCCGGCGCCGTGTTGGATCTCGGCAGCAGCTCATTGAATGCAGAAGGCACAGTGGTCAATAACGGCACGCTTGCGCAGAGCCTGCACGTGATGGGTCAAACTTCCACGCCTTTCTTGCGCATCACCGACCTCGCCGGCGGCCAGGCCAAGTACCAGGGGCTGGACATCATGATCACCGGGCCAGGCACGCTTTACATGCCTGGCGTCGTCGTCACCGCGTCTGTGTCTGGCAACCAACTGTGTGCCGGGCGCACCACCGGCGTCCAGCGCTGCTTCGATATTAGGCCGGCCCAGGCCATGTCGGCCACAGTGCGCTTTTACTTTGACGAGGCCGAGCGCAGCGGCTACAGCCTGGACGAGCTGCTGGTCGTGCACGAGGGGGCCGCGTGGACGGAAGAGCCGGGGCCTTACACTCGCGGCGTCGAGGGCTCCGCGCAGTACGTCGAGGCGCAAAACGTGGATGATTTTTCGCGCTTTGGCCTGGACAAAGCCGCCAGCGGGATCTTTTACATCTATCTACCGATGGTGGCCAAGAACTGGCCGCCTGTTCCGTATGCGCCGAACCTGGTCGTGGCAAGCAATGACGGCAATGGCAATTACAGCCTGAACTGGAGCATGCCACCCATGCCGGCCGCGATCCCGCCGGTGACAGGCTACAAGTTACAAGAAGCCAACAACAGCCAATTTACGGCCGCCAGTGATACCAGCCTATCCGATTCCTCATACACTGTCGCAAGCAAGTCACCCGGCTCGTATTGGTATCGCGTGGCGGCGAGAAACAGCTACGGCTATGGCACTTGGAGCAGCCCGCAGCAGCTTGTCGTCAATCCGCCAGGTACATTTTACGCTGTAGAGGATGCTTATATCCTGCAGGGGCGACCTGACACGAATTATGGCACTGCGAGCACGATGTGGGCCGGCTACGACGACTATCTCAATCCCGACGGCATGATCGCGCGCAGCATGGTCAAGTTTGACCTGTCGGTGGTCCCGGCCGATGCAGTCCTCAACAGCGCTGTTCTACGGGTGTACAAGGGTGCTTCGTACGATTTCGACGGTGAGTGGCGCACAATCACCGCTTATCGCATCAGCTCAGCCTGGTCCGAATCGAGCGTGACATGGAACACACGGCCTGACTACTCGACAGCGTATGGCTCCGCTTCTGTGCCCCACGATACATACGATTGGCACTCTTTTGACGTGACGGGGCTTGTGCAAGGCTGGATAAACGGCCATCTGGCAAATTTCGGCATCATGCTGCGCGGGCCGGAATGGTCTGGTAACGACTCGTCGTGGAAGGCCTTCTACACGCGCGAACGGGGCGATCCTTACACGCCGCAATTGGTCCTCAACTACGCCAATTACGTCGTCTCGGACAGTGCCCGATCGCCGGATGACGCTCCGGTGGAAGGGGTGCACGTGGCCAGGCAGCCCGCGCCCACGATCAAGGGATTGGCTGGTGAGAGGTGATTTCCAGGATTCGCCGAGTTTGTGTGAGCGGGCTACTCCTGCTGCTGATGGGGTCCCCGTTTGGGCCGGCGCGGCCTGGGCAGACAGAGTCTGCTCCTACATGCGGGACGCCTGGACAGGCACAGCCTGGGCAAACACAGGCGCCTGCCCCTACAGGTGAGACAGCCAGCCGGCCTGCCACCGCGGCGCGTATTTACCTGGCGGGCGGTGATTTCGACCCCCTGCAAACGCCATCGCTAAGCCTGCCGCAAGCCCTCCCCGGCGATGACTACTGGCTGGTGCAGTTCGAGCGCCCCGTGAGCGAGGCGGATAAGACACGCCTGGCAGCCGCCGGCGCCCAGGTTTTGGGCTACTTGCCCGATTATACTTTCCTGGTCAAGGTCGTGCCGGGCAGCGAGCTGGAGGGTCTGCCCGGCGTGCGATGGGTCGGGGCGTATCTGCCGGCTTATCGTGTAGCGCCGTCGCTGCTGAACGAGGGGTGCGCCGAGGCGCCCGGCGCGTTGGTTCAGGCCGAGCGTCTCAGCCTGAACGTCGTGACCTTTCCCGGCATCGACCTGGAGGCGGTCGCTGCCCAGGTTGAGGCATTGGGGGGCGACGTTTTGGCTTCGAGCCAGACGGCCTGGAGAGGGAAGCTGCGGGTAGAGCTGCCTTCGCCGGCGCTCGGCCGGCTTGCGGCGACAGCCGGCGTGGAATGGGTAGAGCCGGCCCCGCGTTGGCAATTGTTCAACAACAAGGCGGCCACCATCCTGGGCGTACGCCCGGTGTGGGACAGCTATCATCTGCACGGCGCCGGGCAAGTAGCGGCCGTGGCCGACACGGGATTGGACCAGGGCAGCGTTCTGCCGCCCGATTTGCACGACGACTTTGAAGACGGGCTCGGCGCATCGCGCGTGCTGCACATCTTTGACCGGGTTGGCGATGGCGGCCAGGATGTGCGGAGCGGCCACGGCACGCACGTGGCCGGCTCGCTGCTGGGGAACGGCATCCGCTCAGGCAGCCGGCCCGCTTCGCACGTCTATCCTCTCAAGGCCGTGGTAGGGATCGCGCCCGAAGCCAAGCTGGTCTTTCAGGCGATCGAAGATAACGCCACCGAGGCGCTTTCCGGCGTCCCGCTCGACTTGCGAGAATTGTTCGACCAGGCTTACGAGGCGGGCGCGCGCGTTCACGTCAACAGTTGGGGCAGCGCGGATCTGGGCGTCTACACCGCCGAAGCCCAGGAGGTGGATGAGTACGCCTGGGAGCACAAGGACTTGACGGTGGTGTTCGCGGCTGGCAACTATGGCGTGGACGCGGACGCCGACGGTGTGGTCGATGCCTACTCGGTGGGCAATCCGGCCACGGCCAAAAATTGCCTCTCGGTAGGCGGCACGGAGAACGAACGCCTTACTTTTGCTTCCAACTGGGGCAGCGCGTGGCCGGCGCTTTTTCCAGCCGAGCCGATCCGGGAGGACAAGCTGGCCGATAACCCGGCCGGCCTGGCGGCCTTCAGCAGCCGGGGACCTACGCTCGACGGCCGTTTCAAGCCAGAGCTGGTCGCGCCCAGCACCTTCATTTTGTCCACTCGCTCCAGCCAGACCTACCAGACAGGCTGGTATCCTTTCAATGCCGAGTATACCTACATGGGCGGCACCTCGATGGCCGCGCCGTTGGCGGCCGGCGCGGCCGTGCTGGTGCGCGAGTACTACAGCCGGACGTACAACGCCAACGCTTCGGCCGCCCTGGTCAAGGCCACCTTGATCAACGGGGCGGTGGATAGCTATCCTGGCCAGTACGGGGCAGGCTTGACGCAGGAGATAAGTCCCACTCGCCCCAACATCATGGAAGGTTGGGGGCGGGTGGACGTGCAAAACAGCCTGTACCCGCCGTCCCGCCGCTTATTTCACGTGGATCACGCGGCAGGGCTGGCGACTGGCGGGCTGCATCGCTACACGTATGCCGTGAGCGACACGACCCAGCCGCTGCGCTTCAGCCTGGCCTGGACCGATTATCCAGGCGCGCTGGCGGCGTCCGGCAGCCTGGTCAACGATCTCGACCTGAACGTGGTCGGGCCGGACGGCACGCGGCACTACCCGGCCAATGCCGGCCAACGCGGCGCCAGCCAGGCATTGTACTACGACGACGGGGTGAAAGATGGCACGTACACCTTGACCGGCTCGCTGCACGTGGCGGTGTGTTTCAGTCCCACCAGCTACCCGGTGAGTTTGAGCCTGGCGCAGTTTTATCTTAGCTCTCGCAGCGGCCAGTATCCCAAAACGTTTCGCCATTTCGTGTATACCGGCTCGGACGAGAGTGGGCCGGTGCAGGCCATCTACACCGGCACCAGCACGCTGCGCTCGGCCGGCTGGCACGTGATTGATGTGTCGAGCGCGGGACTGGACATCGCGTCCGGCGATTTCTTCCTGGCCATCGAGCTGCCCGACGACGATTTGAGCTGGGCTTATGATGGGAGCGAGCCTGACGGCCGCAGTTGGGATAACGCGGAGGGCTGTTGGCTCAAGTGGGCGGATGAGGATTACATGTTCCGCGCCGTGGTGCGGGAGGCGGGGGAGAGCACTCAAAACGACCGAGTGAATACCGTCGAGAGCGTAGACATCGCCAACCCACTGCCCGGCTTTTACACAGCCACGCTTCGCGGCCACAACGTGCCGATGGGGCCACAGCCTTATGCCCTGGTCGTCTCGGGAGCGGCCGAGGCCGTGCCGGCCAAGGCCGTCGAGACCCTCGCACACGTGACGATTGACGGCGCATCAGAGGGCATGGTGAATGTGGCCCACACCTTCAACGCCGTCGTCAGCCCCAGTGTGCCCTCGTTGGCAAGCCTCACGCCCATCACCTATGTGTGGCAGGCTCACCAGCAGGCCTCGCTGAGCTACACAGGGGGTATGACCAACGCGGCGGCGTTCTCGTGGCCAAGCGCCGGCCTCAAGCTCATCACCGTCACGGCCCTGAATGCCTCCAGTGCCGTCAGCGCCACAGCCGTGTTCCAGGTGCACTCGTACCGGCTCTACCTGCCGCTGCTGCTAAAGATAGACCCTAAGGGTCTTTGAGACCCTTAGGGTCTTGTTCTGGCTACTGCGCCACGACGAAGGCGATGGCAATCTCGCGGTCGTGGCTCAGGCTGATGGCCCACTCGCTCAGGCCCAGCTCCTGGGCGCGTTGGGCGGCGCGCCCGTGCAGCACGACGTGCGGCTTGCCCAGCCTGTCCGGCAGCGTTTCGACTTCGCGAAAGTAAATCCCCTCGCGGTTGAGGATGCGCACGCCGACGCCCAGCGCCTTGGAGACGGCCTCTTTGGCCGCGAAGCGCGCGGCCAGCTCCGCCACCCGCCCCCGGCAGTAGGTCACTTCGGCCGGGGTGTAGACGCGATCCAGGAAACGCTGCCCCAAGCGCTCTAGCGCCCGCTGGATGCGGGGAATGTGGACGAGATCAACACCTGTGGTTAACAAATCGCAAATCGCAAACGCTGCAAACGAGCAACCTTAAACCTTTAACCTGCAACCTTTAACCCGCAACCGTCTTGGGCCCGGCCACGGCCACGGCGATATTGTCCGGGTCGAGATACTTGCGGGCCACAGCCTGGATCTGCTTGGGCTTGATGGCGTTGACGAGCTCCATGTAGCGCTGCACATAGTCGAGGCCCAGGCCGTACAGCTCCATGTCCAGGATGAGGGAGGCCACGCCATCGTTGGTCTCCAATTGCAGCGGCAGCGAGCCGGTGAGGAATGACTTGTTATCGGCCAACTCTCGCCCGCCGACCAGCTTGTCACGCAGGCGGCGGATCTCGCCTTGCATGCTCTCGATGGCCCGCTGGACGTTGGCCGGGTCAACGCCGGCGAACAACTTCCATGCCCCCGGCCCCAGCCCGTTTTCGACCCGGCTGGTGGCGTAATAAGCCAATCCCAGCTTTTCGCGCACGACGCTGCCCAATCGCCCCATCAAGCCAAACACCCCCAACACCGAGTTGGCCACGGCCGCCTCGAGATAATCCGGCGCCAGCCGTGACGGGCCTACGCAGCCCATCACGATGTCGCTCTGGAACTTGCCCGGCACCTCCGCAAACTCGCGGCTCACGCCGCTGATGGGTGCCACGGGCGGCAATCCCTGGCGCTCGCTCTGCGCCGCGCGCCAGGCGCCAAAGGCCTTGTCCCACATCTCCACGGCCTGGGAGGCGGGGACCGCGCCGACGATGCTGACGATCAAGCCTCGTGGGCCGTAGTAGCGGCGGTAAAATCGCTCCAGCTCGTCGCGCGTGATGGCCCGGATCGTCTCGATGTAACCCTGGGTGCTACGCCCGTAAGGGTGCTGGGACGAGTAAAGCAGCTCGTAAAATTTGAGACTGGCCTGGCTGCGGGTGCTGTGGGCGCGTTCTTCCAGGGCGGTCAGGATCTCGCCGCGTTCCTTTTCGATCTCGGCGGGTGGGAAGGTGGGCTGCTGCAGCACGTCGGCTAAAATGCCCAGCACCTGTGGCAAATCTTCGGCCAGGCACTTGGCGTCGAAGGTGCTGGCGTTCATCCCACCGCTCACGCCGATGGACGCGCCCAGTGATTCGATCTCTTCATAGATTTGCTGGAAGGTGCGCTGCTGGGTGCCGCGCGTCAGGCTGCTGGCCGTGAACGAAGACAGGCCAGCCTTGTCGCCCGGCACGTCAGCCGCGCCTACCCGCAGCACGCCTTCGATGACGACCGAGGCGGCCGAAAAGTTCTCGCGCACCAGCACCGTTGCGCCGGTCGGGAACTCGCGCCGATGGATATCCTGCGGGCCGGGAAAGGAAGGGATTTGCTTCATGTCTGCCATCGCTATTTCACCTTGTCATTTCTGAATGGCGCATACCCATTCGCTATTTGCTATTCGCTATTCGTGATTCGCTATTCGTCGTCGGCACGTACCACCCGACTGTGCGCCGCTGGGGGGTGAGATAAGTGCGCGCCACGCGTTGCACGTCGTCGACGCTCACCGCGGCCAGGCGCTCGAGATAGCTTTCAAACCAGGCATGGTCGGCAAAGATTTCGGAGAACCCGTACCAAAAACCCTGGTTGGTGACCGACTCGGCGCCGTAGGCGAACATGGCCTTGGCCTGCTTGATGGCCTTGGCGATTTCAGCCTCGGTCACTGGCTGTTGGACGATGCGCTCCAGCTCAGCATCCAGCGCGGCTTGAGCCTCGGCCGGAGCGCGCCCGGCCCGCACAGTGACGCCGATCTCGTAGAGGAAGGGATCCACCGTGGGGGACAGGTTGGCCGAAACGTCGGCGGCCAGCTCGGTGTCGACCATGGCGCGATACAGGCGAGAACTGGCGTTCGATCCTCCCCCACCAAATAAGGCCAGTGAGCTGGCGCCGCCCAGGATGGCATCCAGCACGACCATGGCCGGGAAATCGGGGTGAGCGCCCGGCAGCGCCTGGTACACCACCGACACGTAAGCCGTGCTGCCGGGTCCCTCCACCTGAACGCGCCGCTCGCCGCGTTGGGGTGGCTCTTTCACGCTCGGCACGGCACTTGCCCCTGGCTCAATCCGGCCAAAGTAGCCCTCGATCACCTTGAGCGCGTCGGCCGTCTTGAAATCCCCCACGGCGACGACGACGGCATTGCTTGGGACATAGTAGCTGCGATAGTGCGTGTACAAATCGTCGCGCGTCATCGTCAGCAGGTCACATAGATTGCCGATGACCTCGTGGTGATAGGGATGGACGCGGAAGGCCGCCGCCTGCACCTCCTCGGCCAGCAGGAATTGGGGATTGTTTTCATTGCCTTGCCGTTCGCTGATGACGACCGTGCGCTCGGCCTCGACTTCTTTCGGCGCAAACAGCGCGTTGACCATCCGGTCAGCCTCGATGTGCGCTGCTAGCTCCCACTTACCGGCCGGCAGCGTCTCAAAGTAGGTGGTAAAGTCCAGCCAGGTAAAGCCGTTGAACACCCCGCCTTCGCGAGCGACGGCCCTGTCGACCTTGCTCTTGGGGAAAGTGGGGGTGCCCTTGAACAGCATGTGCTCCACCCAGTGGCTGATGCCCGTGATGCCGCTGCGCTCCATGCGACTCCCCACGCGGTACCAACACCAGAACGTGACCACCGGTGCGTTGTGGGATTCTTTCAAGATCACGCTCAGCCCATTGCTCAACTGTGTCTTGGTGACGCCGTTGCGCACCGCGCCCTTGGATCGCTTGCTTCTCGACCTTGTTTGTGTTTTCTGCATCTTTTTTGCCATACAATCCCCTCGAGTTATACTGCTCACGGGCAAAGTAACATGTTAATTGTTTCACCGCCAAGACGCAAAGAGCGCAAAGCTTGTATAAAATCTTGGCGTCCTTCGCGCCTTTGCGGTTCAAAGCACATCTGGTAACCGCACGTAGTATAGCTTCACGTTTCACGCTCGTAGCCGCGCCCCAAGCCGCGATAGACAAAGCCGACCTGGCGCATGGCGGTCGCCTCATAGATATTGCGCCCATCGATCATCACCGGCGTTTTCAGGGCCCCTTTCAGCTTGGGCAAGTCGAGCTGCTTGAACTCGTTCCAGTCGGTGACGATAATGACAGCGTCTGCGCCAGCCGCGCAATCATAAGCGTCCTTGGCCAGTTGGACCTTGGGCGGCAGGACGCGCCTGGCCACGTCCATCGCCACCGGGTCGTAGCCCACCACCTGCGCGCCTTCGACCAGCAGCATGGAGGCGATCTCTATGGATGGCGCGTCGCGCATGTCGTCCGTGTTGGCCTTGAAGGCCAATCCCAGCAGGGCGATCTTTTTATCGGCCAGGCTGCCCAGCACGCTTTTGAGCTTGGCGATCACGTCGCGCCGCCGGTCGGCGTTGATGTCCATGACGGCGTGGATCAACTGGGGGTGGCGGCCCTTCTCGTGCGCCATGTGCGCCAGGGCCTTGACGTCTTTGGGAAAACAACTCCCCCCCCAGCCGAGGCCGGCGTCCAGGAAAGCGCGCCCGATGCGCTTGTCGTAACCCATCCCCGCTGCCACTTCTTTGACGTCCGCCCCCAGCGCCTCGCAGATATTGGCGATCTCGTTGATAAAGCTGATCTTGGTCGCCAGGAAAGCGTTGGAGGCGTACTTGATCATCTCGGCCGTGCGCAGGTCGGTGATCATGATCGTCGTGCGCAGCGGCAGGTGCAGTTGAGCCACCCGCTCGGCGGCCTCTCTCTCCAGGCTGCCCAGGACGATGCGGTCGGGGTTGAGAAAATCGCTGATGGCGCTGCCCTCGCGCAAGAACTCGGGGCACGACACCACGCTGAAGGAGACCGGCGTCTTTTGGCGCGCCCGGATGATATCGGCCACCCAGTCGCCGGTGCCGACCGGCACGGTCGACTTGTTGACGACGATGAGGGAGTGATCCATGACGTCGGCGATGGACTCAGCCGCCGCGCGCACGTACTGCAGGTCAGCTTCGCCGTCCACGCCAGCGGGTGTGCCCACGGCGATGAAGGCGAACTCGGCGTCTTGAATCGCCTCGGCGTACGACGTGGTGAAGGTCAAGCGGCCGGCTCGCACGTTGCGGCCGACCACCTCTTCCAGGCCAGGCTCGTAGATCGGCAAAATGCCGCGATTGAGATTGGCGATGCGCTCCGAGTTGATATCCAGGCAGCGCACCCGGTTGCCCAGATCGGCAAAGCAGGTTCCCGTGACCAGGCCAACGTAGCCGACGCCGACGACAGTGATGTTTTTCATAGTCGATGATACTCCTTGTTGTACATAAAACGTCCCTCGACAAGCTCGGGATGATATAATGCGTAAAACGTAAAATACGCGTCCATGATAACCTAAAAACGCAAAAAGGGGTAGTTGCCCTGCACCTGGCAAACTACCCTCACATGTTACGTTTCACGCTTTACGTCTCCGTCACACATTCGCGTGGGTCTCGACCGCCGCCTTGATCATGGCCACGATCTCGGCCAGCGGCTTGGCCCCTAGTTGCTCGTTGTTGCGCAAGCGAACATTGGCGGCGCCCTCGGCCTGCTCCTTGTCGCCCACGACCAACATATACGGGATTTTTTGCATCTGCGCCGCGCGAATCTTGGCGTTCATGCGCGCGCTCGAATCGTCCAGCTCGACGCGGATACCCTCGGCCTTGAGCGCCTGGCACACCTGCCGCGCATAGTCCACGTGCCGGTCGGCGATCGGGATCAGCTTGGCCTGCACCGGCGCCAGCCAGACCGGGAACGCCCCCGCGTAATGCTCGATCAGCACGCCGAAAAAGCGCTCGACCGAGCCCATCAGGGCGCGATGGATCATGTACGGCCGGTGCTCCTGGCCATCTTCGCCGACGTAACTCAGGTTGAAGCGCTCCGACAGGTTGAAATCGAACTGGATCGTGCTCAACTGCCACTCGCGGCCCAGCGCGTCCTTGATCTTGAGGTCGATCTTGGGGCCATAGAAGGCCGCGCCGCCCTCGTCTACCTTATAGGGGATGTTGGCGCGCACCAGGGCCGCCCGCAGCGCCTCGGTCGGCGCTTCCCACTGTTCCGCCTCGCCGGCCGATTTCTCCGGGTCGCGCGTCGCCAGGTAGGCCTGGAAATCGCTAAAGCCAAA